>WOZM01000286.1 GCA_011620265.1 Paracoccaceae bacterium
GCCCCTGCACCGCGAACCGCTCTATACCAGCCGGCGCGACCTCGTGGCCGACTATCCGACCTATGACGACCGACGGCTCTACCGCCTGCCGACGCTCTATGCCTCGATCCAGGAAAAGGACTTCAGCCAGGATTACCCGATCATCCTGACCTCGGGGCGTCTCGTCGAATACGAGGGCGGCGGCGACGAGAGCCGCTCGAACCCGTGGCTGGCCGAATTGCAGCAGGACATGTTCGTCGAGATCAATCCCCGCGACGCCAACAACCTCGGGGTCCGCGACCGGGCGCAGGTCTGGGTCGAGGGGCCGGAAGGCGGCAAGGTCAAGGTCATGGCGATGGTGACCGAGCGGGTGGCCGCGGGCGTGGCCTTCATGCCCTTCCATTTCGGCGGGCATTTCCAGGGGCAGGACCTCAGGGACAAGTATCCCGAGGGCGCCGACCCTTATGTCCTCGGCGAAAGCTCCAACACCGCGCAGACCTATGGCTACGACTCCGTGACGCTCATGCAGGAGACCAAGGCCACGCTCTGCAAGATCAGCGCAGCATAAGGAGAAACGGATATGGCAAGGGTCAAATTCCTCTGTGACGCCGAACGCTGCATCGAGTGCAACGCCTGCGTGACCGCCTGCAAGAACGAGCACGAGGTGCCCTGGGGCATCAACCGCCGGCGGGTGGTGACGATCAACGACGGCAAGCCGGGCGAGAGGTCGATCTCGGTCGCCTGCATGCACTGCTCGGACGCGCCCTGCATGGCGGTCTGCCCGGTCGACTGCTTCTACCAGACCGAGGACGGCATCGTCCTGCACTCGAAGGACCTCTGCATCGGCTGCGGCTATTGCTTCTACGCCTGCCCCTTCGGCGCGCCGCAATACCCGCAGGCCGGCAATTTCGGCTCGCGCGGCAAGATGGACAAGTGCACCTTCTGCGCCGGCGGCCCGGAAGAGGACAATTCCTCGGCCGAGTTCCAGAAATACGGCCGCAACCGGATCGCCGAGGGCAAGCTGCCGATCTGCGCCGAGATGTGCTCGACCAAGGCACTCCTGGCCGGCGACGGCGACGTGGTGTCGGCGATCTACCGCGAGCGGGTCGTGGCGCGCGGCTTCGGTTCGGGCGCCTGGGGCTGGGGCACGGCCTACGACCAGAAGGCGGCCAACTGACGCCGCCGCGATGACGCCTCATCCCGTGGCGCGGCGCGTCGCGGGATGGCTTTCCGGCGAATGACGAGATCGGGGAAGACGATGATCCTGCGAAGGTTCCTGACGGTTCTGGCCGCGATCGCGGTCCTGGCGCTGCCGGCGCCCGGGCAGGAGACGCCGCCGCCCGACCCGCGCGCCGCGACCGGCGGCGGCCAGACGCTCGAGGATATCCTCGCCCGCCAGCAGGGCCTCAAGGTCGACGACAGCTTCCGCCGCGATGCGCTCGGCGATCCCGACGCTGCCGCCGCGCCGAGCGATCAGCTCGGCACGCTCGGCGGGGTCTCCGACCCCGAGCTTTGGCGGGCCCTCCGCTACGGCGCGGCCGATCTCACCGTCTCCACCCGGATGCCGGGATCGGAGGTGGTGATCCAGGACGGCGGCATGCGCTGGCTCGCCTTCCGCGAAGGCCCGCTCCTCCACTACGGCAGCTATCTGCTCCTCGCCATGATCGCGATCCTCGTCCTCTTCTACATCGTCCGCGGCAAGATCCGCATCGAGGGCGAGCATACCGGCGAGACGATCACCCGCTTCAACGCGGTCGAGCGCTTCGGCCACTGGCTGATGGCGGGTTCGTTCATCGTGCTGGCGCTGACCGGGCTCGCGATGATCTTCGGCCGGGTGGCGCTCATCCCGCTCTTCGGCAAGGAGGCCTACGCGCCGGTCGCGGCGGCCGGGAAATGGGCGCACAACAATTTCGCCTGGGCGTTCATGATCGGGCTCGCGCTGGTCATCGTCGTCTGGATCGGCCACAACATTCCCAACCGCCACGACCTGAAATGGCTCGCCGTCGGCGGCGGGCTCTTCTCCAAGGGCGTCCACCCGCCGGCGCGGAAATTCAACGCCGGACAGAAGATCGTCTTCTGGGCGGTGGTGGTGCTCGGCCTGTCGATCTCGCTCTCGGGCCTGTCGCTCTTGTTCCCGTTCGAACTGCCGATGTTCGCCAAGACCTTCGCGATCCTGAACGGCACCGGCCTGCCGCAGGCGCTGGGATTCGGCGAACTGCCGACGGTGCTCGGCCCGCATCAGGAAATGCAGCTCGCTCAGGCCTGGCACGGCATCGTCGCCTTCCTCTTCATGGCGATCATCATCGCCCATATCTACCTCGGCACCGTCGGCATGGAAGGCGCCTTCGACGCCGTCGGTACGGGCGAGGTTGACGTCCAGTGGGCCAGGGAACACCATGCGCTCTGGTACGAGGAGGTCACCGGCAAGGCGCCGGGGCATTCTTCGGCGGAGCCGGCGGAATGACGGGTCGGGCACCCGCGGCGAGGGGGAGCGTCGGGCGATGAAGGTCATGGCTTTTGCATTCCTGAGCGCGATTGCGATTGCGGTGATCGCCGATCTGGCGCTCGATCACGCGGGCTTTTCGGCCCGCGACGTGACGAGCGGCCCCGCCGTCCGGCTCGATTGACGCGGAAAGGTTGTTGACGGAAATGCTTCAGGGCGGGCCCCCGCCGCAAAAGGACGCCGAACCGGCCGCGCCGACCGAGATCGACCGGGTGCTCCGGCATGTCTCGATCCTCGTCGTCGACGACGAGCCGGGGATGCGGAATTTCCTCGTCCGCACGTTCGAGCCGCGCTGCAAGCGGATCGAGGCGGCGGCAAGCGCCGAGGAAGCCTCGCAGATCCTCGACAGCGCGCATTTCGACCTCGTGCTTCTCGACAACGTGATGCCGGGCCAGTCCGGGCTCGACTGGCTGACCGAGCAGCGCCGCGTCGGGCTCTTCGCCGAGGCGATCCTGATGACCGCCTATGCCGATCTCGATACCGCGATCCAGGCGCTGAGGGTGGGGGCCGCGGATTTCGTGCTGAAACCCTTCCGCTCGAACCAGATCCTCAACGCGGTCAACCGCTGCATGGACCAGCGCTATCTCCGGCGCGAGAATTACCTTCTGAAATACGAGATGAAGGCCGACGCGCTCGCCGCGCGCGGCCGGCTGATCGGCAAGTCGCCGCGGATCGAGGCGGTGCGGAAGACCCTCGAACGGGTGGGCCCCTTGCCGACGCCGGTGCTCTTCACCGGCGAAAGCGGCACCGGCAAGGAGATCGCGGCGCGCACGCTCCACGCACTCTCGGAGCGCGCCGAAAAACCCTTCGTGCCGATCAACTGCGCCGCGATCTCGCCCGACCGGCTCGCGGCCGAGCTTTTCGGCGAGGTCGGCGGGGCGGGGCGGGACGGCCTTCTGATCCATGCGAGCGGCGGCACGCTCTTTCTCGACGAGATCGCCGAACTGCCGCTGACGATGCAGGCGACGCTCCTCAGGGTGATCGAGGACAACCGCATCCGCCCCGACGGGTCGGAGCGCGAGGTGCCGCTTAACCTGCGCTTCGTCTTCGCCAGCAATTCCGACCTCGACCGCGCGGTGGCCGAGGGCCGCTTCCGCCGCGACCTCTTCCACCGGATCAACGTCCTGAAGGTCGAGATGCCGCCCCTGC
This sequence comes from Paracoccaceae bacterium, assembly GCA_011620265.1. GTDB lineage: Bacteria > Pseudomonadota > Alphaproteobacteria > Rhodobacterales > Rhodobacteraceae > Albidovulum. The sequence goes on from WOZM01000286.1 coordinate 3,632, forward strand.
GCGAGCGGGTCGGCGACATCGCCGAACTGGCCGAACTCTTCATCGGCAACCTCGCCCGACAACTCGGCGTGCCGCCACTGACGCTGACCGAGGAGGTGCTGCGGAACCTCGCCCGCTACGACTGGCCCGGCAATGTCCGCGAGCTCAGGAACCTCATCGAACGCTCGCTGATCCTCGGCGAATTCCCGGCAGAGATCGCCGGCGGCGGCCAGGGCAAGGCCGAGCCGGTCGAGAGCCTGCAGGCGGTCGAACGCCAGCACATCCTCGCCATTCTCGAAGCCTGCCGTGGCAACCGGGCCGAGGCGGCGCGGCGACTCGGCGTGTCGCGCAAGACCATCGACCGGAAATGCGCGCAATGGAATGTCTGAGCCCGCCCCCCTGACCCCGCCGCCGCGCTTCTGGCGCTCGGTCCGGGCGCGGATGCTGCTGATCGCGCTTTTGCCGGCGCTCATCCTTCTGCCGCTGGTCCTCGCCTCGACGGTGAAGAACTGGATCGACCGCTTCGACGAAGTGCTGATCGCCAAGGTCGGCAGCGAGCTGACCATCGCGCACCAGCACCTCGCCGGGCTTCTCAGCGACCGCGGCGCCGATATCGAGGCGCTGAGCCAGTCCGCCGCCTTCGCCGGCATCGGCGACGATCCGGCGGCGCTTGGAGCGTTCCTGGAAGAGCGGCGGGCGGCGCTCGGGCTCGATTTCCTCTATTTCCTCGACGGCACCGGCGCGGTCCATTCCGCGCCGGCCGGCGGTCGCCTCGCCGATCCCGCCCGCTGGCCCGTCGTCGCCGCGGCACTTGCCGGCGGTGCCGGCGCCGGTATCGACATCTTCGACGCGGCCGATCTGCACCGTCTCTCGCCCGACCTCGCCAGCCGCGCGCGCCTGCCTCTGGTGGAGACCCGCGCCGCCGTGCCGACCGAGCGGACCGAGGAAACCCGTGGCATGGTCGTCCATGCCGCCGCCCCGGCGCGCGGCGGCGGCGCGCTGGTGGGTGGCACGCTCCTCAACCGCAACCTCGCCTTCATCGACGAGATCAACACCCTCGTCTATCCCGCCGGCCGGCTTGGCGATAGCGGGCAGGGGACGGCGACGATCTTCCTCGACGACGTGCGGATCAGCACCAATGTCCGGCTCTTCGAGGATGTGCGCGCGCTCGGCACCCGCGTCTCGGCCGCCGTCCGGGCGCGGGTCCTTGACGAGGGGCAGGTCTGGCTCGACCGCGCCTTCGTCGTCAACGACTGGTATGTCTCGGCCTACGAGCCGATCACCGACACGTTCGGGGCGCGCGTCGGCATGCTTTACGTCGGCTTTCTCGAAGCCCCCTTCAAGGCCGCCGAGCGCCAGACGCTTTTTGAGATCGCGGCGACGCTGTTGATCGTCCTCGCCGTCTCGGTCCCGGTCCTCCTTCGCTGGGCGCAAGGCATCTTCGCGCCGCTCGAACGGATGAACGCCACGATCGAGACGGTGGAGAAGGGCGATCTCGGCGCGCGGACCGGGATCGGCGCCGCGGATGACGAGATCGGCCGCGTCGCCAGCCATCTCGACAGCCTGCTCGACCGGTTGCAGGAACGCGACCGGGCGCTTCGGGACTGGGCGGAGGAGCTGGAGGCGCGGGTGAAGGACCGCACCCGCGACCTCGAGGATGCCAACCGCCAGATCGAGGCGACGACGCGCCAGCTGATCGTGTCGGAAAAGCTTGCCGCCATCGGCGAGATCACGGCGGGCGTGGCGCACGAAATAAACAATCCCCTCGCGGTGATACAGGGCAATCTTGATGTTGTGCGTGAAGACCTCGGGGCCCGCGCCGAGCCGCTCAAGACCGAATTCACCCTGATCCAGGAACAGATCCAGGCGATCCATATCCTCGTCTCGAAGCTCCTGCATTTCGCCCGGCCGGAGGAATATGCCGATGCGGGCTCCGGCAACGATCCCGACACGGTGATCCGCGACACGATGCCCCTGGTGCATCACCTCCTGTCGAAGGCGCGGGTCGAGGTGGAGATGGACCTTTCGGCCGGCGTCGTCGTGGCGATGAACCACACCGAGTTGCAGCAGGTGCTGATCAACCTCATGGTCAACGCGGTCCAGGCGATGCCGGAGGGTGGCCGGCTGACCCTGCGCACCCGCCGCGAAGAGGCGAAGGGCCGGGCGATGGTGCGGATCTCGGTCAGCGATACCGGAACCGGGATGCCGCCCGAGGTGCTGGGGCGGATCTTCGATCCGTTCTTCACGACGAAGCGCAGCGAGGGCACCGGGCTTGGCCTTTCGATCAGCCGCAACCTCGTGACCCGCAGCGGCGGCACGATCACCGCCGACAGCGCGCCGGGGCAGGGCACACGGTTCGAAATCCTGCTGCCGGTCGCCGATACCGGCGCTCAGGCGCTGTAGACCTCGCGCCCGCCGAGAAGCGTCAGGAGCACCCTGGTGTCGCCGATCTCGTAGACGCTGCAATCGTAGATGTTGCGGTCGAGCATGATGAGATCGGCCCATTTTCCCAAGGACAGCGATCCGGTCTCGGCCTGCCGCCAGCCCGCCGTCGCGGCGTTGATCGTGTAGCCCTCGATGCATTCGGCCAGCGTCAGCCGTTCTTCCGGCAGGAAGACCGGGTGGTTGCCCTCCTTTTTCGGCGGCTGGCGGGTCATCGCGGTCTCGATGATCTCGAACGGGTTGAGGGTGGAGACGGTCCAGTCGCTGGAAAGCGCCAGAAGCGCGCCGGCGTCGCGCAAGCTGCGGAAGGCGTAGATCCAGCGCCCGCGCGCCTCGCCCACCATCGGCAGGGCGATCTCGGTCACGGACGGTTCGTGCCGGGCCCAGAGCGGCTGGATGTTGGCGACGACGCCAAGGTCGGCAAAGCGTGGAATGTCGGCGGGGTCGATGCACTGGACATGGGCGATCTGGTGCCACGAGGGCCAGGGCGCGTTCCCGGCCCGCGCGGCCGCCATGCCGTCGAGCGCGGCGCGCACCGCCATATCGCCGATCGCATGGACATGGATCTGGAACCGCGCCGCATCAAAAGCGGCGAACATGTCGTTGATCTGGTTGGGAGAAAACATGAGTTGCGCATTGCCGCCCTCGGCATCCGAATAGGGCTCGATCATCGCTGCAGTGCGGTTCTCGATCACCCCGTCGAGGAAGAATTTCGCCGAATGGATGCGGAACATCGGCATCTGGCTCTCGCGCCGCATCGCCTCGAGCCGCGCCAGAGCGGCGGCGGTCGTCTCGGACGGATCGACCCGCGCGGTGGCGAGCACCCGCACCGTCAGCGCGTCCTCGGCCGCCAGCCGGCGGTAGACGCGGGCGTGCTGTTCGTGGACCGAGGCATCGAGGACGCCGGTGATGCCATGCGCGTTGGCATGGGCCTGGGCGAAGCGGACCCCGGCGGCGAAATCGTCGTCGGTCGGTTTCGGCTTGCGGTCGTCGACCCAGCCAGTCGCGCGTTCGTAGAGAAGGCCGGTCGGCTGGCCCGACGCATCGCGGACGAAATGGCCGTTTTCGGGATCGGGCGTCGCGGCGGTCAGGCCGACGCGGGCGATGGCGGCGGAGTTGATGCAGCCGTTATGGCCGTCCGAGGCCATGATCATGCAGGGCCGGTCGGGCACGGCGGCGTCCAGCACATGGCGGTCGAGGTTGTGTTCGCCGAAGATGCCGGAATAGTAGAAGGCACCGTAAACCCAGTCGCGATCGTGGCTCGCCGCGAAAGCCCTCAAGGTCGCCTGGAGTTCCTCCGGCTTGCGCGCCGCCGAGAGGTCGGCGCTTTCGGCATGGTGCTGGCCGCCGTCCTGGACATGCAGATGGGTGTCGTGAAACCCCGGCAGGATCAGCCGCCCGGCCGCGTCGATCACCCTGGTGCCCGGCCCGGCCAGCGCCGCGATGTCCGACGTGGCGCCGAGCACCACGACCCGGCCGCCCGTGATGGCGAGCGCCTGAACGCGCGGAAAATGCGGGTCCATCGTGCGGATGTCGCCATTGACGACGATGGTGTCGGGCGTGGTCATGCGGGCCGCTCCTGGTCTGGATGCGCCGACTGTCCACCGCCGGTGCGTTTCAGACAAGGGGGGAATGGGGATTGCTGTTGAAGGATCGTATAATTTCCCTTTGCGGTTCGGAAAACGATGCTAAGCTTCCAGTATAAAAGCCAAAGCCGGGGAGCAATCGAACATGCAACGCATTAAATTTCTTGACAGAATGATCGACGGCAAGCTGTCGCGGCGGCAGATGATGCAGGCCGCGGGCGCCTTCGGTGTCGGTACGCTCGTCCTGCCTCGCCCGTCGGTTGCGGCCGAGGTGCTGACCTGTCTGGAGTGGGGCGGCTACGATTCGCCCGATTATTTCCAGGCCTATGTCGACAAGTACGGCGCGCAGCCGAACTTCTCGATCTTCGCGGGCGAAGAGGACGCGCTGGCCAAGGTGCTCGCCGGGTTCGCCGCCGATGTCATGCATCCCTGCAACTATTCCGTCGCCCGCTTCGTCAATGCGGGCGTCGCGGCGGAACTCGACACCTCGCGGCTCAGCCACTGGAACGACATCTTCCCGGCGCTCCAGTCCGCCGAGGGCGTCGTGTGGGACGGCAAGACCGTGATGGCGCCGGCCGACTGGGGCAATTCCTCGCTCGCCTTCCGGCCCGATCTCTTGCCGCCGGAATTCGTCGAGAACCCGACCTGGGCGATCTTCTATGACGAGGCCTACAAGGGCCGGGTGGCGATGACCGACAACGAGATGGCGATCGTCATCGGCGCCATGGTCGGCGGCATGCCCTATGACGAGGCCTACAAGCTCGAAGGCGCGGCGCTGGAAGCGGCGGCGAAGGAGTGGGGAACCAGGGCGGTCAACGTGTCGAAATTCCTCTGGACCGATTCCTCGGAAGTGCAGCAGGCGATGGCCTCGGGCGAGATCGTCGCGGCCTATGCCTGGAACGACCTCGTCGCGAACCTGCGCCGGGAAGGCGTGCCGGTCGAATTCGCCAATCCGAAGGAAGGCAGTTTCACCTGGTTCTGCGGGCTCACGCTTCTCAACACCGGCAAGGCCGACGAACAGGCGGCCTACGACTTCATCGACGCCTGGCTCAGCCCCGAGACGGGCAAGGCGCTGATCGAGGGGTCGGGTTATGGTCACGCCAACATGAAGGCGTTCGAGATCGCCGACAAGGAGGCGATCGCCAACATGGGCATCACCGATCCGGTGGCGATGATGGCCGACACCATCGTCTTCAAGACCCCGACGGATGCGGTGCAGGACGGCTTCAACAAGGTCTGGGGCGACACGAAGGCGCTCAAGTACTGATCCTGTCGTGACCGCATCTTCCGAACCCGATACGGCATCGCGGGTCCGCGACGCCGAACGGATTCGCCGGTGGCTGCGAGGCTACGGTCTCCTGTCGCCGGCGCTCGCCGTGATGATCGCCATGCTGGCGCTGCCGATCGCGGCGCTGGTGGTCTTGAGCTTCTGGACCCAGAGCGGGTTCGAGCTTGACCGCACCCCGACGCTGGAGAACTACGCGCAACTCGTCCGGCTGACGGACGAGCCGACGGTGTGGTTCGGCATCCCGTTCTACTTCTCCTACCCGGTCCCGGCGATCCTGATGATCAAGTCGGTGGTCATGTCGCTGAGCGCGACCGTCGCGGTGATCGCGCTCGCTTATCCGATGGCCTATTTCCTCGCTTTCCGGGTGCACAAGCACAAGGCGCTCTGGATCATCCTCATCACCATTCCGTTCTGGACCAGCTACCTGCTCCGGGTCTTCGCCTGGAAGATCGTGCTCGGCTTCAACGGCGCCATCAATTCCGGGCTGAAAGCTATTGGAATCATTGATCAACCGCTGGAATTCCTGCTCTACAATCCCGGCGCGGTGGTGATCACGCTCGCCCATTCCTGGGTCGCCTTCGCGATCCTGCCGATCTATGTCTCGCTGGAGAAGATCGACCGCTCGCTGCTCGAGGCCGCCTCGGATCTCGGCGACAGCAAGCTGAAGCGCTTCCTCAGGATCACGCTGCCCTTGTCGGCGCCCGGCACGGTCGCGGCCGCACTTCTGGTCTTCATCCCGACCGTCGGCGACTACGTCACCCCGACGCTGGTCGGCGGCCCCGGCGGCACGATGATCGGCAACCTCGTGCAGGAGTTGTTCCTCAAGCAGAACAACGCGCCCCTCGGCGCTGCCGTGGCGATCACGATGATGCTGATCATCGCGGTGATCGTCGCGATCTTCCTCTGGGCGATCGGCTATCGCCGCATCCGCGCGCGGAGGGCATGAAGATGCTGAAAAAGATCGACGGAGTATGGGTTTACGCGATCTTCTTCGTGGTGTTTCTCTACGGTCCGGTGCTCCTGATGCCGGTCTTCGCGCTGAACGACGGGACTTTCGCGACCTTCCCTCTCAAAGGCTTCACGCTGAAGAACTTCTCGGCGATGGCCGCGAATACCTCGATGATCCTCGCCTTTCAGAACAGCCTCAAGATCGCGATTGCCGTCGCGATGCTCTCGACCGTCCTCGCGATGCCGGCGGCGCTGGCGCTGACCCGCTTCCGGCTGCCGGGCGGCGGAGCGATCCAGAGCTTCATGATGCTGCCGCTGGTGATCCCGTCCATCGTCATCGCCGTGGCGCTTCTGGTGATCCTCTTGAAGATCTTCGGCATCCAGCTCTCGCTCTGGACCGTCGCGGCGGGGCATGTGCTGATCTGCCTGCCGTTCTGCATGTCGGTGCTCATGTCGCGGCTCGAAGGCTTCGATCCGAACCTCGAGGAGGCATCGCGCGATCTTGGCTGCACCGCCTGGCAGACCTTCTGGCGGACGACCTTCCCGCTGGCGCTGCCCGGCGTGATCTCGAGCCTCCTCATGGGGTTCATCATCTCCTTCGACGAATTCGTCATCGCCTTCTTCCTCACCGGCACCGAGAACACGCTGCCGGTCTACCTCTTCAGCCAGCTCAGGTTCCCCAACAAGCTGCCGGGCGTCCTCGCCCTTGGCTCGCTCATCCTCGTCGGCTCGGCCGTCCTCGTCATCGCGGCCGAGATCATCCGCAAGCGCGGCGCGCCGTCGAACAATCCCGGAGACTACTGATGAATACCGAGACCCCGATCATCGAGCTTCGGGACATCGTCAAGCGCTTCGGCACGCTGACCGTGCTGCGCGACATCAATTTCGACATCGGACGGGGCGAGTTCTTCTCGCTCCTCGGTGCCTCGGGCTGCGGCAAGACCACGCTTCTGCGGATCCTCGCCGGGATCGAGCAACCCTCGGGCGGCTCGCTCCTGATCGACGGGCAGCCGATGGCGGGGGTGCCGGCGAACCGGCGGCCGACCAACATGGTCTTCCAGAGCTACGCGATCTTCCCGCATCTCAATGTCGAGGAGAATATCGGCTACGGGCTGCGCAACATGGCGCTTTCGAAGAACGAGGCGCGGGCGCGGGTGGCCGAGGCGATCGGGCTCGTCAAGCTCGACGGGTTGGCCACGCGCAACGCCCACCAGCTTTCGGGCGGCCAGCGGCAGCGGGTGGCGCTGGCCCGCGCGCTGGTCTGCCGGCCGAAGGTGCTGCTTCTGGACGAGCCGCTCTCGGCGCTCGACAAGAAGCTCCGCGAAGAGATGCAGCTCGAACTGCGCGCGCTCCAGCGCACCGTCGGCATCACCTTCGTCTTCGTGACCCACGATCAGGAAGAGGCGCTGAC
>WOZM01000078.1 GCA_011620265.1 Paracoccaceae bacterium
CTTCCAATGCATCCGGGGCGCGCGCGAGGGCGAATTCCGGTGCGGGATTCTTCTGCGCGCGCTCCAGGAAAGCTTGCCGTTCATCTTCCGGGCAGAAGGCGAGATAGGACCGCCCGAGGCTGGTGTAAAGCATCGGTGCCCGATATCCCGGCTTGCGGAAAAAGCGCATCGGCTCGGTTTCCCGAGATGTCTCGACGACCAACATTGCGTCCTCGTCGAAGATCGACACATCCGAAGGCCAACCAATGAATTGCCGGAACTGCGCCAGATCCTCGGACACAACTGCGCCGATGGCCTGATGCCGGTTGTAGCCAACGCTGAGCTGAAGGGTCTTGCCGGTGACGCGGTAGGTCCGGCTGTCGCTGTCGCGCACAATATATCCGGCATGGGCCAGCGTTGTCAGCATCCGCACGATGGTTGCCTTGTCCAGCGCGGTCAGGCGGTGAATTTCACCCACGGTGGCGTTTCCTGTCGTCTTGCTGACCGCAGCCAGAACGTCGAGCACCCGCAGGGCTGCGGTCACCGGTTGGTAGGCCATGTCAGATCCCCCACATTGTCGTTTCCCCAACCGGCGTTTCCACGGATCGAGAGCGGTGCCAAGAGTGAAGTGGATGACGCGACGAGAAAATTCTCCGCTTACAGCTCTCCCCTGGCCGTTTTTGTGATCGGAGAACAGCCTTTCGAACCGGGTTGCATTTTGCATCAGGAGCACTAAAGTGCAAATGAAATAATATTTCACTTGTTGAAGTTTCGGGAATCGGAGGGGGGGCATGTCCAAATCTGCATTTATCGGCCTGGGGCCATGGCTGGCCCGATGGCGCCCAATGTCGCGCGAAAGCGTCTTGCGATCACCGCATATGACATCGTTCAGGCGGCGCATGGGCGCGGCGGACGCGGTCTTCGGCCCGGCATCGAGCGGCCGCGTCTGACCCATGGCTGAGGGCGATGCAATGGACAGTTCGACCTACTCCATGGTTCTTGAAACATCGGAGAAGCTTTTTGCCGGTCGCGGGGGGGAGGGTTTCGATCCCGCGCTCTGGTCAGCCGCCGAAGAGGCGGGCTTTCCACTCGCCCTGCTGAGCGAAGAACATGGTGGATTTGGTTTCTCCGCCCGGGAAGCCTTTGCCCCCGTGCGGGTGGCGGCGGCCTGTGCCGTCGCCCTGCCGCTGGGCGAAACGCTGCTGGCCAACTGGGTGGCGTCGCAGGCCGGGCTGGGAACGCTCGACGGGCCCGTGGCGCTGGCCTGGAGTGGCGTGGAGGCGGTGCCGTTCGGGCGTCATCTGCGCAGGGTCGTCTGCCTGTCCGAACTCGATGGCGGTGTCGGGCTGTCCCTTCTGCATCCCGCCGCCGAACTCTGGCACCCGGGCACCAACCACGCGGGCGAGGAGCGTGATATGCTGATCGCTACCGAACCGGTCGCGCCGCAAGCTCGTGTCGCAATGTCCCCCGTCGCTCTGCGCGCGGTCATGTCGACCTTGCGCACAGTGCAGATGGCCGGCGCGATCGAGGCGGTTGCCGATATGTGCCTGCGCTATTGCAATGAGCGCGAACAATTCGGGCGCCCACTGGGAAAGTTTCAGGCGATCCAGCACCAACTGGCCATTCTTGCGACCCACAGCTGTGCCGCCACCGTTGCCGCCGACATGGCCGTGGCTGCTTTTGAAACACTCGCGACGCAAGGGGAAGAGGTTTTCATTCCGACTGCGGCCGCGGCAAAGCTGCGCGCGGCAGAGGCCGCGACGGCCGCAGCGTCAATCGCGCATCAGGTTCATGGAGCGATCGGCTTCAGCGAGGAATATCCCCTGCATCCGCTGACCCGCCGTCTCTGGTCGTGGCGGGACGAGGACGGCTCTGAATCGCAGTGGGCGGCGTATCTGGCGAACTGGGCGCAGACCCACTCCGAGCGTGGTCTGTGGCCCGCACTGACCGCCTGCGATCTGGCAAAGGTGGCGTGATGGCACTTCCGACCTTTCCGCTTGAAACGAAGACTCCGGCGCAGGAAGCGCTTAGGGATGAGGTGCGTGCCTTTCTGGCCGAAGCGCTTTCGGATCTGCCCGCCCGCGAACGGGCCCGATCCTGGACCGGGTTCGACGCGGACTTCAGCAAAAAACTGGGCGAACGTGGCTGGCTGGGTATGACCCTGCCAAAGGAATACGGCGGCCATGACCGCAGTGCCGTGGATCGGCATATCGTCGTCGAAGAACTGCTCGCGGCGGGGGCGCCCGTGGCGGCCCACTGGATTGCGGACCGCCAGAGCGCGCCGCTGATCCTGCGCCATGGCACCGAGGAACAGCGCCGGACCATCCTGCCGCGCATCGCGGCGGGAACCTGTTTCTTCGGCATTGGAATGAGCGAGGCGGGCAGCGGCTCGGATCTGGCGTCCGCGCGGACACGGGCCGAAAGGACGGCTGATGGATATGTCCTGAACGGAACCAAGCTGTGGACGACATACGCGCACAAGGCGCATTACATGATCGTCTTCTGCCGCACCGGACAGGCCGAGAGCCGATACGGCGGCTTCAGTCAGGTTCTCGTGGACATGAGCCTTCCGGGGATTTCCGTCAGCCCGGTTCTGGACATCGCCGGAGAGCACCACTTCAACGAAGTGTCGTTTGACAATGTCCTGCTGCCCCCCGACGCCCTCCTGGGCAAGGAAGGTGACGGCTGGGCACAGGTCATGTCGGAACTGGCGTTCGAACGCAGCGGCCCGGACCGGTTCCTTTCATCCTTCGTGTTGGTGGATGAATTGCTGCGCTGCCTCAAACGCATGCCTGGCCCGGCAGAAACCTCCGATCTGGGCCGCATGGTCGCCCGGCTGATGGTGCTGCGGCAGATGTCGCTGTCGGTCGCCGGGCGTCTGGCGCGGGGCGAACAGCCGGTCCTGGCGGCCGCAATCGTCAAGGATCTGGGGGCATTGTTCGAACAGGACGTGCCGGAAATCGCGCGGCGCGTTCTGCGCGAAGATGCGTCTGACCTCGAATATGCGGCGGTGTTTCGGCGCATCCTGCTCGCCGCCCCCAGTTTTTCGCTGCGGGGGGGAACCCGCGAAATCCTGCGCGGAATCATTGCCCGTGGCCTCGGTCTGCGGTGAAGAAAAGGGAAGAGAACATGACGCTTGTAACGACGGAGCGTGACGCGGCGGGCATTGTGACCATGACGCTCAACGCGCCGGAAACCCGCAACGCCATCTCGGAATTGCCGATGATCGAGGCGATTCTTGCCGCGCTGACCGAAACGCAGGCTGATCCGGAGGCCCGGGTGATCGTGCTGACGGGGGCGGGGGCGGCCTTTTCCTCGGGCGGGAACATCAAGTCGATGGCGCCGGGACAGGGGCTGGTGGACAAGGTTCCGGCGATCACGCGGCGCAACTACCGGGCCGGGATTCAACGGCTGCCGCTTGCGTTCGAGGATTGCGACCTGCCCATCGTCGCCGCGGTCAATGGCCCGGCGGTCGGCGCCGGTTGCGACCTGACGCTGATGTGCGATCTGCGTATCGCTGGCGCGTCCGCGACCTTCGCCGAAAGCTTTGTCCGCATCGGCATCGTGCCGGGCGATGGCGGCGCGTGGCTGCTGCCGCGCGTCGTGGGTTTTGCGCGCGCCTCGGAAATGGCGCTGACCGGCGACACGATCGATGCGCAGACCGCGCTGAGCTATGGGCTGGTCAGCCGCGTCGTTCCGGACGCCGAGTTGCTGACTGAAGCGCGCACCATCGCCGGACGCATTGCTGCCAATCCGCCTCACGCCGTGCGCATGACCCGCCGGCTGCTGCGTCAGGCCTATAACCGTGATCTGTCCGTCACGCTGGAGCTGTCATCGGCCATGCAGGCCCTTGCACATGAAACAGATGACTACACCAGGGCGCTTGCGGCCATGCGCGCGCGCATCGAGAAATCCAGATCATGACCGGCGCGCTTGACGGGATCCGGGTGCTCGATCTTTCTCGGGTTCTGGCGGGACCCTGGGCCACGCAGATTCTGGGCGATCTGGGGGCCGAGGTGATCAAGGTCGAACGACCCGGCGCGGGCGATGACACGCGCGCCTGGGGGCCGCCTTCGGCCGAGCTGGGCGGAGAGCAGTTTTCGGCCTATTACCTGACCTGCAACCGCAACAAGCAGTCAATCGCCATTGACATGGCCCTGCCCGAGGGGTCGGCGCTCATCAGGCGCATGGCCCGCGAGGCGGATATCCTGGTCGAGAATTTCAAGACCGGCGATCTGGCGCGTTACGGGCTGGACTATGACAGCTTGCGCGCGATCAATCCGCGGCTGATCTATTGTTCCGTTACAGGGTTCGGCCAGACCGGACCCTATGCCGGGCGCGGCGGCTATGATTTTCTGGTGCAGGGGATGGGCGGACTGATGAGCGTCACCGGCAAATCTGCCGACGACCCGGTGAAGGTCGGCTTGCCGGTCATAGATATCTTTACCGGCCTCTACGCCACCATCGCCATTCAGGCCGCCCTGCACCACCGCGAACGCTCCGGTGAAGGGCAGTACATCGATTGCGCCCTGCTGGATACATCTGTCGCCATTCTGGCCAATCAGGGGATGAACTGGCTTATCGGCGGCGTGACACCTCGCCCCATGGGCAATTCACATCCCAATGTCGTGCCCTACCGCGCCTTTGCGACGGCTGACGGGCATGTCATCGTTGCCGTGGGCAACGACAAACAGTTCGTTGCGCTGTGCCGGGTGCTGGGCCGGGCCGACCTGGCTGGACACCCCGACTATCTGACCAATGAACTGCGCAATCGCAACCGCGCGACGCTGGAGCCGGAACTTGAACGCGAGATCTCCGGCTGGAACAGCCCTGACCTTCTTGCCGCGATGGAGGTCGCCCGAGTGCCGGGCGGACCGATCAACCGCATCCCGGAGGTTTTTGCCGATCCGCAGGTGCAGGCGCGCGGCATGGTCGTGCCCGTCGCCACCCCTGCCGGACAGGACACGCCACAGGTCCGGTTTCCACCGATCATGACCGCCTCGCCTGCCACGATCCGGCGCGCACCACCGGCGCTTGGGGCTGATGGTTCGGCGATATTGCGTGGTCTGGGGCTCGACGACACTGAAATCCAGCGGCTTTCCGCGACGGGAGCAATCTCTTTGCCAGAGCCAAATCAAGGGAGGAAATGACAATGACTCACCCCACCTTCATCCTGAACGGAGAGGCCCGGGACACGGGAACCCTGGGAACGTTACCGTTGATGGACCCGGCGACCGAAACCGAAATCGCCCAAATCCCCAAAGCGGGCCGGGCCGAGGCGATCGAGGCGGCGCGACTTGCCGCCGAAGGCTTTGCCGAGTGGTCCGCCGTTTCACCCTTTGAACGAGGCAAGATCCTGCGCGCTGCCGCAGCGATCATGCGGGAACAGGCGGACGCCGCCGCCGCCGACATGACCCGTGAGCAGGGCAAGCCCCTGGCGCAGGCGCGGGGCGAATGGATGATTTCCGCCGACACTCTGGATTGGTGCGCCGAAGAGGGTCGCCGCACCTATGGCCGCCTTGTCCCGTCGCGGACGGAAAACATGACATGGGCCGTGCATCAACGGCCCGTCGGGCCGGTCGCGGCCTTTACACCCTGGAACTTCCCCGCCTTCACGGTGATGCAGAAACTTGCGCCGGCGCTGGCGGCGGGCTGTTCCGTGGTCCTGAAGCCGGCGGAGGAAACGCCGATGACGGCCTGGCGCATCTGCCGGGCGCTGCTTGACGCGGGATTGCCGCCCAAGGCCATCGGGTTGATCTGGGGCGATCCGGCGGAAATTTCCGACACGCTGATCAAGGCGCCGGAGATCCGCAAGATTTCCCTGACCGGGTCCATCCGCGTCGGGCGCCTGCTCGCCAGCGCCGCCGGCCATGAACTCAAGAAAGTCACCATGGAACTGGGCGGCCACGCACCGGTGATCGTTGCCCGCGATGCCGATCTGTCCCAGTTGGTTCCGCTGGCGGCAGAGTGGAAGTTCCGAAATGCGGGGCAGGTCTGCGTTTCGCCAACGCGGTTTCTGGTCGAGGCCCCTCTCTATGACGACTTCGTTTCAGGTATGGCCGAAGCGGCTGGGAAAATCACTGTCGGCAACGGGGCAGACCCGAAGACAGCCATGGGGCCGCTGACAACCCCAGCGCAGATGACCAAAGTGCAAGAGCTGTACGATGACGCCGTGGCCAAGGGCGCTCGCGTCGCTGCGGGCGGTGCACGGATCGGAAATCAGGGCTGGTTCTTTGCCCCCACCGTACTGGCGGACATGACGGCCGACATGCGCGCCATGAACGAAGAGCCCTTCGGCCCGCTGGCTCTGGTGGCAAAGGTCGACGATATTGACGCCGCGCTGGCAGAAGCGAATCGGATGCCCGTCGGACTCGCGTCCTATGCCTTCACCGGAGATTCGCTAACGCGGCATCGCATCGTTTCCGGCATCAAGGCCGGGATGCTGGGCGTCAACCATTTTGCCCTGGCGATGCCCGAGACACCTTTCGGTGGTGTGCTTGACAGCGGAATGGGGTCGGAAGGGGGGATGGAAGGCATAGGCGCTTATCTGACACCGTTCCTGGTCACCGCACGGGAATCATGATGCAACCCTGAGAAGGTTTCGAAAGTCTTCGGAAATCAATGTCAAAAGGCCCGCCCCATCCAGATTGGGGCGGGCATCGCAGCAAGATCATGCTTCAGGCGTCTCTTGCGCAAATGCGCTGACGGCGGGCGTTGAAAGTCCAGCCACGCCGCACCCCCTCACGAGCATTGCAATGGCCTGGTTTGCGGCGCCCGGCACCTCGCGCGCATCATCAGTCGCTCGGCATCGCGTGCTCGTCGCACATTTGTTCCCGGTCCGGGGATAGGCGCCAGACCTGGATCTTATGTAGAATTTCATTTGATGAAGTGCAATTTCATTGACAGGGCGCCATTCGCCTATAAGCTTGAAAATGTCAAAGTGAGGAGCCCCGCTGGCAGCTTTGGAGGAAAGCTGGGAGCGGGAAGGTGGACTGGGCCGTCGGTTGCTCAGGCGCATTGTCGCAGAAGGCCAGGGGTGCTGCCTCGGGGCGGTAATACCTGAGCGGAGGAGGAACGATAGCATGGCAAACACTGAAATGAAGGTGGTGGATTGCGGTCCGCTTTCGCCGGAGAAGGCGAGCAGCGTTGCGCTCGCCGAAGGCGGGATCAGCACCCGGAGCACGGGTGTTTTCGGGGCCCTCGGCGTACATGGCGTCGCGCGCGATCACGCGGGCGGAATGACAGGCGGAATGATCTGTTTCCCCGATGCCGTGCACGTCACGCAGACCCATCAGGCCGGGGGCGCCACCCGCACCGGCCTTGGGCCTGTCCGCGAGGCTGCATAGCCTCCGCAACAGCGACGTCCGTCGCGCTCTTGTCAACTCCAGGCGAGGAATCCCCATCCGGGGACCGGCCATTTACCAACCAAGGGAAGGAAGTACGATATGCCAAGCAAGGAATCTGAAGCGCTCGCCGATCTCTACCGGTCGTGGGTCACCGCAATGACGGCCAAGCCCGACATGGAGCTTGAAGAAATCCGGCGTCTGTTCGGCCATTGGGGCGACGTGACCACCGATCCGACGCGCGTCGACTACCAGGAGATCGCGGTCGAAGGGATCCCGGCGATGTGGGCGATCCCCCACGGTGCCGTGCATGATCGCGTTCTGCTTTGCTCGCATGGTGGCGGTTATGTCGTCGGCTCGATGTACTCCCACCGCAAGCTCTTTGGCCATATCGCCAAGGCGGTCGGCTGCCGGGCGCTGATCGTCGATTACCGGCGCTCCCCCGAGAATCCGCATCCCGGTCCTGTCAATGACATGGTCACCGCCTATCGCTGGTTGCTGGAGTGCGGGGGGTTGAAGCCGGAGCATATCGCGTTGACGGGCGACTCGGCCGGCGGCGCGCTTGCGCTCACCACAATCGCTGCCGCGCGGGAGAAAGGGTTGCCGCTTCCGGTGGCAACAATGCCGATGTCCCCCTGGGCCGGAATGGATCTCTCGGGCGAGACCTACGAAACGAACAAGGACAGGGATGCGCTGGTTTCGCGCGACACCACCAGGAACCTGGGCAGTCTTTTCATCGGTGAGAAGGGCGATCCGAAGGATCCTTTGGCAAATCCGCTTTACACCGACTATTCGAAATTCCCGCCGATATACCTCACGGTCGGAGACGCCGAGACTCTTCTCGACGACAGCCGGCGCATAGCGGAGCGGGCGAAGAAAGCGGGCGCGGACGTCAAAATTGATATTTTCCCCGACATGCAGCATGTCTTCCAGTTTCTCGCGGGAACTGCGCCTGAAGCCGACGATGCAATCAAGCGCATGGCCGAGTGGGTCCGCCCGAAGCTTGGTCTGAGCTGAGTCGCACTGGGAGGCATGTAGAAAATTGACGATCCGGGCGAACGCGATTCGCCCGGACGCCACGATGGATCAGGGGAGGACGCAAATGAACGTTGCCGAAAAAGTGCAATCGAACACGAAACCCGGAACGGGCAAGGACGAGCTGGACGTTGCCGTGGTAGGCGCCGGCTTCGCTGGCTTGTATCAACTTCACAAGCTTCGCGAGAAGGGCTTCAAGGTGAAGCTCCTCGAGGCTGGTTCGGATATCGGCGGCATCTGGCACTGGAACCGCTATCCCGGCGCGCGCGTGGATAGCCACGGGGCGCTTTATCAGTACTCGGATCCCGGTTTGTGGAAAGACTGGGCGTTCAAGGAACTCTATCCGGATTGGCAGGAACTCCGCGATTATTTCGACCATGTCGATTCACGGTGGGATCTGCGCAAGGACGTCATTCTCGATACGCGCGTGACCGGCGCCGAGTTCGACGAGACCAGCCGCAAGTGGACGATCCACACCGAGGGCGGCCGGGATTTCGTGGCGCGCTTCTTCGTCCTCTGCACCGGATTCGCGGCCAAACCGTATATTCCGGCTTTCAAGGGGCTCGAGAGCTTCAGGGGCGAGATCCATCATACCGGACTTTGGCCTCAGGAAGGCGTCGATCTGACCGGCAAGCGCGTCGCTGTGATCGGCATGGGCGCAAGCGGAGTTCAGGTCGTGCAGGAGACGGCCCCGGAAGCCAGCCACCTGACGCATTTCGTTCGCACACCCTGCCTGGCCATTCCGATGTGGCAGCGAACGATGAGCGAGGCCGACAACGAGGAGATGTGGCGGGACATGCCCGCCGACATGGCAATGCGGCTCAAGACGTTCGGCGGCTTCAACTACGATTTCTCCCCTTGGGGTGTCTTCGATGTCGCGGACGAGGACCGTGAAGAAGTATTCGAGCGCATCTGGCAGCGCGGCGGCTTCTGGTGGTGGCTGAACAACTTCAAGGACGTGATCTTCGATGAGAAGTCCAACCGCGCTCAGTACGACTTCTGGCGCAAGAAGGTTCTGGCGCGGATCAAGGACCCCAGGCTTGCCGAGATCTACGCGCCGAAAGAGCCGCCGCATCCCTACGGCGTCAAGCGTCCGTCGCTGGAGCAGAACTTCTATGAAGTCGTGCAGCGGGACAATGTCGATGTGGTCGATCTGAAGCACGAGACAATCGAGTGCTTCACCGAGAAGGGGATCAAGACCAGCGAACGCGAGTACGAGTTCGACGTGATCGTCCTGGCGACAGGTTTTGATGCGGTGTCCGGCGGACTGACCTCGCTGGACATAAAAGGGGCTGACGGCCGCACGATCGGCGAGAAGTGGAGCGATGGCGTCCGCACCCAGCTGGGAATGGCCACGAAGGGGTTCCCGAACCTGTTCTTCCTCTACGGCCCGCAAAGCCCGAGCGGCTTTTGCAATGGTCCCACCTGCGCCGAGGCACAGGGAGGCGTGATGGTCAGGATCCTTGAAAAGCTGCGTGACGAAGACGTGACCCGGATCGAGGCTCAATCCGACGCCGAGGAAGCATGGCGCAAGTTCTGTCTGGAGGTGGCCGACATGACGCTCTTCCCCAAGGCCAACTCCTGGTACATGGGCGCGAACATCCCCGGCAAGCCGCGTGAGCTGCTCATGTATCCGGCAGGGCTGCCCTCGTATCTCGAGGCATGCGAGAAGTCGATCGCGGAGGGGCTCTCGGGTTTCCAGAAAGCTTGATGGACGGGTGTCTGGCAAATGGTCGGTAGCCACACATCGCCACAAGGGTTCGGACGGCTGAATGGCCGCGCGGCCCTTGGGAAACCGGGCGACCGCCTTGAACTTCGACAGACGGCTTCGGGACCGGTCGGTTCCGATGCCCGAGCACAGTAAAACATAAAAGCGAAGGAGAAGAGATTATGCGTCTCGCAAACAAACTTGCGGTCATCACCGCCGCCGCATCCGGCATGGGCAAGGCCGCCGTGGAACTTTTTTCGAAAGAGGGCGCGCGCGTTGCGGCGATCGACCTCAATGAGGAAGGACTGGCTTCTCTCAAGGCGGAGATGAAGAAGAAAGGCTTCGACATCGTCACCATCGGCGCCGACCTGTCGACGGAAAGCGGCGCACGCGACAGCCTTAATGCCGCCGTCAAGGCGTTGGGTGGCCTGGACGTTCTCTGGGCTCATGCGGGGATACCCGGCCCGGCCGGCATCGAACAAGTGGACCTGGCGGCGTTTCGCAAGTCGCTCGCCATCAATGTCGAAGCAGCGGTCATCGGGGCCGGCGAGGCAGTGGGCCACATGCGCAAGCGCGGGGGCGGGTCAATCATTTTCACCAGCTCGATATCCGGGCTTGTGGGGTCGATGTGGAGTCCGCTCTACTCCGTTGCCAAATTCGGAGTTGTCGGTCTGACCAAATCCCTATGCCAGACCTACGCTGCCGACAATGTGCGCGTGAACGCGATCTGTCCCGGTCTGACGGACACGCCCATGGCCTTCGAGTTCACCAGCCGGAAGGGTGATCCGGAGGAAGCCGCCAGAAACAAGGAGATGATGGTCAGTTCCGTACCGTTGAAACGGCTCGGGCGTCCCGAGGACATGGCGCAGGCCGCCCTGTGGCTGGCCTCGGACGACTCTGCCTACGTCACAGGCGTCGCGCTTCCCGTGGATGGGGGGTTCACCGCAAAGTAACGATTCCGCGCGGGCGTTGCAGCAAAGCGGGGGCGAAACGTCGCCCGACAAGATTGGCGGCGGCCAGGGAAGCAACAAATTGCCCCTCTCGCCGAGCCCGTGGCCTTTCGCGCTTTCCTCGCTGCGCAAAGCCAGATCGAATGGGTGGTGTACAGCAAGCCACCCTACGCCTATCCGGGTCGCGTCCTCGACTATCTTG
>WOZM01000288.1:0-9632 GCA_011620265.1 Paracoccaceae bacterium
GGATGAACCGACCGACTACTCCAAGGCGCTGAGCGATTTCGCTTCGGCCGCTGCCGAGATGGCCGCCGAGAACCTCGCCGCCTTCGCCGAAGTCGCGAAAAAGGCGCAGATGGAAACAGTCGAGCTGATGCTCGCCGCCGGCAAGGACATGTCGGAAGACGCGACCGCCGCCGTCAAGAAGGCCCAGGCCGACGTGACCTCGGCCGCGAAGAAAGCCGCGGCCACGGCCACCGCCGCGGTCAAGTGATCCAAACCAGCCTTACTCCTCCCTGTAGGCTATAGCGTTTCGGGTTTTCTTCGTATCAGAATTCGAACCTTTTTCGTTCGGATTCTGATACTTGCCATGTCAACATAAACCCGAAACGCTATAGGCCAATCTGGCGGGCACCTTGTGCCCGCCTTTCTTTTTGTTGTGTTTTCCGCGCCGACGCTTAATCTCGCCGCAATGCCGCAAGACTGCCCGGGGAGAAAGTCATGGCCGAAGATGCCAAGCCGCTTCTGATCAAGCGCTACGCGAGCCGCCGGCTCTACAACACGGAGACGAGCGACTACGTGACGCTGGAGGATATCGCGGCCTTCATCCGGGACGGGCGCGAGGTCCAGATCGTCGATCTGAAGTCGGGCGACGACCTGACGCGACAATACCTCCTGCAGATCATCGCCGAACACGAAAGCCGCGGCGAAAGCGTGCTGCCGGTCGATGTGCTGACCGATCTCGTGCGCAGCTACACGACGAGCGCGCAGAGCGTGGTGCCGCAATTCCTCGCCGCCTCGTTCGAGATGCTGCGCGAGGGTCAGTCGAAGCTGATGGAAAACCTCACCACCTTCCCGAACCCGATGGCCTCGATGCCGGGCTTCGAGGCGATGCAGCGCCAGCAGCGGGCGTTCCTGAAGTCGATCATGGGCGGCTTCCCCGGATCGTCAGGCCCGGCGCGCGACGAGGACGATGGCACGCCCGGGGCGAAGCCGAAGGGCAAGGCCAAGGCGCAGGACGAGGACGACCTCGCGTCGATCAAGAAGCAGCTTGCCGACCTTCAGTCGAAGCTCTCGAAACTCTGACAGCCGGCGGACCTAGCCGCCCTTGACCTCGCCCGCCGCTTCGATCAGCGCGGTGGCGATCATGTCGAGTTCGTCCCGCACGAGCCGCGCCGGCAGCCTCAGGTCGCAGGCGCGCATCAGCATCGCCCGGGTCTTCGGCAGGTCGGGCAGGGCGCCGAGGAACTGCCAGTTCCAGAAGGCGCGGGCATTGTCGCGGCTGAGGCCGAAGACCTGCACCGAGATGCCGCGCGCCGCCGCCGCGGTCTGGAAGGCACGGGCCTCGTCGTCGCTCCACGTGCCGGTCAGGTTGAACTGAAGCGAATCCGGCGCGCGGGTTTCCTGCGGCAGCGAGGGCGGCACCTGCATCCAGGGCGAGCCGTTCAGGCGTCCGGCGACATAGTCGTGATTGCTGCGGCCGGCCTGCACCCGGCTGTCGATGAGCGGTATCTGCGGCCGGATCACCGCCGCCGAAAGGTTCTGCATCCGCATGTTGTAGAGCGGGAGCCGGTTCTGCCAGTGGTGAAAGCTGTTCTGCAGGCCGGGATGTTTCTTCCAGTTGTGTTCGTAGGCGCCCGACATGATCACTGCGCGGGCGGCGATCTCGGGGTCGTCGGTGACGAACATTCCACCCTCGCCGGCATTGACGAGCTTGTAGGACTGGAACGAGAAGCAGCCGATCTTGCCGAGCGTGCCGATCTTCTTGCCCGACCAGAGCGTGCCGAGCGAATGGGCGGCATCCTCGACAAGCGGAATCCCACGGGCATCGCATTCGGCCATGATCGCGTCCATGTCGGATGTATGGCCGCGCATATGGCTGATCAGCACCGCCGCCGCACCGTCGAGCTTGGCGCGGAAGTCGGCAAGGTCGATGCGGAGGTCGTCGCCGACCTCGACGAGGACAGGCTCGCAATCGGCATGGACGACGGCCGACGGCACCGCCGCGAAGGTGAAGGCCGGGATCAGCACCTTCGCGCCGCGCGGCAGGTCGAGCGCCTTCAGCGCGAGGAACAATGCCGCCGAGCAGGACGAGACCGCAAGCGCGTATCGCACGCCCATGTAGTCGGCGAATTCCGCCTCGAGCCGGGCCACCGGGGCACCTTCGGGCGCGGTGTAGCGGAAGAGGTCGCCCGAGGCGAGCAGACGCTCGATCTCGGCCCGCGCCGCCTCGGGGATCGGCTCCGCATCATAGACGTTGGGTGCGATCCGCAGCACTGCCTGTTCGGCCAGAGCGTCGCTCGTCATCCGGTTCATCCCCATTGATCTCTCCCTCACAAGATCTAGTAGACCTGATGCGCGGTTTCTACCCCCGATCTTGTGTCACGGCGATGACAGGCCAGACTGCGCCCATCGCGACGGGTCAGACGTTCAGCAAGAGATGCTCGCGCTCCCAAGGGCTGATGACCTGGAGGAACTCCTTGTACTCGTTGCGCTTCACCGACTCGTAGATGTCGCAGAATTCCGGGGTCAGCGCCTCGCGCACCGGGGCGCAGTCGGAGAAGAGGTCGAGCGCATCGCCGAGGGTCGTCGGCAGTTCGTCGGCGTTGATATAGGCGTTGCCCTTGGCCTCCGGGCGCGGCAGCTTTTTTTCCATCAGGCCGATATAGCCGCAGACCATGGTCGCGGCGATGCCGAGATAGGGGTTGCAATCCATCCCCGGCAGGCGGTTTTCGAGCCGCCGGGCGTTCGGTTCGGAAATCGGGATCCTGAGGCCGGTGGTGCGGTTGTCGCGGCCCCATTCGAGGTTGATCGGCGCCGCGAAGTCCGGGACGTAGCGGCGGTAGCTGTTCACGTAGGGCGCCAACAGCGCCACGACGGCGGGCAGGTAGTTCTGCATCCCCGCGATGAAATGCAGGAACGCCTCCGTCTCTCCGCCCTTGGCGTCGGAAAAGATGTTCTTGCCGGTCTCGATGTCCACAACCGACTGGTGGATGTGCATGGCACTGCCCGGTTCGCCCTCGATCGGCTTGGCCATGAAGGTGCCGAAGCAGTCGTGGCGCAGCGCCGCCTCGCGGATCAGCCGCTTGAAGTAGAAAACCTCGTCGGCGAGGCTCACCGGGTCGCCGTGGTTGAGGTTGATCTCCACCTGGCCGGCGCCGCCTTCCTGGACGATGCCGTCGATCTCGAAGCCCTGCGCCTCGGCGAAGTCGTAGATGTCGTCGATGACCTTGCCGTATTCGTCGACGGCCGACATCGAATAGGCCTGGTTGGCCATCACCCGGCGGCCCGAGCGGCCCATCGGCGGGATGATCGGCTGATTGGGGTCGATGTTGCGGGCGACGAGGAAGAATTCCATCTCCGGCGCGACGATGGCTTTCCAGCCCTGTGCCTCGTAAAGCCCGACAACGCGCTTGAGCACGTTGCGCGGCGCCATCGCCACCGGGTTGCCCTGCTGGTCGTAGGCGTCGTGGATCACCTGAAGCGTTATGTCGGCCGTCCACGGCACCGCCGTCGCGGTGGTGAAGTCGGGGGTCAGGATCATGTCGGGTTCGGTGAACTCGTCGCCGCCGGGCATGTCGGCATAGTCGCCGGTGATGGTCTGGGCGTAGATCGAATTGGGCAGATGGAAATGCTTCTGCTTGCCGAATTTCGAGGCCGGCATCGCCTTGCCCTTGGCCACGCCCGCAAGATCGGAGACGAGGCATTCGACCTCGTCCAGACGGCGTCCGGCGATGTATTCCTGGGCGGCTTGGGGCAGTTTCTGGGTCCAGTCGGACATGAGGTCACACTGTTTTTCGGTTACGGGTTTGCTTGAAGAAATCCGCGATCCGGTCGGCGATCGCGGCAGAGGAATTGTCCGGCGCGAAGCGGGCGCGGGCGGCGGCCATGGTCTCGTCCGGAACGAGTCCCTTGCCGCGCGTGGTCATCAGCCCCTCGATGAAGTCGTTGCCGTATTCGGGATGGGCCTGAACCGTGAAGGCGCGGTCGTCATAGAGAAGTGCCGCATGTTCGCAGAAGGCATTGGTGCCGACGGTCTCGGCATTTTCGGGCTTTTCGACGACCTGATCCTGATGCCAGGCATTCAAGGTCACCGGCTTGCCGTCGAAATCGTAATCCTGCGGACCGACCGCCCAACCGCCCTTGAACTTCTCCACCTTGCCGCCGAGCGCCTGGGCGATGATCTGATGGCCGAAGCAGATGCCGACCATCGGCACCTTCTCGGCATAGGCCGTGCGGATGAACTCTTCGAGCGGCTTGATGAAGGGGTGATCCTCGTAGGCGCCGTGGCGCGAGCCGGTAATCAGCCAGCCGTCGCAGTCATGAACGCTTGCGGGAAACTCCATCGCCTCGACGTGGAAGGTCTTGAAGTCCAGACCGCGCCCGGCAAGAAGCCGGATGAACATGTCGGGGTAATCGCCCATCTTGTCCTTGAGGACGTCGGGCGCCTGGCCGGTCTGAAGGATGCCGATGAGCATGGATGTCTCGTGGTCCGGTTGGTGTGAAGGTAACGCCCCGCCACTTCCCCGCGCAAGGCAAATGGCACGAAGCGGTCAGACGGTGTCGAGGTAGACTTCGGTCTTTTCCTCGGGCGACAGCTCCGCCATGTATTGCAGTTCCTGCCGCTTGGTCATGACGAAGTTGCGGATCAGCTCCTTCGGGAAGATCCGGGCGACGATCCCGCTTTTCTCGAAAACGTCGATCGCCTCCTTCCAGCTGTCGGGCAAGAGGGGCAGGTCGAGCGCGTAGGCATTGCCGGTGATCGGCGCCGGCGGGGTCATCTTGCCCTCGATCCCGATCAGCGCGGCACCAAGGATCGCCGCGAGCATCAGATAGGGGTTCACGTCGCCGCCCGCGACCCGGTGCTCGATCCGCCGCGCTGCCGGGTTGCCGGAGGGGATGCGGATCGCCGAGGTGCGGTTCTCGTAGGCCCAGCAGATCTGGTTCGGCGCGTGGGCCTCGGGGATCAGCCGTTCGTAGCTGTTGTCATGCGGCGCGAAGAGAAGGGTGCAGTCGTGCATCGCGGCAAGGCAGCCCGCGACGGCGTGTTTCATCATGTCGGACCCTTCCGGACCGCCATTGTCGAAGACGTTGTCGCCGTTCCTGTCGAGGATGGAGAAATGGGTGTGCAGGCCGTTGCCGGAATATTCCGGGTAGGGCTTTGCCATGAAGCTCGCGGCAAAGCCGTGCTGGCGCGCCATGCCCTTGAGGAGCATCTTGAAAAGCCAGGCATCGTCGGCGGCGCGCAAGGCATCGTCGCAATGCATCAGGTTGATCTCGAACTGGCCGAGGCCGGATTCCGAGATCGCCGTGTCGGCCGGAATGTCCATCGCCTCGCAGGCGTCGTAGAGGTCGGTGAAGAAGGTGTCGAAGGCGTCGAGCGCGCGGATCGACATGATCTCCGCCGCCTTGCGGCGCTTGCCGGATCGGGGCGAGGGCGGGACCTGGAGCGTCTTGCCGCTGTCGTCGATGAGGAAGAATTCCAGCTCCATCGCGCAGACCGGGGTCAGGCCAAGCTCCTTGTAGCGCTTGACGATCCGCGAAAGTGCGTGGCGCGGGTCGCCTTCGTAGGGCAGGCCGTTTTCGCGAAACATCCAGAGCGGCAGGATCGCCGAGGGGCTGTCGAGCCAGGGCATCGGCAGGAAGCCGCGTTCGGTCGGCTTCAGCACACCGTCGACATCGCCGCTGTCGAAGACCAGCGGGCTGTCCTCGATATCCTCGCCCCAGATGTCGAGGTTCAGGACCGACATCGGGTAGCGGGTTCCGTTTTCCACGACCGCATCGGCAAAGCGCGTCGGCACACGCTTGCCGCGCGGCTGACCGTTGAGGTCGGCGGCGGCCACGCGGATCGTGCGCACCTCGGGGTGTTTTCTCAGCCAGTTCTTCATCATCTCACCTGGATGGCCGGAGCGCGAATTCCGAAACCGCCATGGCCCGGGACGCGCGCGTCCGCCTGGCAGCATCGGCCCATGCCCTTGGGCCTTAGCTGTTTATGATCAAATTGCGCGGGCGGTTCGGCCTGTCTGGCCAAGTGCCCGGAATCGGGCCCTCAATTCGCCAGAATAATTTGATCAAATAATGAATACTATCGGATGATCTGCGGACGCAAGCGAATTCTGCTACGCCGTTCTTTCGGCAGGTGGCGGTTCAGGTGGCGGTTCACCGCGCCGAAGAGGCCGATGATGGCGAGGGTGAGCAGGATGAAATAGGCCGCGATCACCGGATAGGCGACGAAGGGGTTGAAGGTCTTGGACGCGAAATAGGTCGCGTAGTAGAGCGCGTCGCCCTTCTGCTGGAAGGCCGGGAACCCCGAGAAATAGACCAGCGTCGTCGCATGGAAGAGGAAGATCGCCTCGTTCGTGTAGGCCGGCCAGGCAAGCCGCATCATCGTCGGCCAGATCACCCGGCGGAACCGCGACCAGCCGGACATGCCGTAGGCGTCCGCCGCCTCGATATCGCCCTTGGGGACCGACCGGAGCGCGCCGTAGAAGATCTCGCCCGAATAGGCGGCGGTGTTGAGAAAGAGCACGATCAGCGCCCCGGCCCAGGCCTTCGAGAGCCAGGAGGTCGCCACCGTGATCGTCATGAAGCCCAGGGGAATGTCGATGCCGGCGCGGGGCAGCAGGACGAACGTTTCGTAGGCGAGGAAGAACTGGATGAAGAGCGGCGAGCCGCGGAAGATGAAGACGAACCATTCGGCGGGCTTCTTCGCCCAGGGGTTCGGGCTTGCCTTCGCGACGGCGATCGCATTGGCGAGAAAGAAGCCGAAGAAGAGCGCGAGCGCGCCGTAATAGAGGTTCCAGATCAGCCCCGACCCGATCAGCGTCGCGTGTTCGCAGAGCGTCATGTCGCCCTTCGGCAAGAGCCGCTCGCCGATCCCGATGGAGCGCAGCCCGTAATCCGCGATTGTCTGGGCGCAGCTCATCGCGCGGCCTTTCTCTGCATCTCGCCCGCGAATGTCGCCTGACCGTGGCTGAGCCGCGCCGTGAGCCGGCCGAGTACCATTTCCGACAGCTTGGTCATCAGAAGGTAGAAGACCAGAAGCCCGACGAAGTACCAGACCCGCCAGTCCGGATGCGGATAGTCGAAATGCGAGGTCTTGGAGCCGCCAAGCTCGCGCGCCCAGTAGACGATGTCGCGCACCCCGAGAAGGAAGAGCAGCGGCGTGGCCTTGATCAGGATCATCCAGAGGTTGGAGAGGCCGGGCAGCGCATAGACCCACATCTGCGGCACGAGGATCCGCCAGAAGCTTTGCCGGTGCGACATGCCGTAGGCTTCGGCGGTCTCCATCTGCGCGCGCGGCACCGCCTGCATCGCGCCGTAGATCACGTTGGCCGCGAACGCTCCGAAGACCACCGCGAAGGCGAGGACCGCAAGGGTGAAGCCGTAGGATTCGTGGATCCATTGCGGGCTCGAGGACAAGGGCAGCTTCGCTTCGGCGCAGACGACGAAATCGTTGCCCTGCCAGATCGGCTGGTCCCAGTCGGGGCATTTCACCTTGTGCCGCAGATACTCGAACCCCTGGTCGAGCGCGATGGGCACGAAGAGGAAGAAGATGATGTCGGGCACGCCGCGCACCATCGCGGTATAGGCCTTGCCGATCAGGCTGAGCGGCAGGAAATGCGATCGTGCCGCCATCGCCCCGCCGAAGCCGAAGGCCAAGGCCGCCGGCGCCGTGATCAGCATGAGAAGCAGGACGACCCCGAAGGACGTGTAGAAGAGAATGTGCTTGCCCGTCGTCAGATAGCAAAGAAGCCAGGGCAGCCCCTCTATCGTCGCGGGATCGGCGCAGATTGAAAACATGTCGAAGGGCCCCCCGCTCGGGAAGGGGCGGGCTGTCCGGCCCGCCCACCCCTTTTGCGTCTCAGTAGACGACGGCCTCTTCGCCGAACCACTTCTTGATCATGGCGTTGAGCGTTCCGTCTTCCTTCATCGCGGTGATCGCCGCGTCGAACTTGTCCCTGAGCTCGGTATCGCTTTCGCGGAGCCCCATGCCGACGCCGCCGCCAAGCTTGATCTCTTCGCCGGCCCAAACGAATTCGCCGTTCGATTCCGCCAGGATCGGCGCGAGGTAGTCCTTGTCGGCGAAGACCGCGTCGGCTTCGCCGTTTCGGACCGCCGCGATGGTCTCATCCGGCGTCGGGTATTCGAGCAGCGTCGCCCCGCTCTCGGCCACGTAGCCGGCCTGGATCGTTGCAGTCTGCGCGGAGATCACGCCGCCCTTGACGTCTGCATCGGCCGAAAGCGCCATATAGGCCGAGGCTGCCGGCGGGATGTAGTCCTGGGTGAAGTCGATGACCTCGTCACGCTCGTCGGTGATCGACATGCCGGCGATGATCGTGTCGTAGTTGCCCGAGACGAGGTTCGGGATGATCGAATCCCAGTCGTTGGTCACCCATTCGCAGGTCAGCCCGGCGCGGGTGCAGAGCTCGTCGCCAAGCTCGCGCTCGAACCCGTCCACTTCGCCGGCATCGTTGATGAAGTTGTACGGAGGATAGGCGCCTTCGGTGCCGAGGCGCACGGTCTGCGCGGAGGCGAGGCCGGCGGTCAGCGCCAGCGCGGCGGCGGTGAGAATCAGTTTCTTCATAGGTTACTCCCGATCGGATGAGCTGCTTTGATGGTCAGGCCGCAACGGTCGCGCTCAGAAACCCTTGCAGGCGTTCGGTTTTCGGGCTGCCGAAAAGCTGGTCCGGCGGGCCCTCTTCCTCGATCTTGCCGAGATGCAGGAAGATAACATGATCGGACACGTCGGCCGCAAGCCGCATGTCGTGGGTGACGAGCAGCATCGTCCGCCCCTCGTCGGCGAGCGCCTTGATGACCCGCACGACTTCCTGCTCCAGTTCGGGATCGAGGGCCGAGGTCGGTTCGTCGAAGAGAAGCGCGGTCGGCTCCATGCAGAGCGCGCGCGCGATGGCGGCGCGCTGCTGCTGGCCACCGGAGAGCTGGGCCGGGAAGGCGTCGCACTTGTCGCCGATGCCGACCTTGTCGAGATACTTGCGCGCAGCCGCCTCGACCTCGGCCCGGTCGCGCTTCAGCACCGTCAGCGGCGCTTCCATGACGTTTTGCAGGATCGTCATGTGGGACCAGAGGTTGAACTGCTGGAACACCATGGAAAGGTTGGTGCGGATGCGGATCACCTGCGCCTTGTCGGCGGGATGGCGGTTGAGGCCCTCGCCCTTCCAGTGCACCGCCTCGCCCTTGAAGATCACCTCGCCCTGCTGGCTGTCCTCCAGAAGGTTGCAGCAGCGCAGGAGCGTCGACTTGCCCGAACCGGACGACCCGATGAGCGACACGACCGCGCCCCGGCGCGCGGAGAGCGAGACGCCCTTGAGGACCTCAAGCTGGCCGTAGGCCTTGTGCAGGTCGCGGATCTCGATAACCGGCGTATCGTTGTCTGACATGTGGCACCATCCCCCGGATACTGAATAGGGCGGATATTTCGCCGATTTACAATGCGCTTTTTGTCAGCCGACCGGCGATTTGCCCGGCGTAATGATCAATTCACAGGCACATCTTGCGAAGGCGGCGGCGGCGTGGGCACCGCGAGATAGGCGGCCGCGGGGACCGTCGCGAGGCCGGCAAGCCCGAGCACGGCCCGGTCGGCGTTCGAGAGCGCCGCGATGGCGGCGGCGACGGCCCGGGCGATGGCTGCCGCATCG
>WOZM01000288.1:9642-11103 GCA_011620265.1 Paracoccaceae bacterium
GCGGTGATCAGCGGCAGGCCGGGCGTCGGGTCGGTATGGCCGATGACGCGGAGCCGTGCCGCCAGTTCCGGCATATGGGCCACGATCAGCCGCCAGCTGACGGCGTCGATCGCGGCGATGTCGGCGCGGCCCTCGGCCACGGCGCGGGCGCTGTCGCGATGGGCGCCGGTGTGGAGGGTCCGGGTGAAGCGCAGGCCCTCGCGCGCCATCTGGTTCTGCGGCGCGGCCCAGCCGGACTGGCTGTCCTGACCGTTGAAGGCAAGGGTTCTGTCAATGAAATCAACCGCCTCTCCCGGCTCGCCCGCGCGGGTGATCAGTTCGGAATAGTAGTGCCCCGGCGCCGCGCCGGGGAGGGCGTAGTCGGGCGTGGCGACCAGTTCCACCTGACCGTGGAGCCGGGTCCGGTAGGGCATGCCGCAGGTCTGGCCGAGGATCAGGTCCGGGCTTTCCCAGACATCCCAGAGGCTGCCGTCGCGGGTCAGCGCTTCCGGCGCGGCGATGCCCTCACCGGCCAGCGCCTCGCGGATCAGCGACCACAGCCGGTCATGCTCTGCCCTGACTTGCGGCCAGTCGTACATCGCAAGGCTGGCAATCATTTCGTTTTATTCTCAACGCTTTGACGGGCGATGGCGCTGTCGCGGTCGGAGATGCCGAGAAGATCGGCGACAAGCCGGATCACCGCATCCTCCTCGGCGTCGCGGGCCTCGTCGGCGAGCGCCACCGACCAGAGCGCCTGCATCAGGCTCATCCGGTCCTCATGCGGGACCGCGTCCTTCAGGGCGCGGGTGAAGCGCACGGTGTCGGGGGCCTCCGCCTCCAGCCGCTCGGCCTCGGCGCGCAGCGTCGCGGCCTCGAAGGACGAGAGGTCGTAGCGGGTTGCCAGAACGCGGTCGATGCGGTCGCGTTCGGGATCGGAATAGTCCGCGTCGGCCCGGGCGAGGCGGACGAGAAGCGCCGCGAGCGCCAGTTGCGCGTCGGGCTCGGGCAGCCGGGCGGGCTGCGGCGCGAGGAGCGAGGAGAGGAGACGACCGAACATGAAGGGCATATAGGCGGAATTTCCGGCCGCTGCAAAGCGTATGCTCCGCGTCCCGTTGTCGTAGGACCCCCGTAGGAACCCCGTAGCTACGCCGGCGCGCCGGATCAGGCGGCGGCGCGGGCGTCGTTTCCCGGCCCCCGCGCCGCCGCGACGAGCGGCAGGAGGTCAGGACGGTGCCGATGCCCCACCAGGCGAGTTGCACGACGAGAAGCGATTGCCCGAGGGCGAAGCACCAGGGCGAACGCGGCGATGCGCAGCCCGTGCCGCAAGAGCATCAGGTGAAGTATCTGCTGTGCCCGGCATTTGGCCGAGGCGGGGTGCATCCATCTCCAAATCAAGGCGATCACCGGCCACAAGACCGATAGAGAAGTGGGTCGCTACACAAAGACTGCTGACCAAGTTCGCCTCGCCCATCAGGCGCTGGA
>WOZM01000087.1 GCA_011620265.1 Paracoccaceae bacterium
CGCTGCGAGGCCTGCCAGGGCGACGGCGTCATCAAGATCGAGATGCACTTCCTGCCCGACGTCTATGTCACCTGCGAGACCTGCAAGGGCCACCGCTACAACCGCGAGACGCTTGAGATCAAGTTCAAGGGCAGGTCCATCGCCGATGTGCTCGACATGACGGTGGAGGACGCGCAGGGCTTCTTCGCGGCCGTGCCGGCGATCCGCGAGAAGATGGACGCGCTGGTGAAGGTCGGGCTCGGCTATATCAAGGTCGGCCAGCAGGCGACGACGCTTTCGGGCGGCGAGGCGCAGCGGGTGAAGCTGTCGAAGGAATTGGCGCGACGGTCCACAGGTCGCACTTTGTACATTCTGGATGAGCCGACGACGGGTCTGCACTTCGAAGATGTTCGAAAACTGCTGGAAGTGCTGCACGAACTGGTGGAGCAGGGCAACACCGTCGTGGTCATCGAGCACAATCTCGACGTGATCAAGACCGCCGACTGGCTGATCGACATCGGGCCCGAGGGCGGCGATGGCGGCGGCGAGATCGTCGCGGTGGGCACACCCGAAGACATCGCCAAGGTGGAGCGGAGCCATACCGGGCGCTACCTCGCGCCGATGCTGAAGCCGCGGCGGGTGGCGGCGGAGTGATGGTCCCGGGCGGTGCGGCCTCGGGGGGCATCGAGCCCCCGCTCGGCCGCGCTGCCGCGGGATAACGCTTGACGCCGGGTCTCCGGTGGCCGGGTCGGTCGGTTCAGCCCTTCTTCATCGGGCAGGTGCTGAACCCGAGGATCGAGTAGATCGGGCAGGAGCCCATGAGCCCGGTCACAAGCGGCACGATGCCGATCAGGTAGGCCCAGCGATAGGTCGCATCGGCATCGAGGAAGAAGCCCGCCAGAAGTGCGAGGCCGAGGACGATGCGCAGCACGCGGTCGATGCTGCCGACATTGGTCTTGAACATGGGATCTCTCCGTTTCCCACCCCCGAATCGTTCGGAGGTCCATGCGGCGAGGATGCCGCGATGCGCGCGCCCTGTCTGTGACCATGTCACAGAGAAGGGGATATTCAAACCCCGGTCGGTCCGCGGACCCGACCTCAGTCCTGCACGGCGTCGAGCCTTTCGAACCCGGCGGCCACCTCGACCCAGCCCGTCATCGCGATGTCTCCTCGGGCCGGGGCAGGGGCGCGTCCTTCAGTCGAGAAGCGCGGAGACGGCCCGGACGACGTCCAGCACTTCGTAGGTCTCTTCGCTGACGCGCAGAATCTGCCCGTCCACCACGTAGTAACGTTCACCGGGGGCGAGCGGGTCAAGCCCGTAGCGGTCGGGATAGCGGATCAGGTGGTAGTCCCGGTCGTGAATGCGGTCGCCGCGCGAGAAGGACCGCACCCCCTTCTTCGCGAGGCCGGGCGGCACGCAGGGAACGGCCTTCTTGGCCAGGCCCGGCGGGCAGCCGCGCTGGTCGGCCGCCGCGGGCTGGCCCCCAAGCGCGAGTGTCACGGCGAGTATCGGCAGGGCGAGGCGGGCGAGGCGGATGGGCATGCGAATCTCCGTTGCTTTTCGCAACGGGGTACCATGTCCGGCGCCGAAGGGTTCGCCGCGGGGCCGCGATCGGCGGATTTCAGCCGCGATGGCGCTTCTCGAAGCGCGGCAGCATGGCGGAGAAGTCCATGCCGCGCCCGCCCTCCGTCTCGACGAAGGTCTCGTAGAGAAGGGCCGCAAGTTCCCCCATCGGCGTGTCGGCATCCGCCGCCTTCGCCGCCTGCTGGCTGAGCCGCAGGTCCTTCAGCATCAGTTCGGCCGCGAAGCCCGGCTTGTAGTCGTTGTCGGCCGGCGATTTCGGCCCGACGCCCGGGGCCGGGCAATAGGCGTTCATCGTCCAGCTATAGCCCGAGGAGGTGGAGACGACGTCGAACATCTTCTGCCGGTCGAGGCCGAGCTTGTCGGCCAGCGCGAAGGCCTCGCAGGTGGCGATCATGGTGACGCCGAGGATCATGTTGTTGCAGATCTTCGCCGCCTGGCCGGCACCCGACGCGCCGCAATGCACGGCCTTCTGGCCCATGACGTCGAAGAGCGGCCTGACGATGGCGAACGCCGCGTCCGAGCCCCCGGCCATGAAGGTCAGCGTCCCGGCCGCCGCCCCGCCGACGCCGCCCGAAACCGGCGCGTCCACCGCGAGAACCCCGGCTTTCGCGGCCGCATCCGCGACGGCGCGGGCGCTTTCGACATCGACGGTCGAGCAGTCGCAGAGGACGGCGCCCGTCTTCATCGCCGGGATCGCCTCACCCGCGACGGTGCGCAGGATCGCGCCGTTCGGCAGCATGGTGATGACGACATCCGCGTCCTTCGCGGCGCCGGCGGCGCTGATCGCGCCGTGCACGCCCTCGGGCATCGGCGCATGCAGGTCGTGGCCCCAGACCTCGTGCCCGGCGGCGACGAGGTTCTTCGCCATCGGCGCCCCCATGTTGCCCAAACCGATGAAACCGATCCTCATGTGACTTCCTCCCCGAATGTCAGCCTGTCCTGCCCGAGCGGCATCAGCATCCTCGACACGTCCACGGCCGGCACCGCCTCCGGCCCGGCATGGCGCCAGCGCGGATTGCGGTCCTTGTCGATGATCGCCGCGCGGATGCCCTCGATGAAATCGGCGTGCTCCATCGCACGGTAGGTGAAACGGAATTCCATCTCCAGCGCCCGGCGCATCGAGGGCGCGGCGCGCAGCCGGTGCAGCATCTCGACCGTGCAGGCGGCCGAGAGCGGCGCGGTGCGGCCGAGCGCCTTCAGCGCGTCCCCGGCAAAGGGCGTGTCCGCGTGTTTCAGCGCCCGGACGATATCGCCGAGCGTCTCGCCGGCGAAATGGGCGTCGATCTCGGGGCGGAGCGCGGCGAGCCTTGCCTCGGGCGCCGCCCCGGTCGCGGCGAGGACCTGCTGCGCGTCGCCCGTCTCGATGAGCCGCGCGCTCAGCGCCGGCCAGGCGGCCTCGGGCACGAAGTGGTCGGCGAAACCGGCGAGGATCGCGTCGGCCGGACCCATGCGCGCCCCGGTCGTGCCGAGATATTCGCCAAGCCGCCCCGGCGCCAGCGCGAGGAGGAACGAGCCGCCGACATCCGGCACGAGGCCGATGCCGCATTCCGGCATGGCGATCTGGGACGACTCGCCGACGATCCGGTGGCTGCCGTGGCAGCCGACGCCGACGCCGCCGCCCATGGTGAAGCCTTGCAGCAGGCTCACCACCGGCTTGGGATATTCGGCGATCCGCGCGTTCATCCGGTATTCGTCGCGCCAGAAGCGGCGGCCGTAGGAATAGTCGCCCCCGGTCCCCGTCGCATACATCTCGGCAATGTCGCCGCCGGCGGAAAACGCGCGCTCGCCTGTCGCGTCGATCAGAACCAGCGCGACCTCGTCATCCGCGCGCCACGCGATCAGCGCGGCGTCGATGGCCAGGCACATCTCGTAGGTGATCGCATTGAGCGCCTGCGGCCGGTTGAGCGTGATCCGCCCGGCGCGGCCTTCCTTGCGGATCGCGATATCGGCCATCAGCCGCGCTCTGCCAGCAACGCGCGCGCGGTGATCAGGCGCATGATCTCGTTGGTGCCTTCAAGGATCTGGTGCACCCGGAGGTCGCGGACGATCTTCTCGACGCCGTAATCGGCGAGGTAGCCGTAGCCGCCGTGCAGTTGCAGGCACTGGTTGGCCACGTCGAAGGCATTGTCCGTCACCAGCATCTTGGCCATCGCGCAGAACTTCGTCGCGTCGGGCGCCTTGTGGTCGAGCTTCCACGCCGCCTGGCGCAGGAAGACCCGCGCCGATTGCAGCTTGACCTCCAGCTCCGCGAGCCGGAACTGCAGCGCCTGGAACTGGTCGAGCGATTTTCCGAAGGCCTTGCGCTCGCCCATATAGGCGAGCGTCGCGTCCAGCGCGGCCTGGGCGCCGCCAAGGGCCGAGGCCGCGATGTTGAGCCGCCCGCCGTCGAGCCCGGCCATCGCGTAGACGAATCCCTTGCCCTCCTCGCCGATGAGATTTCCCGCCGGCACGACGCAATCGTCGAACTGCACCTGCGCGGTCGGCTGGGCGCGCCAGCCCATCTTGTCCTCGAGCGCGCCGAAGGAAAGCCCCTTCGTCCCGTCCTCGACAATCACGGTCGAGATCCCCTTCGGCCCGTCCTCGCCGGTGCGGACCATCGTGACATAGACGTCCGAATAGCCGCCGCCGGAGATGAAGGCCTTGGTGCCGTTGAGCCGCCAGCCCTCGTTCGTCCGCTCCGCCCGGGTGCGCAGCGCGGCGGCGTCCGACCCCGATCCCGGCTCGGTCAGGCAGTAGGAGAAGATCTTGTCCATCGATATCAGCGCGGGCAGCCACGCCGCCTTGGTCTCGGAAGAGCCGAACGTGTCGATCATGCCGCCGCACATGTTGTGGATCGACAGGAACGAGCCGACGGCGGGGCAGGCCATCGCCAGCGCCTCGAAGACCAGCGTCGCGTCGAGCCGCGAAAGGCCCGAGCCGCCATGTTCCTCGCTCACGTAGATGCCGCCGAGGCCAAGCTCCGCCACTTTCGGCCAGAGCGCTTTCGGGATCGTTCCGGCCTTTTCCCAGTCGCGGGCGAAGGGGGCGACATGCTCGGCGCCAAAGGCCTGCGCCATGTCGAAGATGGCCTGTTGTTCCTCACTCAGCGCGAAGTCCATGTCCCCTCCCATGCGCGGCATCGTGGCGAATTGAACGTGTGTTAAATTCCAACTGTTGCAAGAGTTTTGCAAGGCCGAAGACGGCGCAGGCCGCCCCGTGCCGCGCGGCTCGCGAATCAGTTTATCACGCCGGCGATTTGCGTCAGCCGTCGGAATGGTTGCCACAATCGCCAAAATCCCGCCGGCCGGGACCGGATTGTGCATTGGATAGTCGGGACATTCAACTGGGGGGTGAAACGGTAATTCCATCGAAAGTTTCCCCTGCCAAGCTCCCGGAATCATGGTAGATATCGCGGTGATGGGGTTCCTTTGGGTGGAATGGGTGCAATCATGAAAACGGTTCTCGGTCGTCTGGCTCTTGCCGCCGTGGCGACGACTCTCTTCGGCGTGGGTATGGCGGGGGCCGCGACGGTCACGACGCTGTGCCCCGGAACGGCCGCGACGACCGATCGGGAATTTTCCGTGACGACGGTCGCGCCCGGCGCGACCTGCATCGCCTCCGGCGTCGGCAATATCAGCGGCAATCCCGGCGGCGCGAATCCCGATCCGCTCTTCGGGATCCTCGGCGCGGGCTATCAGCTCATCGACAAGTCGGACAGCGGCCCGTCGATCCTGTCCGTCACCGGCACCGGAACACTTTCGGGCAACTGGTCCTTCCTCCTGCCGGCGGCGCCGGCGGGCATGATTTGGGCCAACCTCGTCCTCGCCTTCAAGAGCGGCGTGGCCCAGCTCAATCCTGACTGGGCGGCCTTCGGCCTCGCCCCCGGCGTGACCAGCGGGACCTGGTCGATCGCCAACGGCCGGCAGTCGCTGTCGCATGCGAACCTCTACGGCGAACTCGTGCCGTCGGCCGTGCCGCTGCCGGCCGCGGGGTTACTGCTCGTCGGCGGTCTCGGCGCAATGGGCGCGCTTCGTCGCCGCCGCAAGTCCTGACCGGACATACAGGAACGACGGAAAGGGAGGGCGGCGCCCTCCCTTTTTCCTGGCAAGGTCCCGAACCCGCCACGAGCCACTCTGAGCCTATTTCGGACCTGTCGGCCGGCCGGACGCTCGCCCGGCGACTTCGCCTTGGTCCCGGGCGGAGGAAGGACCGCTCCGTCCCGCGAGACAGGCCGAAAACGCTTTAAGACCCGGGGCTCGCGTCAGGTCAGAGATCGGCGTGGAATTCCTCGATGAGATGCGCCACAACGGCGCGCATCGCCGCGAACTCATCCTCGTCGGCTTCGAGCGCATCGATCCTCACCGCGCGCTGGCGGTCGGAACTGGTGCCGGTCGCGGGCAAGCGCCGCAACGCTTCGATCTCCGCCGCGCAGCCGAGCACCTCGGCATCCTCGGCGACGAGCGCGATCATCTCGTCGATGAGCGTGGGGAACTCCACCACCTCCAGCGTGCCGAAGTCGATCAGCCCGCCGGTGATGCCATAGCGCTGCGCCCGCCAGCGGTTCTCGCCGATGAGGAAATTGTCGTAGAGCCGCCAGCGCTGGTTGGCCCGCATGAGCCGCCACAACATCCGGGTCAGGCACTGGGTCAGCGCGGCGAGCGACAGCGCCGTCTCGAGCCGGGGCGAGACATCGCAGATGCGGCTCTCGATCGTCGGGAACCGCGCCGAGGGGCGCAGATCCCACCAGATCTTCGATGAATCCTCGATCAGCCCCATCTTCACCAATGCCGCGACCGTCCGCTGATACTCGGCCCAACTTGTGAATTTCGGCGGCAGGCCGGTGCGCGGCAGGTTGTCGAAGACGGTGAGCCGGTAGCTCGCGAGGCCGGTATCCTCGCCCTGCCAGAAGGGGGAGGAGGCGGACATCGCCAGCAGATGCGGCAGGAAGTAGGAGAGCTGGTTGACGAGGTCGATGCGCATGTCCTCGGCCGGGATGCCGACATGGACATGCATGCCGCAGATCAGCAGCCGCCGGGCGACGCCGCCGAGATCGCGGCTGAGGTCGTTGTAGCGTGCCTTGTCGGTGTGGTGCTGGTCCTTCCAGTCCGAGAACGGATGGCAGGCCGAGGCGATGGGCGCCAGCCCGTGCCGGGCGGCCTGGCGGGCCACGCAGGCGCGCAGGCACCTGAGGTCGTCGCGCGCCGCGCCGATATCGGCGCAGACGCGGGTGCCGATCTCGATCTGGCATTGCAGGAACTCGGGGCTGACCTGACCCGCCATCTCGGCGCGGCAGGCCGCCATCAGCGGCTCCGGCGCGGTGGCGAGCGCCAGGCTGTCGCGGTCGACGAGGAGGTATTCCTCCTCGATGCCGAGGGTGAAGTCGGGCTCGGTCATGGGGCCTCCGGGCACAAGGCGCGCGTCGGCGCCCAGTTGAGCAGAGCGGGACGGAGTGGGCAAGCGCGCAGACCCTTGCAGCCCTTCGAGGCCGGCATCTGGAAGATGATCGGCGTCAGGGGCGCGATGAAGCTCTGCGGCCCCGGGGGCGACTGGTCGCTGACCCTCAAGCTCATCTTCGTCGTGACCGGCGGCAGCGTCGGCTGCTGGAAGGGCAGGTGGTTCGACCACGGGTTCCGCAAGAAGCTCTTCTGCTTCGGCGACATCCTCTGACGAAGATACCCCTTTGAACGCAAAAGGGCGGCCCGAGGGCCGCCCTTCGTTCATCTGTCGCGGGCGGTCAGTCCATCGCCTTGAAGTGGAACTCGCCGCCTTCCTTGAGGCCCGAGGGCCAGCGCGCGGTCACGGTCTTGGTGCGGGTGTAGAACTTGAACGAATCCGGCCCGTGCTGATTCAGGTCGCCGAACATCGATTTCTTCCAGCCGCCGAAGGTGTGATAGGCCAGGGGCACCGGAATCGGCACGTTGATGCCGACCATGCCGATATTGATCCGGTGGGCGAAGTCGCGGGCGGTGTCGCCGTCGCGGGTGAAGATCGCCGTGCCGTTGCCGTATTCGTGGTCCATCGCAAGGCCGAGCGCCTCTTCATAGGTTTTCGCGCGCACGACCGACAGCACAGGCCCGAAGATCTCGGTCCGGTAGATGTCCATGTCCGGCGTCACGTGGTCGAAGAGGTGCGGGCCGACGAAGAAGCCGTTCTCGTAGCCCTGAAGCGAGAAGTCGCGGTTGTCGACGACGAGCTTCGCGCCCTGCTCGACGCCCGAATTGATCAGGCCGAGGATGCGCTCCTTGGCCTCGCGGGTGACGACCGGGCCGAAATCCACGTCGTTGCCGTCGGTATAGGGCGCGACGCGCAGCTTCTCGATCCGCGGGACGAGCTTGTCGATCAGGCGGTCGGCGGTCTCCTTGCCGACGGGGACCGCGACCGAGACGGCCATGCAGCGTTCGCCCGCCGCCCCGAAGCCCGCGCCGATCAGCGCGTCGGCGGCCTGGTCCATGTCGGCGTCCGGCATGACGATCATGTGGTTCTTGGCGCCGCCGAAGCACTGGGCGCGCTTGCCGTTCGCGGTGGCGCGGGAATAGATGTACTGTGCGATCGGGGTGGAGCCGACGAAGGACACGCCCTGGATCACCGGGCTGTCGAGCAGCGTGTCCACCGCCTCCTTGTCGCCGTTCACGACCTGGAAGACGCCTTTCGGCAGGCCGGCCTCGACGAAGAGCTCGGCCAGCATCAAGGGCACCGAGGGGTCGCGCTCGGACGGCTTCAGCACCACCGCGTTGCCGCAGGCGAGCGCCGGGCCGACATGCCAGAGGGGCATCATCGCGGGAAAGTTGAACGGCATGATCGAGGCGACGACGCCGAGCGGCTGGCGCATCGAATACATGTCGATGCCGGGGCCGGCCGCGTCGGTGAACTCGCCCTTCAGCATCTGCGGCGCGGCGATGCAGTATTCGATCACCTCGAGCCCGCGCTGCAGGTCGCCCTTCGCGTCGGGCAGCGTCTTGCCATGCTCGCGCGAGAGCGCCTCGGCGAGCTTGTCCATGTCGCGGTTCATCAGGCCGACCATCGCCATCATCACGCGGGCGCGGCGCTGCGGGTTCATCGCGCCCCAGGCGGGCTGCGCCGCGGCGGCCCTGGCGATGAACGCCTCGGTCTCCGCAGCCGATGCCATCGGGCATCTGGACTGCACCTCGCCGGTGGCGGGGTTGAAGACATCGGCGAAGCGGCCCGACGTGCCCTTGGCGCGTTCGCCGTCGATCCAGTGATACAGTTCGTTCATTGAAGCCTCCCGCAATTTCCGGGACAGAATAGCCTTGCAGAATTGCCGGGAAAAGAGGCAGTTTCCCAAAGAGGTTTTGCATTTTCGCAAAGGAGACGGCGTGGCCGACTGGGACGATCTGCGGGTGTTCCTCGCCGTTGCCCGGGCCGAGAGCCTCTCTGGCGCCGGGC
Source organism: Paracoccaceae bacterium (assembly GCA_011620265.1). Taxonomy (GTDB): domain Bacteria; phylum Pseudomonadota; class Alphaproteobacteria; order Rhodobacterales; family Rhodobacteraceae; genus Albidovulum. The sequence goes on from WOZM01000087.1 coordinate 8,948, forward strand.
GGGTCCTGAAACTCGACCCCGCGACGGTGGGACGGCGGATCGGCAAGCTCGAAGAGGCGATGGCGCTCCGGCTCTTCGCGCGCTCGCCGCAGGGCTACACGCTGACGGCCGAGGGGCAGCGGCTCCTGGCCCATGCGATCCGCGCCGAGCAGGCGGTGGCCGAGGCGATGGACGAGGCCGGCGGCGCGGGCGGCGGCCTGACCGGGCAGATCAGGATCGGCGCGCCGGATGGCAGCGCCAACTACCTCCTGCCGCAGATCGTGGCCGCGATCTGCGACGACCATCCCGGCCTCGACGTGCAGATCGTCGCCCAGCCCCGGGTCTTCAACCTCTCGAAGCGCGAGGCCGACATGGCGATCGCGGTCAGCCGCCCGGCCTCGGGCCGGCTGACGGTGCAGAAGCTGACCGACTACCGGCTCCACCTCGCCGCCTCGCGCGACTACCTCGACCGGCATCCGCCGATCGCCACGCTCGCGGATCTGAAGGACCACCGGACCATCGGCTATATCCCCGACCTCATCTTCGACAAGGAGCTCGACTACCAGACCGAGGCGGGGATGGAGGCGGTGACGCTCGCCTCGAATTCGGTCTCGGTGCAGTTCAACTGGGTGCGGAACGGCGCCGGGATCGCCGTCGTGCACGATTTCGCGATGTCGGCGGCACCGGACCTCGTGAAGGTGCTGCCCGACCAGGTGTCGCTCACCCGGTCCTTCTACCTCATCCGCCATCCCGACGACCGCCGGGTCGATCGGCTCAACCGCTTCGCCGAGCTTCTGGCCCAGGGCGTGCGCCGCGAAGTGGCACGGCTCGAAGCCTTGGCTTGACAGGAGGGGGGGGAAGGAACGACGCTGCTTAAAAGGTTCGTTTCCTCGGGAGGTTGCCATGCAGGTGCACCAAATTCTGCGCTCCAGGCCGAAGGATGGCGTCATCACCGTGGTGCCCGGCACGAGCATCGCCGATGCCGCGCGGCTTCTGGCGGAACGGCGGATCGGCGCGGTCGTGGTGTCGAAGGACGGCAAGGTGCCGCTCGGCATCCTCTCGGAACGCGACATCGTGCGCGACCTCGGCCGGCGCGGCGTGGTCTGCATGGGCGAGACGGTGGATGCGCTGATGACGCGCAACCTGATCTCCTGCGCGCCGACGGATACCACCGATTCCGTGCTGGAGAAGATGACCGCCGGACGCTTCCGTCACATGCCGGTCATGGAGGGGGCGGAGATGGTCGGCATCATCTCCATCGGCGACGTGGTCGCGGCGCGGATCTCGGAGCTTGCGATGGAGAAGGATGCGCTGGCCGGGATGATCATGGGCAACTGAGGCTTTCGCCGTGCCGTAGCGGCAAGGGCTTGCATCTGGTGACGCAATATTGTTGCGTGACCGCGCATGCTACAGATCGAAAGGGCAGCACCCATGCGCATCGGCCTCTATCCCGGCACTTTCGATCCGATCACGCTCGGCCATACCGACATCATCCAGCGGGCGATGGCGCTCGTCGACCGGCTGGTCATCGGGGTGGCGATCAACCGCGACAAGGGCCCGCTCTTTTCGCTGGAAGAGCGCGTGGAGATGGTCGAGGCCGAATGCGCCGGCATCATCGCCAAGACCGGCGGAGAGATCGTCGTCCATCCGTTCGAGAACCTGCTGATCGACTGCGCCCGCGACGTGGGGGCGACGGTGATCGTGCGGGGCCTCAGGGCGGTTGCCGACTTCGAGTACGAATTCCAGATGGTCGGCATGAACCGGGCCATGGATGCATCAATCGAAACTGTCTTTCTGATGGCCGATGCGCGGCGGCAGGCGATCGCGTCCAAACTGGTGAAAGAGATTGCCCGACTGGGCGGCGATGTGTCGAAATTCGTCCCCCCCGCGGTGAACGAGGCGCTGCGCGCCCGCTTCGCCTGAGCGCAGATCATGCGCCGGATGGCGTAAGGTGGGTTTAAACCCACCTTACCTCCATGGCGGCCGGGCAGGGCGAGTTGAAGCGTGCCTCGGACGCCCGGTCGATCCTCAGATGAGTTTCCCCATCGCGACGGCGGTGTCGGCCATGCGGTTGGAAAAGCCC
>WOZM01000094.1 GCA_011620265.1 Paracoccaceae bacterium
TACCAGACATCCCTTTGATATCAGGGAAACCCCTTGCAAGTCAGGGGTTTCTTCCGTTCTGTGGTTACAGTTTTGGTTACAAAGGGTGCAGAGATGGCGGGCAAGGTCAGGCATATGGCGGAGCGCTCAGGGCGCTACTGCGCAAGGCCTCGTTGCGTGCAACCGCCCCGGCGCAGTCCGGTCTTGTCGCCGAGTGCTGGCCGGAGGTCGTTCGGGACCACGATCCGCGCGGGATAGCGCCCGGAGCGATTCACTGGATGCCTGACCTTGCCTGCCATGTGCCACCTTCGGTTTGCAACCAAAACTGTGACCACAGAACGGCACAAAGCCCTTGTTTTCAAGGGTTTTTCTTTTGTTTCAACGGGTTGGGATGGTGGGTGATGAGGGATTTGAACCCCCGACATCTTCGATGTGAACGAAGCGCTCTACCACTGAGCTAATCACCCGTCGGCGGGCTACCTAGCGCTATTCTGCGGCCTCTTCAAGCGCTTCGTTCTCGCCGTTGCCGCCCTGGCCGCCCCGGCCGCCGCCACTGCCGCCCCGGCGGAGCCGGACGATCAGCAATTCGCCCGAGGGGAGGTCCTTCTGGCGGTGGACCCGGGCCTTGCCGAAGGGCGGCAGAGCCAGCACCTCGCCGGCGGCGAGCGCCGTGCCGAGGATGTCGAGCACCGCGTCGGCGATCAGCCTCACGTCGCCCTTCTTGGCGCCGGTCGCCGCCGCGACGCGGTCGTAGAGGTCTTTCTTGCGCAGGACCGGCCCGGTTGCCGGAGCGCCGGACCGTTCCACGACCGGCTCCGGCGGCGTCGCCGTCGCGCCGGATGCTGATCCGGGTTTCGCCTTGGATCCCGTCGTCTTCTTCGTCACCATTGCCGACCTGCTTTCCCGATGTCTTCGGCCGGACTATAGCCCCGCCGTTGACAATCCGCCACATCATGATCGGAGGGCACGCAAATCGTCCGGCCGCCTCCCCAGCCCCGGCGCGTGATGACCGGCGGCGTGAGTCGCAAAAATTCGCGATCACATCCGGGCAGGACGGTTGATGCGCGTCAGGCGGCGCGCAGGGAGCGGGGTCGCCCGCGAATGGCGCGCTGCCGCGCAAGGAGCGCGTGGCGCGGGAGCGGCCTGCGCCCCGATATCCCCGGCGACTGAAATCGTCGCACCGGCCGGACGACGAAGGGCGCGGCTTCCGCCGCGCCCTTTTCCTGTCATTCCGGCCTTGCGCGGTCAGTGCGCCGTGGCACCCGCCGCGTCGCCCTTGTTGTCGGACATCGCGGCCTTGGCGGCGGCCTCCTCGGCCTCGGCGTCCCACTGGATCGGCTCGGGCATCCGCGTCAGCGCCAGCTTCAGCACGTCGCGGACATGGGCGACGGGGATGATCTTCAGCCCCGCCTTCACGTTGTCCGGGATCTCGGTCAGGTCCTTGGCGTTCTCTTCCGGGATCAGCACCGTCTTGACGCCGCCCCTGAGTGCCGCGAGCAGTTTCTCCTTCAGCCCGCCGATCGCCAGAACGTTGCCGCGCAGCGTCACCTCGCCGGTCATCGCGATGTCCTTGCGGACCGGGATCTGGGTCAGGACCGAGACGATGGAGGTCACCATCGCCACGCCGGCCGACGGCCCGTCCTTCGGGGTGGCGCCTTCGGGCACGTGGACGTGGATGTCGATCTTCTCGAAGATCGGGGGCTTCACCCCGATCTCCGGGCTGATCGCGCGGACGAAGGAGGACGCGGCCTCGATCGATTCCTTCATCACGTCGCCGAGCTTGCCGGTGGTCTTCATCCGGCCCTTGCCGGGCAGCTTCAGCGCCTCGATCGACAGAAGGTCGCCACCGACCGAGGTCCAGGCGAGGCCGGTGACGACGCCGATCGCGTCTTCCTTCTCGGCCAGCCCGTAGCGGAACCGCTTCACCCCGAGGAAATCCTCGAGATTGTCCGGCGTCACCTCGACGCTCGTCACGTCCTTGCGGATGATCTTCGTGAGCGCCTTCCGCGCGATCTTGGAGATCTCGCGTTCGAGGTTCCGCACCCCCGCCTCGCGGGTATAGGTGCGGATCATCTCCTGCAGCGCCGCGTCCGAGAGCTTGAACTCGGTCTTCTTCAGGCCGTGATTCTTCACCTGCTTCGGAATGAGGTGCTGCTTGGCGATCTCGCGCTTCTCGTCCTCGGTGTAGCCCGCGAGCGGGATGATCTCCATCCGGTCGAGAAGCGGCCCCGGCATGTTGTAGCTGTTCGCCGTGGTCAGGAACATCACGTTCGAGAGGTCGTACTCGACCTCGAGATAGTGGTCCATGAACGTGTTGTTCTGTTCCGGATCGAGCACTTCGAGCATCGCCGAGGCCGGATCGCCGCGGAAATCCTGCCCCATCTTGTCGATCTCGTCGAGCAGGATCAGCGGGTTGGTGGTCTTGGCCTTCTTCAGCGCCTGGATGATCTTGCCGGGCATCGAGCCGATATAGGTCCGCCGGTGGCCGCGGATCTCGCTCTCGTCCCGGACACCGCCGAGCGAGATGCGGATGAACTCGCGTCCCGTCGCCTTCGCGACCGACTTGCCGAGGCTGGTCTTGCCGACGCCCGGGGGGCCGACGAGGCAGAGGATCGGACCCTTCATCTTCTGGGTGCGCTGCTGCACGGCCAGGTATTCGACGATCCGCTCCTTGACCTTCTCGAGCCCGTAATGGTCGTTGTCGAGCACGGTCTGCGCGGCGCGCAGGTCCTTCTTGACCCGGGACTTCACCCCCCAGGGCAGGCTGAGAAGCCAGTCGAGATAGTTGCGCACCACCGTGGCCTCGGCCGACATCGGCGACATCGACTTCAGCTTCTTCAACTCGGCCTCGGCCTTGTCGCGGGCCTCCTTGGAGAACTTGGTGTTGCGGATCTTCTCGACCAGCTCGTTGACCTCGTTCTGGCCGTCCTCGCCGTCGCCGAGCTCCTTCTGAATGGCCTTCATCTGCTCGTTCAGATAGTATTCGCGCTGGGTCCGCTCCATCTGCGTCTTGACGCGGGACTTGATCTTCTTCTCGACCTGCAGGACCGACATCTCGCCCTGCATCAGGCCGTAGACCTTCTCAAGCCGCTCGGCCACGTCGAGCGTCTCCAGAAGCTCCTGCTTCTGGTTCACCTCGATGCCGAGATGGCCCGAGACGAGGTCGGCGAGCTTCGCCGGCTCGCGGCTTTCGGCCACGGCGGCGAGCGCCTCTTCGGGCACGTTCTTCTTGATCTTGGCGTAGCGCTCGAATTCCTCGGCGACCGAGCGCAGAAGCGCCTCGACCGTCGCCGGATCGCCCGGCATCTCGGTCAGCGGCTCGCATTCGGCCTCGAAATACGAGTCGTTCTCGATGAACTCGACGATGCGTACGCGGCTCTTGCCCTCGACCAGCACCTTCACGGTGCCGTCGGGCAGTTTCAGAAGTTGCAGCACATTGGCCAGAACCCCGGCCTTGTAGATCCCGTCGGTCGAGGGATCGTCCTGGGTCGGGTCGATCTGCGAGGAGAGCAATATCTGCTTGTCCTCGCGCATCACCTCTTCCAAGGCCCGCACCGATCTTTCGCGGCCGACGAAGAGCGGCACGATCATGTGCGGGAAAACCACGATATCGCGCAGCGGCAATACCGGGAAGCTGGGGGACAGTTGTTCTTTCATTCGCGTATCCTGTTCTCGGCCAAAGGACACCGGCCCCGATCATCGGCGGCACCCGGCCCTTTTCCGTTCCGCGCTCTATCTATGCAAGCGACGCACCCGCTTCAACCGGTCGAGAGTACCCACACTGTCACAATGCCGTTGCGCGGCGGCAAGGGCAAGAAGGCAAAAGTTCGACTTGCGCGGAGCCGGCGCCGCCCCCCCCGGGCGGCGGCGGCGAACGCGCCCGATCCTCGGTCCGGAGCGGCCGCCCGGCATCCGCGCCGGGGGGCCGCTCCGCCGCTCACCCGGTCATTCGGCCGCGATGGCCGGACGGGACTTCTCGGCCGGCATGCTCAGCACCGCGTAGCTGCGCCCGTCCTGGCTGTAGGGCTGGCCGATCCGGTCGCAGGCCCAGCCAAGCTGCCGCAGCGCCCTGATGAGCGGCAACCGGGTGAGCGAGATCAGCCCCGACGCGCCCTGCGCCCGCGCCATGTCCGCCAGACCGTCGACGATCAGCGACAGGCACTCCGCCCGCTCTTCGCCCGAGCCGATGTCGTCGGCCATGACGAGCCGCGAGCATTCCCAGACGAGCGGCGTCCGGATCGGCCCGTCGATCACGCTCTTCGGGATCGTCGGCAGCTTGCCCTCCAGAACGTCGTTGAGCATGCAGCCCGCGCCGTTCCACTCGGCAATCGTCGACAGCGCCCGCGCCCCGCCAAGGACGCGGCCGTCGCGCACCACGATCGAGTAGTGCGTCATCGGGTTGTCGTACTGGTCCATCTCGACGAAGTCGTTATGCGGGATCTCCCATCCGAGTTCGTCGACGAACACCCGCTTGCGCATCCGCAAGTAGTCGTAGAAGGCCGCGCCGTGACGGTGCATGTTGAGCAGGTCGAAAGTGATGTTTTCCATGATATGCCCCTCCTGATAGGCGGGGCGATTAGAGCATTAACCCGAAACGGGAAAAATCCTGTTTGGCGAGTTATCGCCGCAGTTTCGCCATATAATTGTATGGTGCGCCTTCTGCGCCGCTTGCGCCGGCGCGGACCGGAGCCGTCAGATGAGCGCGTAACCCACGGCGGTCGACACCGCCTGGCTGATCGTCTTGGCGCCGAGCTTCAGCTTGGCGTTCTTCAGCCGTTGCTTGATCGCGCCTTCCGACACGCCGAGCGCGTTCGCGATCTCCTTCAGCAAAAGACCGTCGCGCACCATCCGCAGCGCTTCGAGCTCGGCCTCGGTCAGGTTGGTGGGCGGCGCGGTCGCCTCGTGCAGGCGGCGGAGCTTGTGGGCGAGAAGCTCGATCTCCTCGTCGGTGAATTCGCGGTCGGAGCGCGCGAAGAATCCGAAACTGCGCTGGCCTTCGGTCCCGGTCGAGGCGCAGGAGATCGCCGCGCCGAATTTCAGCCCGTGCCAGGCGGCCTCGGTGAAGATGCCGCGCGGATCGGGCAACGTGATCGCGCTCCAGCGGATCGCGCCGGAATTGGCGTAAAGCCACTGCATGACCGGATCGTGCAGCATGTAGCCGCGCTGGGTGTAATACTCGACCCAGGCGTCGGGCAGCGCATTCGTCTCGGCGATCGGAAAGGCGAAACCGACGCGAAGCGCGATGTAGTAGCCTGCCGGCGCAAAGTAGGAAAACTCGCGCCCATTCGCGGCGTGTTCCATGCTATCGTCTTTCCGTTCACGTGCAGGCGGATCACAGTCGAACGACCCAGAGTTGTAGAAGCAGACCGGATATGCCACGAATTGCCGGGCGACGGAAGACTATGGGACGCGAGGGACGCCATGGACAGCGAAGACCGGATCAGCACGCTTCTGGCCCGACTGCATCAGGCAAGTCCCGCCGGGTTCGCAATCGCGCTCCACGTCCGCTTCACCGCGCCGAAATACCTCTTCCAGTCCTACGCCAAGGACTGGCTCGATACCTATTCCCGCGAGGGGCTGGTGCTCCACGACCCGGTCGTGCGCTGGGGATTCGAGAACGAAGGCACGATCCGCTGGAGCGGGCTCGACGATCCCGCCGGCATCATGGCGCGCGCCCGCGAATTCGGGTTGAACCATGGCGCGGTCATCGCGCTGACCCGCAACGGGCGGCGCACGATGGCCGGCTTCTCGCGCTCGGACCGTGACCTGACGGATGCGGAGATCGACGGGCTGAAGGCGGATCTGAGCGAGTTGCACGACCTGACGGAAAGCGTCGAGGCGCTGTCGCCTTCCGTTCACATGACGCTGAAGCAGATGTCGATCTACCTGACGCACGGATGAGAGGCGCGCCGTTTATTCGGACGTTGCACCCGCCCGCCGCGATCAGAGCGGCTCGATGTCGCCCGCATCCCGGTTCGCGTGGAAGTCGGCGACGAAGGCAGCCAGCCGCCCTTCGGCGATCGCGTCGCGCAGGCCCTGCATGAGTTTCTGATAGTAGTGCAGGTTGTGCCAGGTCAGCAGCATCGAGGCGATGATCTCTCCCGACCGGTAGACGTGATGCAGATAGGCGCGGCTGTAGCTCCGGCAGGCCGGGCAGGTGCAGTCGGCGTCGAGCGGGCGCGGATCGTCCATGTGGCGGGCGTTCTTGATGTTGACCTGACCGGCCCGCGTCCAGGCCTGCCCGGTGCGGCCCGAGCGCGAGGGCAGGACGCAATCCATCATGTCGATGCCGCGCTCGACCGCGCCGACGATGTCGTCGGGCTTGCCGACCCCCATGAGGTAGCGGGGCCGATCCTCGGGCAGGAATCCCGGCGCGTAGTCGAGGACGGAGAACATCGCCTCCTGCCCCTCGCCCACGGCGAGACCGCCGATGGCGTAGCCGTCGAAGCCGATGGCCGTCAGCGCCTCGGCGCTTTCCTCGCGCAGCGCCCGCGTCACCCCGCCCTGCATGATCCCGAAGAGCGCATGTCCCGGCCGGTCGCCGAAGGCGGCGCGCGACCGCTCCGCCCAGCGCATCGACAGGCGCATGGATTTCGCGACCTCCTCCTCGGTCGCGGGCAGGGCCGGGCATTCGTCGAAGCACATCACGATGTCGGAGCCGAGGAGCTTCTGGATCTCCATCGAGCGTTCGGGGCTGAGCATGTGCCTGGAGCCATCGATATGGGAGGAAAAGCGCACCCCCTCCTCGGTCAGTTTGCGCAAGGCGGCGAGGCTCATCACCTGGAAGCCGCCCGAATCGGTCAGGATCGGACGTTCCCAGTTCATGAAGCGGTGCAGCCCGCCGAGCCGGGCGATGCGCTCGGCGGTGGGGCGGAGCATCAGGTGATAGGTGTTGCCGAGCAGGATGTCGGCGCCGGTCGCGCGGACGGATTCGGGCAGCATCGCCTTCACCGTGGCGGCGGTGCCGACGGGCATGAAGGCGGGCGTGCGGATATCGCCGCGCGGCGTGCGGATGGTCCCGGTCCGGGCGCGGCCGTCGGTCGCGGCCAGATCGAAGGAAAATCTTGATGTCATGAGGGCCGCTCATATCCGCTCGGCCGGCGCTTTTGAAGGGCCCCCGTGATCCCGCGGAGGTCCGCGCAGAATGGCGCGGGATCGTGCTTTCTCGCTCGGCGGTGCGGTCGGGGAGCATGTGCGCGGCGTAGCGACGGATGCACGACGGATGCACGACGCGGGCGCGACGGATGCGGGTGGCCTTTACGCGTCCCGGGCAATTCCCTATATAATTGCTCAACAACCGGACAGGACCGAGATGACCGCTGAAACTTCCGTCCCCGTCGAGGGCACGCCGCTGATCAAGCCATCGACGACCGATCACCCGCTCTACGAGCGGGTCGTGGAGGCATGCCGGACGGTCTATGACCCTGAAATCCCTGTGAATATCTATGATCTCGGGCTGATCTACACGATTGATATCTCGCCGGAGAACGAGGTCGGGATCGTCATGACCCTGACCGCGCCGGGCTGCCCGGTGGCGGGCGAGATGCCGGGCTGGGTCGCCGATGCGGTGGAACCGCTGGACGGCGTGAAGCAGGTTGACGTCGAGATGACCTTCGAGCCGCAATGGGGCATGGACATGATGTCCGACGAGGCGCGGCTGGAACTCGGCTTCATGTGACATATCAAGTCATTTTGCTTGATTTTTGCCATAACAAGTCTTATTGCTTGTGATATGTTAAAACAAGCGCTGTGACTTGCAATGATCGCTGCCGTTCTGACCGGAGACCTGATCGACTCAACCGCTGCGGGCACCGAGGCGACGGATGAGGCGATGGCGATCCTGGCGGACACCGCCGAGGACATCTCCGGCTGGCCCGACGCCGGACCAACGCGCTTCACCCGCTATCGGGGAGATGGCTGGCAAATCCTGGTGACGCCACCGAAATATGCTCTGCGCGCCACACTGGTCCTGACCGCGCGCTTGCGCGCAGCGGCCACGGCACCGCCCACGCGAATCGCCATCGGCGTCGGACCGGCCGACAGTGTCGGTGGCAATGACCTTTCCGATGCGCATGGGCCGGCCTTCTCGTCTTCCGGGCGCGCTTTGGAAGACATGCTTCGCGGCTCCCGCTTGAACTTCGGCGGCAAGATCGGCCCGAAAACGAGCCGCCTTCACGGGGTCATCGTCGACCTCTTGGATGAGCGGACTGGGCGCTGGACGCCGGAGCAGGCCGAAGCCGCCGCCTTCGCGCTGCACCCGGACGAACCCACCCAGGCCGAAATCGCCGGGCGGCTCGGCATCTCCTCCCAAGCGGTAAGCTACCGGCTGAGCGGTGCGGGCGTCGCCACGATCCGACGTGCCCTTCACACGTGGGAAGCTGAGACCGCCGCGCAGGAGGCAAACCAATGATCGAAACCTTCGCCGCGCTTCTCTTCGCCCATGCGCTCGCCGATTTCACCTTCCAGACCGGCTGGATCGCCGCCAACAAGCGGCGGTTTCCCGTGCTTATCCTGCATGGAGCGATCGTGCTTGCCACCGCGCAAGCCGCAACCGGCCGGATCGACGCGTGGGAGCTTCTGGCGCTCGCGGCCGTTCACATAGTCATCGACTGGGTGAAAGGCCGCGTCGCCGAGCCTGGGCTGACCGCCTTCCTCGTCGATCAGGGGGCGCATCTTCTCAGCCTCGCCGCGCTCGCCTGGCTCCGCCCGGAGCTTTTTTCAGGCGGGGTCTGGGCCGGACTGACCGCCCTGCCCGCCATCATGGCCTGTCTGGCCGGCGCGGTTCTGACGGTTCGCGCCGGCGGCTTCGCGGTCGGGCTTCTGATGACCGACTATCAGCCGGACGACCTCCCGAAGGGCCTGCCCAATGGCGGCCGGATGATCGGGATCCTGGAACGCGCGCTGATCTTCCTTCTGGTCCTCGTCGGCCAGCCCGCCGGCATCGGTTTTCTCATCGCCGCGAAATCCGTCCTGCGCTTCGACACCGCATCGAAGAACCAGCATGCCAGCGAATACGTGATCATCGGCACGCTCGCTTCCTTCGCCTGGGCGCTGGCGATGGCCTACGCGACGCTCTGGCTCGCCGCAGCGCTGCCCCCCATTGAGATCGCAGGCCGCGCACCCTAGATTGGGAACAGGAAACGGAGACACCCATGTTCGGTATTCCCGGCAAATCCCCGGTGACGCTCACCCCGCGCGCGGTGGCGCAGATCGCCCGCCTGATGGCGAAGGACGGCGCCTACGGGCTCAAGCTCGGCGTCAAGAAGGGCGGATGCGCGGGCATGGAATACACGATGGAATTCGCCGCCGAGCCCGGTCCGATGGACGAGGTCGTCGAACAGGACGGCGCGCGGGTGATGATCGCGCCGATGGCGCAGATGTTCCTTTTTGGCACCGAGATCGACTACGAGACATCGCTTCTCGAAGCCGGTTTCAAGTTCAACAATCCCAACGTATCCGAGGCCTGCGGCTGCGGGGAATCGATCAAGTTCAAGGACATGCCCGACGCCGGCGCCTCCCGCACATGAGCGTTTCGGACGCGGATATCGCGTTCTCGCCGGAACTCTTCGACGATCCTGGCCCCCTCACCACCCGCAAGATGATGGGCGGGCCCTGCCTCTGCCGCGACGGCACGATCTTAGCGCTCCCGCACAGCGACGGTTCGCTCTGGCTGAAGGGTGCGGGCGGTTTCGCCACGCGCGCGAGCGCAGAGGGCTGACAGCGCTGGACCTACACACGCGACGGCGGCAAGGAAACCGCGATGCCCGATTGGCGGCTACCGGATGCCGCACTTGACGAGCCGGCCCTCGCCTGCGATCTCGCTCGGGATGCTTTGGCCCATTTGACCTGAGGAGCGACCGATGCGGCGGAAACTGGCGGCGGGCAACTGGAAGATGAACGGCACCACGGCGAGCCTCGCCGAGATCGAGGCGCTGGCCGCCGACCATCCCGAGCCGCGCTCCGAGGTGCTGATCTGCCCGCCGGCGACGCTGATCGCCGAGATGGCCCGGAAGGCCGGCAAGGGCCCGGTCTCGGTCGGAGGGCAGGATTGCCACCCGAAAGCCGCCGGCGCCCATACCGGCGACATCTCGGCCGCGATGCTCGCCGATGCCGGCGCGCGATATGTCATCCTCGGCCATTCCGAACGCCGCGCCGATCACGGCGAAAGCGACGCGCTGGTCCGCCTGAAGGCCGAGGCCGCCCATGCCGCCGGCCTCACCGCCATCGTCTGCGTCGGCGAGACCGAGGCCCAGCGCGACGCGGGCGAAACGCTTGCCGTCATCGGGGACCAGCTCCAGGGTTCGGTCCCGGACGGCGCCACGGCCGGAAATACCGTCATCGCCTATGAGCCGGTCTGGGCCATCGGCACCGGGCGCACCCCGACCCTCGAACAGATCGCCGAGGTGCACGACTTTCTTCGCGCCGGGCTCGCCAAGCGCTTCGCCGATGCGGGCGGCATCCGCCTGCTCTACGGCGGCTCGGTGAAACCCTCGAACGCGGCCGAGATCTTCGCGACCTCGAATGTCGACGGCGCCCTCGTCGGCGGGGCGAGCCTCAAGGCCGCCGATTTCGGCGCGATCGTCGCGGCGCTCGACGCCGCCTGACATTCCCGACCTTTTTGTCGCTTCCGCAAGCGCGGGCGCGCCGGGGGCCGTGACGGCATCCGCCGCAACGGCCCCCGCGCGGTGCCAGGCCGATCAAGAAGCTCGAAGAGGATCGAACTGTCAACGGCGGCGCAAAAGTCGGCCATTGGGCGGCGCAAAAGGCGGTCTTTCGTGCCCGGCTTTGCGCCAGGCGGTAGCTTTCGCCGTTCATCTCGAGAATGTTGACGTGGTGGGTGATGCGGTCCAGCAAGGCGCCGGTCAAACGCTCGGATCCCAGCGTTTCCGTCCATTCATCGAAGGGAAGGTTGCTGGTGATCAGCGTGGCACCCCGCTCATAACGTTGCGAGATCGGTTGTATAAGTCATGACTTGATCTGACAGGCGGCATCGTGAAGCTGAGGTGAGAGCCGAGGCCGGGC
>WOZM01000118.1 GCA_011620265.1 Paracoccaceae bacterium
ACTGCGCGCGCTCCAGCGCACCATCGGCATCACCTTCGTCTTCGTGACCCACGATCAGGAAGAGGCGCTGGAGCTGGCCGACCGCATCGCGATCATGGCCGACGGACAGGTGCTGCAGATCGACAGCCCGCGCGGGCTTTACGAGCGCCCCGCCAACCGCCGGGTGGCGGAGTTCGTCGGCACGATGAACCTCCTCCCCGGCCGGGTCGCATCCGCGACGGGCGACCGGGCCGGGCTCGACGCCGGACCGCTCGGCCGGTTCGAGGCGGCCGCGATCGGCGCGCCGGCGGCCGGGAAGGAGGCGTTCCTCGCGCTGCGTCCGGAAAAGCTTATCCTTTCGGAGGCGGCGGCGGGGTCGGGCGCGCGGCTGAAGGGCAGGGTGGCCGAGGCCGCCTATCTCGGCGACCGGATCCACTACCAGGTGGCGGTGGAGGGGCTGGAGCGGCCGCTGTCGGTCTCGGTCAACAACCTCGCGGAAAGCTCCGGCTTCGGCCTAGGCGCCGATGTCGGCGTGAGCTGGGCGGCCGAGGCGGGCCTGATCCTCGGGCCCTGACCGGCTCAGTCCGCCGCGAAATGCCTCGGGAAGAATGCCCGCGCCATGTGCATCACCACGCTGCGCGCCTCTTCCCGGCTGAACCGCTCGGAATAGAGGTGGAAATCGTTCCAGAGCCCTTCGAGGAGCGCCATGAAGGCGAGGGCGGCAAGGCGCGGATCGACGCCCGGATAGGGGCCGTCGCGGCAAAGCTCGGCGCAGATCCCGGTGAAGGCCGCCTGCAGCCGGGCGTCGCGCGAGTCGATGAAGGGCATGTAGTCGGGCGAGGATTGCGCCTCGCCCCGGAAGGCGATCCACACCGCCATCATCCGGCGATTGAGCACGGCGGCGTCGAAATCGGCCGCGACGATGGCGCGCAGGCGGTCCTCGGGGCGGGGGCCGGCGGCGTCCATCGCGCGCTGCAAATGCGCGACATACTCGTCGGAGAAATGCCGCACGACCTCCAGCAGGAGCTTGTTCTTGCTCTGGAAATGCAGGTTGATCATGCCGCGCGAAAGGCCCGCATGCTCGAGGATGCGGCTGACCGAGACATTGGCCAGCCCGTGTTCGAGAATGGCGTCCGCCGTCGCCTCGATCAGCGCCATCCTGTGGCGTTCCTTCGCCGCCTCGCGGCTTTTCCGCGGCGCGGCTGATCCCTCTGCCATCCCGGCTTTCCCTCTGTCGGACCCGTCGCAAAGCAGTTGCGTATGTGGCCCCGAAAAACAAGGGTTTTGACTTTGAATGAACGATTGTTCATTATGGCGATGGCCCGGGAATCGTTCCCCGGGCGGAAGCGAGGTGCGAGATGACGACGTTGATCAACGATTTCGACCGGATCCGGGACTGGGACAACGCCCATTTCCTGCATCCCTGGGAGGCGATGGAGGATCATGGCCGGAACGAGCGCACCTTCGTCGAGTCCGCCTCGGGCATCCATGTCCGCGACGAGACCGGCCGCAGGCTCATCGACGGGCCGGGCGGCATGTGGTGCGTCCAGATCGGCTACGGGCGCGAGGAGATGGGACAGGCCATTGCCGAGCAGGCGGTGAACATGGCCTATTACTCGCCCTATTCGATGGGCAATTCCGCCGCCGCCGCGTTCGCCGCGAAGATCGCCGAGCGGACACCGGGCGACCTCGACAAGGTCTTCTTCACCACCGGCGGCTCGACCGCCGTCGATACCGCGATCCGGTTCCTGCATTACCGCAACAACGTCCTCGGCAAGCGCGAGAAGAAGATCGTGATCTCGCGCCAGAAGGCCTATCACGGCTCGACCTACCTCTCAGCCTCGGTGAGCGGCAAGGAACGCGACAGGAGCTGGTTCGATTTCGCGAGCGATCTCGTGCACTTCCTGCCCGACGTCAACCCTTATCGGCGCCCCGACGGCATGAGCGAGGCGGACTTCCTCGACGCCAAGGTCGAGGATCTGGAGCAGGCGATCCTGACGCTCGGCCCCGACCGGGTCGCGGCCTTCATCGCCGAGCCGATCCTCGCCTCGGGCGGAGTGATCGTGCCGCCGGCGGGCTATCACAAGCGCTGCCTCGAGGTCTGCCGAAAGCACGATGTCCTCTATATCTCGGACGAGGTCGTGACCGGCTTCGGCCGGCTCGGCCACTGGTTCGCCTCCGAGGAAGTCTACGGCATCGTGCCGGACATCATCACCTGCGCCAAGGGCATGACCTCGGGCTATGTGCCGATGGGGGCCTGTATCCTTTCCGACCGGCTGGTCGGGGAGATCTCGGGCGCCGGGGCGAAGGGCGGCGCCTTTTCCAACGGCTACACCTATTCCGGCCATCCGGTCGCGGCGGCGGCGGGGTTGAAGAACATCGAGATCATCGAGCGCGAGGGTATCCTCGACCATGTCCGCGCCGTCACCCCGCATTTCCAGGAACGGTTGCGGGCGCTTGGCGACCTGCCGATCGTCGGCGACGTGCGCGGCGAGGGGCTGATGGGCTGCGTCGAATGCGTGGCCGACCGGGAAAGCCGCGACCCGCTGGCGCTCGACAAGGAAGTGGGCGCCCGGATCGACGCCCATTGCCAGGAGCTCGGGCTGATCGTGCGGCCGCTGATCAACATGTGCGTCTTCTCGCCGCCCCTGATCATCACCACGGGCGAGATCGACCGGATGTTCGACATCCTCGCCGAGGGGATCCGGCGGGCGAGCGACGATCTGGCGCGCGAGGGGCTCTGGGCGGCGTGACCCCTGTTTCGCCGCGCCTTCGCGCGGCGACCCGCCGGGGAGGCGCTGCCTCCCCGGACCCCTCCGAGGTATTTTCGAACAGAAGAAGGGGAGGTCAGATCCGCCCGGCCGCGTCCGGGAGCAGGAGCCGGAGGTGGCCGAGCGCCTTCTCGAGGGCGTCGGCGCGGCGAACGGTCTGGCCGTAGATGTGCATCTGCAGCCAGAGCCCGTCGGTCATCGCGTCGATGGAACTGGCGAGGAGCACCGGGTCCGGGCCGGAGGAGAGCGCCGCGCAGGCGCCGACCATCGCGGCGTAGCGGACCTGTTCGGCCTCTTCGCAGATGCGGTTGTAGAGCGGGTCGGCGCCGGCCTCGCCCCAGAAGGCGAACCAGAGGGCGAGTTTCCTGCGATTGCAGACTTCGGGGCCGAAATCGGCGCGGACGAGACCGAGGATGCGGTCGAGCGGGTCGGGGGCGGCGAGGGCGGGTTCCCAGGCCTTGCGGTATTCCTCCGAGAGCCGCCGCAGGGTTTCGGTCAGAAGGCCCTCCTTGGTCTTGAAGTGAAAGACGAGGACACCTTGCGAGACCCCGGCCGTCGCCGCGACATTGGCGAGCGTGGTCCCGGAGAGGCCCTCGGTCGCCACGGTCTCCACCACCGCGTCGATGATGCGGGCCCGGGTGCGCTGGCTGGTGGGCGAGACTTTCGGGGTCATCTCTCTGGTCCGTGGGCGGTCGGTGCGATCCTAGGGCCGGTCACGGGAAAGATCAATTTGTTGACTGAACGCTCAGCAATTATTTTGACTGAACGCTCAAAAAATGCTAGCCGGAAGGACAGCGGGACCAACGCCGGAGGGAGGGGGGATGACTTACGACGCCATCATCGTCGGGGCGGGGCATAACGGGCTGACGACCGCCTGTTTTCTCGCGCGCGCGGGGCTGAAGACCCTCGTCATCGAGAAGAACGACTATGTCGGCGGCGCCGCGGTCAGTCGCGAACTGACGCCGGGCTGGACCTATTCCAACTGCTCCTATGTCTGCTCGCTGCTGCGGCCCGAGATCATCCGGGCACTGGAACTGCCGAAATTCGGGCTTCAGGTCATCCCCTACGAAAGCGGCGCGACCTTCAATTCGAAGGGGGAATATTTCAACTATGCCTCCGACCACGATGCGTTGCGGCGCGAACTGATCCGCCACAATCCGCGCGATGCCGATGGCTACGAGCGCTATTCCCGCGCGGTGATGAAGCAGTGCAGGTTCATCAAGCCGCTTCTCTTGCGGACCGCGCCCGATCCGGCCTCGTTCAGGCCTCGCGACATCTCGGAGCTTCTCCATATCGGCAAGCGGTTCCACGACCTCGGCGAGCGCGACATGGCCGAGACGGTGCGGTTCTGGACCATGTCCATCGCCGAGTTTCTCGACCAATACCTCGAGACCGACATCCTCAAGGCGCATCTCGCCGGGTCGGGGATCATCGGCACCGGGCTTGGTCCCTGTTCGCCGGGCACGGCCTATGTGCTTTTACACCACTACATGGGCGAGGTCGACGGCTCCATCGGCGCCTGGGGTTTTGCGCGGGGCGGCATGGGGGCGATCACGCGGGCGATGGCCGACAGTTTCCGCGCCTCGGGCGGCG
This sequence comes from Paracoccaceae bacterium, assembly GCA_011620265.1. Classification (GTDB taxonomy): domain Bacteria; phylum Pseudomonadota; class Alphaproteobacteria; order Rhodobacterales; family Rhodobacteraceae; genus Albidovulum. Next base: position 4,344 of record WOZM01000118.1, read on the forward strand.
AGATCCGCGCCGGATCCGGCCTCGACCGGTTCCTTGTCGCGAACGGCCGGGTGACAGGGGTCGTGCTGGAGAACGGCGACGAGTTCCGCGCGAAGACCGTCGTCTCCGGCATGGATGTGCGGCGGACCTTCATCGACCATACCGACGAGGCCGACCTCCCGGAGGATTTCGTCAGGGGCGTGACGCGCTACCGATTCCGCGGCTCGTCCGGCAAGCTCAATATCGCGCTCGACGGGATGCCGACATTCAATGCCGCGCCGAAGGGGGCGCGCTTCCTGCGCGGCGACCTGCATTTCCTCGACGACATGGAGGAGATCGAGCGCGCCTATGACGACTGGAAGGAAGGGCGTTGGTCGTCAAGCCCTTACGTGGACTTCCTCATCCCGACGCAGATCGACCCGACGATGGCGCCGCCGGGCAAGCACTATGCCACGATCTTCGTGCAATACGCGCCCTACACGCTCGCCGACGGCCCCTGGGACGACGCGAAGCGCGCGGCCTTCGCGAAGACCGTGATCGACAAGGTCTCGCGCCACTCCGCGGATTTCGAGGGGCTCATCGTCCACAAGGAGGTGCGGACCCCGGCGGATATCGAGCGCGAGGTCGGGCTGACGGAGGGCAACATCTTCCAGGGCGAGCTGACCTTCGACCAGTTGCTCTTCAACCGCCCGGTGCCCGGATACGCGCAATACCGCTCGCCGATCAGGGGGCTTTACATGTGCGGGTCCTCCACCCATCCCGGCGGCGGCGTGATGGGTGCGCCCGGCGCCAATGCGGCGCGCGAGGTGCTGAGCGATCTCGGGCGCCGGATCGACATGGGGGCGGCCGCATGAGCCCTGACGCCATCGTCATCGGCGCGGGCCATAACGGGCTAGTCGCCGCCGCGCGGCTCGGGCAGGCGGGCCGCAAGGTGCTGGTCCTCGAGGCAGAGGACCGGCCCGGCGGGCTTCTGGGGGAGGCTGGCGGCCTGCGCGTGGCGGCGATGCCTGCCGGCCTCAACCCCGAGATTTCGCGGACGCTGGCGCTTCACCGGCACGGGCTGCGCTACGGCAAGCCGATGACGACGATCGCGCTCGGCGCAGGGGCGCCGGTGCGGATCGACGGGGGGCGGGTCGCAGGGGTCGATGCCGCGACCGCCGCAGCCCATGCCGCGTTGCACCGGCGGCTGGCGAGGCAGGCCGGCGCGCTTGGCCGGATGCTGCTGAAGACACCGCCACGGCTCAGGGATGGCGGCATTGCCGACCTGATCGCGCTCGGCCGGATGGGGCTTTCGGTGCGGATGCTCGGCAAGGCCGACATGCGCGACCTGCTGCGCATCGTCCTGTCGAATGTGTGGGATCTTCTCAACGACGAGATGGGCGACGGACCCCTTGCCGGTGCGCTGGCGATGGACGCGACGCTCGGCGGCGCGATGGGGCCGCGCTCGCCCGGAACCGTTCTGGCGCTTCTCTACCGGATGGCGGGGCAGGGCGCGGGTGCGCCCGGCCAGCGGGCGATGCCGCAGGGCGGGCCGGAGGCGCTGATCGGCGCGCTGGTGAAGGCGGTCGAGGCGTCGGGCGGCGCGGTCCGGACCGGCGCTTTGGTGGAGCGCATCCTTCTCGGCGACGACCGGGTGGAAGGCGTGCGCCTTGCGGGTGGGGAGGAGTTGCGCGCGCCGCTCGTCCTCTCGAATGCCCATCCGCGCCGGACCCTCGTCGATCTCCTCGGCGTGGCCGGGATCGACGCCGAGGATGCCCGCCGCGCCCGGGTCATGGCCACCGAGGGCATGGTCGCGCGGCTCGACTTCACGCTGTCCGCGCTGCCGGAGGTCGCGGGGCTGACCTCTGCCGATCTTGGCGAGCGGCTGGTCGTGGCCCCCGACATGCAGGTGATCGAGACCGCGTTCAACGCCGCGAAGTATCGCGAATTGCCGGCCCGGCCGGCGCTCGAATGCACCTTCGTGCCGGGCGAGCCCCCGCGCCTCTCGGTCAGCGCCCAGTTCGTGCCCTGCACCCTGAAAGCCGGCTGGACCAAGGCCAGCCGGGACCGGCTGGCGGCCTCTGTCCTCGCCGTCCTCGAAGAGGCGATGCCGGGCATCGGCGCCCGCGTCACCGGGACGGAGATCGCCACGCCGGCCGATATCGAGGCGCGCTTCGGCCTGCCGGGCGGCCACTGGCATCACGGCGAATTCCGCGTCGACCAGATGCTGATGCTGCGCCCCTTCGGCGGTGCCGCGCAATACCGGATGCCGGTCGCGGGGCTTTACCTCTGCGGCGCGGGCGCGCATCCCGGCGGCGACATTTCGGGCGCGCCGGGCTGGAACGCCGCCGGGCAGGCGCTGAAGGACGGGAGGGCCGCGAAATGAGTGCCGTGAAGACAGCCCACCCGCCGGTGCCGATGGGATTGCAGCCGACCCCGTTCCACGACCGGATCGCCGCGGCGAACCACCAGCGGGGCTGGATGAACTGGATGGGCTTCGCGTCCGCCTCCGTCCTCGACACGGTGGAGTTCGAGTATTTCGCGATCCGCAATCAGGCGACGGTCTTCGACATCTCGCCGATGATGAAATACCGCATCGCCGGGCCGGAGGCCGAGGCGGTGATGAACCGCCTCGTCACCCGCGATATCAGGAAGCTGAAGCCCGGCCGCGTGGCCTATGTCATCTGGTGCGACGAGGCGGGCAATGTCGTCGATGACGGCACCGTCTTCCGCCTCTCCGACACGGAATTCCGGCTTTGCTGTCAGGAGCCGCAGCTCGCCTGGCTCGACGACATCGCCTGGGGCTTCGACGTCACGGTCGAGGATGTGAGCCAGGGGGTCGCCGGTCTGGCGCTGCAGGGCCCGACCTCCTTCGCGGTCCTCAAGGATATGGGCCTCGTCGGTGTCGAGACGATGAAACCGTTCGATATCAGGGAGTTCAAGGTCAAGGCTAAAGCGCTCACCGTGTCGCGCACCGGATTTACCGGCGATCTCGGCTACGAGCTCTGGATGGCGCCGGAGGATGCGCTGACCGTATGGGATTACCTGATGGAAGCCGGGCATCTGCGCGGCATCCGCGTCATCGGCTACGAAGCGCTCGACATGGCGCGGATCGAGGCGGGCTTCCTGCTGCCGCGCGTCGATTTCGTCTCGTCGCAGACCCATCTCCGCCCCGGCAGGGCGCGCAACCCCTATGAGCTTGGCCTCGACTGGCTGGTGACGCTGGACAAGCCGCATTTCAATGGCCGCCGCGCACTGCGGCGCCTCGCGCTGGAAAAGCCCAAGCGCAAGCTCGTGGCCCTGGAGATCGACCGCGACAAGGCGGCGCACCACGCGCTCGTCTATCACCGGCAGAAGAAGGAGGCGGGCTTCGTCACCTCCGCCCTCTGGTCGCCGACGGCGAAGCGCAACATCGCCTATGCCTGGATCGACGCGCCCTATGCCGATGCGGGCGACGACCTCTGGGTGGAGATCTACCTGCAGCGCGAACTGATCTGGCAGCGCCGCATGGCCCGCGCCCGGATCGTGGAGCGGCCGTTCTTCCGCAATCCCCGCCGCACCGCGACACCGCCGGCGGATTTCTGAGGGGCAAGTCGAATACCCGATCTGACTCTCTAGGGCGCCGCGTTCGGGCGCAGGTCCGAAAGCTCGATCCGCTCCTCCGAAATCGGCGTGCCATCGGCTCCCCTGACCCGGACGCTGAGCGCGGTCAGCCGCTTCTGGCCGGGGGCGAGGGCGGTGGTGTAGCACTTGCCGCCGACAGGAATGGGAAAGCTCGCCACGCTGAACGACCGCTCGGGCGCGAAGCTGCGGCCCTCGTAGTGGAACGCCACCCGCATCTCGGGATCGTCCGGCCCGGTCGGCAGGCAGGTGTCGGCGATATGGACGAAGACATGCGGCCCGAGGCAGATCCCGGCCCCTCCGGCGAGGGGCGCGCAGGCGATCTCGTCGGTGAAGGGCTGGAAATCCTCAAGGCAGAGATAGGCCATGCCCTCGTGCAGGAAGGCGGCATCGGCGGCGGGGAAGGCGGAACAGGCGCGCGGGCTGACGGGAAGCGAGGCGGTGTCCTCCGCCCGCCCGTACATCTCCCTGAAGATGCCGAGGCGCGGATTGCCGGCATGAAAACTCGACCAGCCGGCGAGGCTGCCCCAGGAAAGGTCGGGATAGTCGACGCCGCCGACGATGCGGAACGGCGGTCCGGCATAGAGGGGAAGGGCGGCAAGCCGCGCCTCGATCGCGCGGGCCAGCTCCTGATCGCGGGCGCCGACCCTTGCGCTGTCGGACCAGAAGGCGCTCGCCGTCAGGGCAAAGACCGCGCCGACGAGTGCCATCACGGTCATTCCGGTGGCGTAGAAGCGACCGGGGCCCTGTGGGGGGCCTGCAAGTGTCAGGCCGAGCACGAAGATCGCCGCGATCCAGAAGCCGATATAGCCGAAGGCGCGGGCAGGGGGCGCATCGCCCTCGTAGCCGAGCCAGAAGAGCACCGGAAAGACGAAAAGCGCCAGCGCCGCCGCGATGCCGATCCGCAGGACGGCGAGCCCGCGCTTCCCGACGGAGCCGGGACCGGCCAGCGCCCGGAAAGCCGCCACGGCCAGAAGCGCGAGCGCCGCCAGCGAGAAAAGCCCCATCGTCGCGCGGAGCACGAAGGGCAGGGTCATCAGCGTCCCGGTATGAAGGCTCCGCATCAACCCCGGCAGCGCGCCGAGCTTGGCCGCGAAGCCCGCCGCATCGGTGCCGCTGAACCGCTCCGACACGATGGCGACGCCCTTCAGGCCCGCGTAAAGCCGCCATTCGCCGAGATAGAGCGCGATCGCCAGCACCGAGGCGAGGGCCCCGAGAGCCGCGAGCCGCGCGGCGCCGGCGAACGTGACCCGGTCGACCCTCAGAAGCGCGAGGACCGGCACGATCAGCCCCGCGACGGCAAAGGTCTGATAGATGCCGAGCGAGAGCGCGAGACCCTGCGCCGCCGCGATCGCCGCCCCCGCCTGCACCACCGGCCCGCGTCCCTCGGCCCGCGCGATCAGCTCGAACGCTCCGACCGATAGCGCCAGCGCCAGCGGATAGGCGAAGACGTTGCTGGCGAAGCTCAGGGCATCGGCGAGGAAGATGTGGTTCACCGCGACGGCGAAGATCGCAAGCGTGGCGGCCGGCTGCCAGTCCCCGGGTGCCGCCCGCCGCGCGAGGGTCCGCGCAACCCAGTAGAGGCAGGGAAAGGCCAGGGAGAGCTGGACCGGCAGCAGGAACCGCTCGCCGAGAAGGTCGCGGAAGATCACCTCGAGGACCCAGCGCCCCTCGACGGCGGTCCAGAGCGGCGAGACCCCGGCGACATGGCGCCAGTCGTCGGAATGGAAGCCGTCGTTCAGGACCCCGTAGCCAGTGGTCAGACCGTAGAGGAGAAGCGCGAGGCCGAGCACCCGAACCTCGCCGAGGCCGGCCCGCTCACTCCTCGGCATCGTCGAACCCCAGCGCGCTTTCGACGATATAGAGGGGACGCTGCTTCGCCTCGCTGTAGAGCCGCCCGAGATATTCGCCGATGATCCCGAGCACCAGAAGCTGCATCCCCCCCATGAAGATCACCGCCACCATCGTCGAGGCGTAACCGGGCACATCGGTGCCGAAGATGACTGTCCGGACCAGGAGGAAGATCCCGTAGAACATCGCGAGCACCGCGAAGGCGAGCCCGAAATAGGTCGCGGCGCGCAAGGGCGCCGTCGAATAGCCGGTGATCCCGTCGAGCGCGAAGTTCCACAGCTTCCAGTAGTTGAACTTGGTCTTGCCGGCGGCCCGCCGGGGCCGCTCGTATTCGATGCTGGTCTGGCGGAACCCGACCCAGGAGAAGAGCCCCTTCATGAAGCGGTTGCGTTCGCGCAGGCCCTTCAGCGCCTCGATCACCCGCCGGTCCATCAGCCTGAAATCGCCGGCATTCTTCGGGATCTCGACATTCGAGACGCGGTTCAGCATCGCATAGAACGCCGCCGCCGTCGTGCGCTTCATCCAGCTGTCGGTGTCGCGGGCGTTGCGGACCGCATAGACGACGTCGTAGCCCTCGCGCCAGAGCCGGACGAAATCGGCGATCAGTTCCGGCGGGTCCTGCAGGTCGGCGTCGAGCGGCACCACCGCCGCCCCTCGGGCATGGTCGAGCCCGGCGGTCATCGCCAGTTCCTTGCCGAAGTTCCGCGCGAGGTTGATCACCCGGATGCGCGGGTCGCGCCGGCGCGCCGCGGCCAGGATCTCCGCCGTCCGGTCGCGGCTGCCGTCGTTGACGCAGACGATCTCGTAGCTCTCGCCGATCCCGCTGAGCACCTCTTCGAGCCGCGCGAAGAAGAGGTCGAGCACGTCCTCCTCGTTATAGGCCGCGACGACGATGCTGAGGGTCGGAGGCGCCTCGGGGCCGGAAGGGTCGGACGGGCCTGGCGACCTGTCGTGGCTTTGAGCCTCTATCCGTGACATCGGGAAACCCTGCCTGAGCGCTGAATGCGAACATTTTTCCAATCCCCCTTTCTATAGCGCGAAAACCGGCGCTGTCAGGGATTTTTCGCGTCCGCATGCAACGGGGTTTCCCCGCCCGCGACAGACGCGACCACGCGGCGAGATTGGCGCTACGGCGACCGATCAGTGCAGGATTTTTGGCTCCGGCGGTAGGGATCGAACCTACGACCAATTGATTAACAGTCAACTGCTC
>WOZM01000241.1 GCA_011620265.1 Paracoccaceae bacterium
CCCCTCAGACCTTGATGTTGACCATCATCTTCATGAAGATGACGTTGATGGCGAGGAAGGTGAAGACGACGAGCGCGGCCGGCACGAAGGCGGCGGTGTCCTTGACGGTGTCGAAATAGTCGGGCTTGAGGATCTGGATCACCGCGAGCACGCCGACCGGGAACATCGACAGGAACATGCCCGACCATTTCGCCTCGGCGGTGATGGCGCGGACCCGGCGGAAGAGCCGGAAGCGCGCCCGGATCACCTTGGCCAGACCGTCGAGGATCTCGGCGAGGTTGCCGCCCGACTGCTGCTGGATCGTCACCGCGACGGCAAGGAAGCGCAGATCCTGCATGTCCATGCGTTCGGCCAGATCCTTCAGGCTCTCGGACACTTCGCGGCCATAGGCGCTTTCATCCGCGATCATGCCGAATTCGGTGCCCAAGGGGTCGGGCACTTCCTTCGCGACGATCTGGATCGCCGAGGAGAAGGGGTGCCCGACGCGCAAGGAGCGCACCATGAGTTCCACCGCGTCCGGAAGCTGTTCCTCGACCATGTCCATGCGTTTCTTGGCCTTCTTGTTGACCCAGAAGTAGACCGCACCGACGCCCATCACGATGGAGACGGCGATCTGGACCGGGGTCGAGGCCGCAGTGCCGATCTTGAGGCCGAGAAAGGCCACGACCGACAGGAGCGCCATGACCCCGACCAGCGCCTTCGGCGAAAAGGCGATATTGGCCTTCTGCGCCTTGGTGGCGAGAATCGAATAGAGCGGGATGCCCTTCGCCTTGAGGTGCTGGCTGGCTTCCTTGCGGAGCTGTTCCAGAACCTGTTCGCGCTGGCCGCCCTTTTCCAGGAGGTCGAGCCGGCGGTTGACCTTTGAGTTCAGCGAGATCGACTTGCCGAAGACGACAAGATAGATGCCCTCGACCAGAAGCAGCACGGCCAGGAAGATCAGGCCGTAGATGATCGGCGTCGGGCTGATGATCATGCGCGTTACTCCGCTGCGATGGGTTCGTAGATCGAGGCCGGCAGGTCATAGCCCCAGGACCGGAAGCGGTCGGCATAGGCCGAGCGCACGCCGGTCGCGGTGAAGCGGCCGATGATCTTGCCGTCGGGGGCGAGCCCGAGCCGTTCGTAGCGGAAGATCTCCTGCATCGAGATGACGTCGCCTTCCATGCCGGTGATCTCGGTGATCGAGGTCATGCGGCGCGAACCGTCCTGCAGGCGGCTTGCCTGCACGATGAGGTTCACGGCGCTCGCGATCTGGCTGCGCACGGCCTTGATCGGCATCTCGATCCCGGCCATCGCGATCATGTTCTCCAGACGGCTGATGCCGTCGCGGGCGGAGTTCGCGTGGATCGTGGTCATAGACCCGTCATGACCGGTGTTCATGGCCTGGAGCATGTCGATCACTTCCTCGCCGCGGGTTTCGCCGACGATGATGCGGTCGGGACGCATCCGCAGCGCGTTCCTGAGACAGTCGCGCTGGGTGACGGCACCCTTGCCCTCGACGTTCGCGGGGCGGCTTTCCATCCGGCCCACATGGACCTGCTGGAGCTGGAGTTCCGCCGTGTCCTCGATCGTCAGGATCCGCTCGGAGTTGTCGATGAAGGACGAGAGCGCGTTGAGCGTCGTCGTCTTGCCCGAACCCGTGCCGCCCGAGACGATGACGTTGAGACGGGTGGAGACGGCGGCCTGGAGGTAGGCGGCCATCTCCTCGGTGAAGGCGCCGAAGCGGACGAGGTCGTCGACCGCGAGCTTTTCCTTCTTGAACTTGCGAATCGAGACCAGCGAGCCGTCGACCGCGATCGGCGGCACCATCGCGTTGAAACGCGAGCCGTCGGCGAGACGGGCGTCGACATAGGGGTTCGATTCGTCGACACGCCGGCCCACCGCCGAGACGATCTTGTCGATGATCCTCAGCAGGTGGCGTTCGTCCTTGAACGTCGTATCGGTGAGCTGGAGCTTGCCGTCGCGTTCGACGAAGACCTGCTGCGGCCCGTTGACGAGAATGTCGTTGACCGTGTCGTCCTGCAGCAGCGGCTCCAGCGGGCCGAGGCCCATGACCTCGTGATAGAGCTCCTGAAAGAGGGTGGAGCGTTCGTCCTTGTTGAGGACGACGTTCATGTCCTCGAGCGCCTCGGTGGTGATCGAGACGATCTCCTGGCGCAGGTCGGCTTCGGTGGCGTGTTCCAGCGCGCCGAGGTTGAGGTTGTCGAGAAGCCGCTTGTGCAGCTCCACCTTCAACTCGCCCATCCGCTCCTTGCGCTTCTTTTCCTTGTCGAGCGCGCCGGCCTGCGGCGGCACCTGGCCGGCATTGGCGAGGGGGCGGCGGGCGACGGCCGGGCGGCCGTCCGCGCCGGTCGCGGCGGGGATGGCGTGCGGTTTGGCCGGCGCGGCCGATGCCGGAGCGTTGGCCGTGGGCTTCTTGTAGCGAGAAAACATCGCGGGCTCCCGGTGTTAGGCGCTGGCCGATTCGGCAGCCTTGTTGAGCTCGTAGATCGACTTGGCGAGCTTGGCGACTTCACGACGCAGCGGGTTCTTCGCCGCGGTCTCGGCCAGCGGCAGGCCGTGGTCGTTGGACTGCGTCACCTGCTTCGACCCGTCGGGAAGTTGCAGCTCGATCGTGATATCAAGGCTTTCGGCCAGACGCTTGACGCGGCCCTTGCCCGAAAGGTCGGTGAACTTCGGCGCCCGGTTGAGGACGTAGCGCAGCTTCTCGAACGGCAGCTCCTCGGCCTTCAGCGCGCGGATCATCCTGAGCGTATTCTGGGCCGAGCGCATGTCGAGCTCCATCGTCGCGAAGTAGACATGGGCGTGGTTCAGGACCGCCTCGGTCCACTGGACGACGGTCGAGGGCATGTCGATGACGACGAAGTCGAAATTCGCCCGCGCCACGTCGAGCACCCGGTTGATGTCCTCCGAGGTGACGATGTCGAGCGGCAGCATCTCCGACGGCGCGGTCATCACATGCATCTTGTCGTTGAAGCTCAAAAGCGCCTGAAGGAAGCTCACATTGTCGATCGAGGCGGTGTCCGACAGCATCTCGTAGACCGCTTCGCGGCGCGGCAGGTCGAGATAGGTCGAGACCGAGCCATACTGGAAATCGAAGTCGAGCAGGCAGACGCGGGGACCGTTTTCCTTCTGGATCGTCGCCAGTTCCCAGGCGAGGTTCACCGCGAGGGTCGTGGCGCCGGTGCCGCCGGCGAGCCCGTGGACGGGCAGGATCACGCCGTCGCGATCGCCCTTGGGCTTGAAGCTCGGCGCCGCCGGGGCGTCGTGCAGGACGGTGTCGGCCGCGGGCGCCTTGTGCAGCCGCTCGATGGCGTCGTGAAGGGCGTTCTCGGGAAGCGGGTAGGGGACGAAATCGTCGGCACCGAGCTTGAGAAGCTGGTGGAGCGCGATCGGGCTCACCTCTTCGGCGATCAGGATCACCTTCAGGCCCTTGTCCTTGGCCGTGGTGATGATTCCCGAGATCCGGGCGAGGTCGTTCTCGTCCTCGACATCGACGGCGATGGCGACGAATTCGAGCGCGTCGGCATCGGGCTGGTTCAGGAACAGGACCGCGTCGTCGAAGGTCAGGTCGCCCCAGCTTTCGCCAAGCTCGGTTTCCATGTCCTCGATCAGAAGGTCGAAGTTGCTGACATCGCGTGAAATCGTGCACGCGACGATCGGTGCCGGTTCCGGCTGCAAGGCTGCTACACTGCTCATTCCCACACGTCCTTCTTCACGCGGGGTTGGAGTCTGGTCCCGTTTTTCGCGTTCGTGCATCGAATCACCACGGTCCAGCTTCCAACCACCCAGCGCGACTCTGAGGCCGCGCCATTACTCCCGAGTTTCGAAACTCCGTGAAAATCTTGGCAAGATTGGGGCTAAAAGATCGTAAATATGCGGTATCTGGACACGATCAGACGGAAAGGGCGGCCTTTGTTGCCAAAGACCGCCCGACAGTAGAAACAATACCGTGCTTTCGCGTCAGCCGCCGGACCCCGCAGCCTCACCGCCGCCCGACACTTCTTCCTGGGCGTGGACCGGCTCGGCGCTCTTCACATATTCGCGCCAGATCACCTCGGCATACTTGCCGTTCAGAAGGGCGGGGTTCTTCTCGACCAGGCCCGACACCTCGGTCACGGTGCGGCGGTTGCGACGGTCCTCGGTCTGGACGAAGACCAGGGGCTGGGTCTCGCCGTAGGAGACGACCGCCTCGAGCCGCGAGCGGCTGATGCCCTGGCGGGAGAGGAAGTTGACGACCGCCTGGGCCCGGCGCAGGCCGAGCGACTTGTTGTAGGCGTTGGAGCCGACGAGGTCGGTATGGCCGTAGACCCGGAAGCGGACTTCCGGGAATTGCCGGATCCAGTCGGCCTGCTGCATCAGCGCCGCCTGCGCGCCACCATCGAGAACCGCGCTGTCGAAGGCGAAGTTCACGGTATTCGGCACATCCGCGGCGAAGCGGCGCGTCAGGTCGATGACATAGGACCGTTCGCCCGTCTGGACCATGGTGTTGTTCATCGTCGCATTGCCGAAATCTTGGGTTTCGATCTCCGAACCGGCCTCGGAATAGAAGGACCGGGCGATGTTGGTTTCCTTCGAGCAGCCCGCGATTGCCGCGAGGCCGGTCGAAAGAAGGAGAAGGCTCACATGCTTCTGCATCGTCTCACTCCATCACATAGCCGTAGGACCCGGAATAGTCCTGCCGGGCGACTTCACCGACGGCACCCTTCGATGCCCCTTGCGACGCGGTCTTGCCGAAGAGGAAGAGCTCGGCCTCGGTGGGCGCCTTCACCCGGTCGGTCGGCAGCGCCAGCGCCTCGCCGCGCGTCGGCGACACGAGGTGCGGGGTGACGATGATCACCAGTTCCGTCTGCGAGCGCTGGAAGTCCGCGCTGCGGAAGAGGGATCCGAGGACCGGCAAGTCGCCGAGCCAGGGGACCTGACCGTTCGTATCGTTGAAGTCGTCCTGCAACAGGCCGGCGATCGCGAAACTCTCGCCATCGCGCATCTCGACCGTCGTCTCGGCTTCACGGCGCTTGAAGGCGTTGAGGGTGATACCGTCGGACTCCACGGTGACGGTCGTATCGATACTCGACACGGCCGCGTTGATCGCGAGGTTGATGATGTCGCCATCGACGACGCGCGGCGTGAAGGCGAGTTCGACACCGAAGGGTTTGTATTCGACCGTCACGGTGTTGTTGGTGTTGAGCACCGGGATGGGATACTCGCCGCCGGCGAGGAATTTCGCCTCCTGCCCCGAGAGGGCCGAGAGGTTCGGTTCGGACAGTGTGCGCACTAGCCCTTTGGTTTCGAGCGCTTCCAGCAAGACCTGAACCTGGTATGATCCCAGGCTGAAGCCGAAGAACCCTTGCCCCGCATTGGCCGCGTTCGGCGAAACGCCCGCACTGATCGGGCTGAGCCCGGTCACGGGGTTAGGAGCGCCAAGCGCCAGGCCGCCAGATCCAACGCCGATGACGGTGCTCAGGTCGGACGTGTTGCCGGCCACCGTCAAACCGCCCTGAAGCTGTTTGCTGACGGCACGCTGCACCTCGGCGAAGCGGACCTTCAGCATGACCTGCTGCACACCGCCGACGCTCAACAGGTTCGACACCCGGTCGGGCGCATATCGCTCCGCGAGATCGAGTGCCCGGTCGAGCCTGGCGGTCGAGGACACGACACCCGACAGCACGATGCCGTCATTGGCGGTGCGGACCTCGATCTTCTCGCCCGGAAGGATCTGCTGCAGCCGCTCCTTGAATTCCGCGACGTCGAGCGAGACCTGAACATCCACGTTGGTGATCAGCTTGCCGTCCGGCGCCAGAAGCGTCAGCGTCGTGCGCCCCGGCGCCTTGCCGAGGACATAGATCGAGCGGTCCGACAGGGTAGAGATGTCGGCGATGCCGGGATTGGCGATCGACAGTTCCGCGAAAGGCTGGTCGGATTCGACGACCACGGCCCGGTTCATCGGAACATTGAGCGCGCTCGTCGCGGAGCCGTTGACGATCTTCAATGTCTCCGCCTGGGCGGAGGGGATGGCCGTCATGGTGAGCGATACGCCCAGCATCCCAGCCGCGAATAGTCTGTTCATGCTCATGTGACCTGCCTCTCCGATCACGCCTCATTGATGGGTCATTGCCGCCCGCTTCTGCGGGTCTTTGTCGCCCAGATTGCCGTCACAATGCGGGAAGACGCGTTTTTTTGCAAGAATCAACGCGTTGCGGTGTCGTCCTTATGTGGATAAGCCGCAACAGTCGGGAAGAGATGGTAAACCGAAAGGCGCCGGCCACTCCATATGGTGGCCGGCGCCCGATGGTTCCGCGGTTCGCGCACCCGCTCAGTTGGTGCAGGGGATCACGGCTTCGACGATCTCGCCGCCCTTGTTGGTGCGGATCGTGCAGACCCGCTCCGGTTCGGGCGCCGCGACCGGCTCCGCCTCGACGATGCCGAGAAGCGTCTTGCGGTCGATCTCGACCGCGCCGACCTGCTCGACATCGCCGGTGCCGACGAGCGACAGGGTCAGACGTCCGGTCTGCTGGGCGAGCGCCAGCGCCGCGATCTGCTTCGGTGTCGCCTCGACCGTGACGGTGCGGGCGATCATGGTTTCCTCGCTGCGGTCGGCATCCGCACTCTGGTTGATCGCGATCAGCCGGACCGCCTCGTCGATAAGCTTGGTCACGTCCTGACCGTTCACGGCGCCCGACCAGTAGACGTCGACGCGGTCGCCGGGACGCAGGAAGCCGGAGACGCCGGAGGTCACGTCGACATTGATCGCGAAGGCGCGCATGCCGGCGGTGAGGTTGGCGTTGATGCCGGCGTCGATGCCGGGCTCGGTCACCTTGGCGCCGAGGATCGGCTCGAACGGCTCATAGCTGCGGAGCGCGGCGCGGGGCCGGGTCTCGCCCTCCCAGAAAACCGGAACGATCGACTTGTCGCCGCCTTGCGGTGCGACCACGGCATTGAAGGCGCCCGCCGGCACCTTGCCTTCCTGGACCTTGATGACTTCGAGATCGTTTCGCGTGAACCGGTCGCCGTATTGCATCGCCTTCGTGGCGACGACGACATCGACAAGACGCGGAGCCCGCGCCTGCTCCTCGGCAAGCCGGTCCCGTTCGGCCTGGGTCTGGGCGATGAAGCCCTGGGCCATGTAGACGGCAAAGCCGGCCAGCGCGACCCCCAGCACCAAAACCAAACCAAATACCAGACGCATAGTCGTTCCTTTCGTCGATCAGGCAAAGAGCGTGTGCCGGATCCCGGCAGGCTCGTGCGCCTCTTTAGCGGGAAATATTCGCATGGAATACGGCGAAATGGTGGTCAAAGCACGCCACTTGGGTGGAATCTTGCCGAGACTGGAAACATTCGCGCGTGTCCCGGTCCCGAACGGCAGAGAGCGCCCCGCGAAAGGGGCGCTCTGATCCTGTCTGACACCGGCCGGCCGCGAGGGCGGTCAGAACGTGGTGTTGATCGTCTGGGCGGTCAGGAACTGCTCGGTCTTCTGGCCGATGCTGGTCATGTTGCCCTTGATCCCGGCCATCGCCAATGCCACGAGGCCGCAGACGCTCGCCGTCAGCACGACCCAGTCGACGGTCACTGCGCCGGTTTCATCGGCCTCGAACCGCGAAATCATTTTCCAAAGCTTCATCTCTTGCTCCGCTTTCCCTTGAGGCCGTCGCCGTACCGGCTTCCGAACTCGCATGTCGCCCTTTGCCCTTGATCCGAGTAAAGCCCGCCAAGATGGCACGATTTGGGCGCTTCTCGTTCATTTTCGCGCTACCTGATTGCGAATGGGAAACAACGAGTCTCCCTGGTGGAAACAAAAAACCGCGCCCCTGGGGGCGCGGCCTTTGATCGTCTTGTCCGGTGCCGGATCAGAAGGTCGAGTTGATCGACTGGCTGGACAGGTAGTCATTGATCTTCGTGGTCAGCGAGCCGGTGCCCTTCTTGACAGCGGCGAGCGCGGCAACGCCGAGGCCGACGACGGCAGCGGTCAGCACGACCCAGTCGACGGTCACGGCGCCGTCTTCTTCGTTGTTGAACTTCTTCGCAAGCTTGAACAGTTTCATGTCTCTCTCCGTAGGTTCGCCCGTTGCACCATCCGCTCCGTGTCGTCCGGGGTGTCTACGCCAATCCCCGTCTCCGTCGCGGCATGGGCTCATGAGGCCGTCGAATCGTGGCAGGAGTTGGGCGTTGATCGTACATTTTGAAGTTGCGTTCACTTCTTCGAGGGGTGGGATTAATCATTTGAAATAAAATGATAAATCTACCTTTATCGGCGCGATTTCGCAGGATTTTCCTGTTGCCAAAAGGCCGAATCCCGGGCGAATCCGGCGTGGTCGGGCGCGGAAATGCTGGTCCGGCGCGCGGTTTTCTGAGACAAGGGGGCAAGAAAAAACGAGAGCAGTCAGGACAGGCGGCATGCTGCGAGGCATCGGACCGGTACTATCTTGCGGCATCGCCCTGCTGCTCGCGGCGGATATCGCGCTGGCCGAAACGCCGGCCGGAACGCCGGTGGGAACCGCTGCGAACGGCTACCCGGATTTCACCTTCAAGCGGATCAGCGCGCCGAAGGCGTCGGGGGCTGCGCCGGCGACGGGCGCGAAACGCATCACCGTGCAGATCGACCCCGAGGAGCAGGCGCGCCGGCTGGCTGCGCGGCTGCCGCCGCCTGAGCATCCGATCCCGCGCGGCGGTGCCGCGCCGGGGCTCGAACCGGCGCTGCCGCAGCCGAGCGCGTTCGACTGGTACTGGGACGCGGTCTCGCCCGCGCTCGCCGACGGGGCGGGGCGGTTCTCGACCGCGCTTTCGGCGCTGACCCGGGGGCCGGGCGGCAAGGCGGTCGCCGCCCCCCGGCTTCAGCACATGCAGGATATCGCCGCAGCCCACGGGACCGAGATCCTCAAGGCGACGATCGGGACCGAGGTGTCGCCCGCCCTCGTCCTCGCCGTCATCGGCATCGAGAGCGCCGGGCGCACCGATGCCGTCTCGACCGCCGGGGCGGTGGGGCTGATGCAGCTCATCCCGGCCACGGCGGACCGGTTCGGCGTCGCCGACAGCTCCGACCCGATCCAGAACATCAAGGGCGGGGTTGCCTATCTCGACTGGCTGATGAAGGAATTCAACCGCGATCCGCTGATGGTGATCGCCGCCTACAATGCCGGCGAGAACGCGGTGAAATCGAATGGCGGCGTGCCGCCCTTTGCCGAGACGCGGGCCTATGTGCCCAAGGTCCTGGCCGCCTGGGCGGTGGCGCGGGGGCTTTGCGTCACCCCGCCGGAACTGGTGACGGACGGCTGCGTGTTCGCCGTGAAAGGATGAGTTTTCGAAGATGACCGAAGTGAAGCCGCTCGTCCTCGACGTCGATGGCACGTTCCTGAAGACCGACATGCTCTTTGAGACCTTCTGGGCCGGGCTCGGGCATGACCCCGTTGCGACGCTGCGCGCGGTGGCGCTGAACTTTCGCCATCCGGAGCGGCTGAAGGCCGAACTGGTGGAGATCGCGCCGCTGCGCACCGACCTTCTGCCGGTCAATCCCGAGGTCGCCGACCTCGCGCTCAGAAGCCGGATGGCGGGGCGCGAGGTGGTGCTGGCCTCCGCCTCCGACCGCCGGCTGGTGGAGCGGCTGGCGTCGGAATACGGGCTCTCCGATCGGGTCTTCGCCTCGGATGCGACGAAGAACCTCAAGGGCGCGCGCAAGGCCGAGGCGCTGGTCGCGGCCTATGGCGAGGGCGGCTTCGACTATGCCGGCGACAATGTGGTGGACATGGCGGTCTGGGAGAAAGCCGAGAACGCGATCGTCGTCGGCCGGGTGAATCGGGCGCGGGAGCTGTCGGCGCGCGGGCAGAACGTCGTCGAGCTCGACGGCGGCTGGACGGGGCGGGCGCTCCTGAAGGCGCTCCGGCCGCATCAATGGGTCAAGAACGTGCTTCTTCTGTTGGCGATGATCGCGGCGCACCGCTTCGACCTCGTGACGCTGGTGCCGATCCTCTGGGGCATCGTCGCGTTTTCGGCCGCCGCCTCGTCGATCTACATCATCAACGACCTTCTCGACCTCGAGGCCGACCGGCTGCATCCGACGAAATGCCGGCGGCCCTTCGCCAGCGGCGACGTGCCGATCGCGGTGGGGATGGCGACGTTCGGGGGGCTCGCGCTTCTCGCGCTCGGGATCGCGGCGGCGCTGAACTGGGCGTTCTTCGGGGTCGTGGTGCTCTACATGGTCACCTCGCTCGCCTATTCGCTGAAGCTCAAGCGGATGCGCTGGGTGGATATCTCGACGCTCGCCGCGCTCTACACGATCCGGGTGATCGCGGGGGCGGCGGCGGGCGCGGTCGAGGTGTCGATCTACATGCTGATCTTCATCTTCCCGATCTTCATCACCTTGGGCTGCGTGAAACGGCTGACGGAGCTGACGCTCGCCACCTCGGACGAACGGTTGCCGGGGCGGGGCTACGGGCGGCCGGACCGGGGCGACCTTCTCAACGTCGCCTGGCTCGGCACCATCGGTGCGGTCCTGATCTTCTTTCTCTATTCGATCAGCGACCAGGGGCGGGCGCTCTATCCGACCACATGGATCCTGTGGCTCGCCATGATCCCGATGACGCTCTGGCTGGTGCGGATGGTGATGCTCGGCTGGTTCGGCAAGCAGGACTACGACCCGATCGTCTTCGCCATGCGCGACAAGTTCGGCATCGGCATCCTGATGATCACGCTCAGCCTGATGTTCTGGGCGGCCGGGCTCTGGTCACAGTGGTTCGGGGGCTGAGGCCTCAGCGCTTCGGGCTGAGCCGGTAGACGCCCTCGGGCAGGTTGAGCGCGGCGGCAAGCTCGCGCACCTGCGCCATCGACATGACGATCTTCACGACCTCGTCGCGGCGCGGATCGAACTGCTCGATCGTGACGCATTCCTCGAACGACTGGATCGTCACATCCTCTTCCAGATGCGGGCTGCCCTCGTCGACGAGGGTGATGACGGTGGCGTCGAAATCGTGCTCGATGGTGAACA
>WOZM01000127.1 GCA_011620265.1 Paracoccaceae bacterium
GCCTCGGGAATGGCGGGAGAGACCACATGCAGACAGCACGTTCATTGGGCTTGATGTCCACAAGGCGACGCTCTCGATTGCAGTTGCGCCGGGCGAACGGGGCGGCGAGGTCCGCCACCGGGGGACGGTTCCGCATCGTCCCGATCACGTCCGCAAACCTGTCGGGAAGCTGGCGCAGGGGGCCGGCCGCTGCTCCCGGACGAACACTTCCCGGTGGATGGCACTTTGGTCAAGGCGTGGGCGTCCATGAAGGACTTTCAGCCGAAGGACAGCGAACCACCGCCGCCTCGACAGGGTCCGCGCCCGGTTCACGATGACAATGACGGCCCGCAACCTCGCCAGGATACCGAAATTCCCAGACGACCTTAGGAACGGAGCGACCCGGACCCGCGGTTCGCAGCCGCGCGGGACCCGCCTGCAGACCGTGACGACACGAACAGCGTCCCGCCAGCCCGACCTCTTCAGCGGCACGTTGAACCCACCTTGCCCTCAGGTCCGCCAGAACCGAGGCAGGAAGATCACCAGAACCACCAGAAGCTCCAGCCGGCCGAGCAGCATCGCCACCGTCAGGATCCACTTCGCGGTGTCGTTGATCGCGGCGAAATTGCCGGCGGGGCCGATGATCCCGCCAAGGCCCGGGCCGATATTGGCGATCGCGGTGGCGGAGCCGGAAATCGAGGTGACGAAGTCGAGCCCGGTCAGGGACAGCGCCACCGCGATGAGGCCGAGGCTGACGACGAAGATGCCGAGGAACGCCATGACCGAGGACATCACCTCCTCCGTCACCGCCTGGCCCTGATAGCGCGGGGTGAAGAGCCCGTTCGGCGAGTGGATGCGGCGGATCTGGGCGCGGACCGAGGCGATCAGGAGCTGGTAGCGGAAGATCTTCACCGAACAGCAGGTCGATCCGGCGCAACCGCCAATGAGGCCGATGAAGAAGAAGAGCACGATCGGGAACTGGCCCCAGAGCTGATAGTCGACGCTCGCATAGCCCGTCCCGGTGATGATCGAGGTGACGTTGAACATGGCCTCGCGGAAGGCGTGTTCAAGATGATCGCCATTGGCCAGGATCCGGTAGGCGGTGACGATCGCGACGAGGGCGGCGATGGTCCACAGGAACGCCCGCACCTGCGGATCGCGCAGCATCGGCCGCGACGATCCGGCAAGCACCTGCACATAGCGGACGAAGGGCAGGCTCGCCAGGACCATGAAGACCGAGGCGAGGTATTCCGGCACACCCTGATAGGCCCCGAAAGAGGCGTCCGAGGTCGAGAACCCGCCCGTCGACATCGTCGTCAGCGCGTGATTGATCGCATCGAAGCCGCTCATCCCCACGGCCATGTAGGCGGCGGCACAGACAACGCTCAGCCCGATATAGACACCGAGGATCCGCGCCGCGATCTGCGCCGCGCGGGGCAGGACCTTGCCGCCGGTATCGAAGGCTTCGGAGCGGAAGATCTGCATGCCGCCGACACGCAGCTCCGGCAGGAACACCATCGCCACGATGATGATGCCGACGCCGCCGAACCATTGCAGCATCGAGCGCCAGATCAGAAGCCCCGCCGGCAGGCCCTCGAGTCCGGTGAAGACCGTGGCCCCGGTCGTCGTCATCCCCGACATCGCCTCGAAGACCGCATCGACGACCCGCGCGCCGGTCGCGCCGAAGAAGAAGGGCAGTGCCCCGAAGATGGGCAGCACGACCCAGACCCCGGTCGCGAGCAGGAAGGTCTGCTGCAGCGTCAGCCGCTCGCCCACGCCATTGGCGCAGGCGATGGCCATCAGGCCGCCGATCAGGCAGGTGAGGATCGCGCTTTGCAGGAAGGCGGGCCAGTGGTCGTTCTCCGAGGCGAGGTCGACCGCCAGCGGCACCGCCATCGTCGCGCCGAGCACGGCGGTCAGGAGACCGATGACATATCCGACGGGGCGCAGATCCAGCATGGCCGAGCCTTGGCGGCGCCGCGCCGCGCTGTCAAGCGGGGCGCGGCGCATCGCTCAGTCCCGCCAGAAGCGCGGCAAGAGGATCACCAGCACCGACAGGAGCGACAGCCGCCCCATGATCATCGCAAGGATCATCAGGAGCTTCGCGAGATCGGGCAGCGCGATATGCGTCCCGGTGTCGCCCAGGATCGCACCATACCCGTAGCCGATATTCGCCATCGCCGTCCAGGACGTGAACAACGCCGATTCGAAGTCGACGCCGCAAGCGGCGATCAGCACCGAAAAGACACCGAGCGTCACGACGTAGGCGCCGACGAACAGCATGATCGCATCTACCGTGTCGGACTCGATCAGTTGACCACCATAACGCAGGGCGATGATCTGGTGCGGGGTCTGGATTTGCCGGATCCGGGCGGACAGCACGCTGAACATGATCTGCACCCGGAACACCGACAGACCCGCCGAGCTTGATCCCGAACAGGCCCCCATGATTCCGAGCCACAGCGCGACAATCGCCGGAAACGCGCCCCACGCGGAAAAATCGCCGGCGCCGAACCCGGTGCAGGAAATGATCGACACGAGGTTGAACAGCGTCTCGCGGAATGCGGGTTCGGCGGATTGGTCGCTCGTGACCAGCCGCCAGACCGTCACGCCCGTGACGGCAATTGCAATCCACAGCAGATAGATCCGCACCTGCGGGTCGGATCGAAGCGGCCGCGTCGCTCCGCGCAAGAGCTGGACATAGCGGACATAGGGAAGGCTGCCGAGGATCATGAATGCGACCGCCGTGTAGTGGATTTCCGGCCCATAGCCGGTAAAGGATGCTCCCCGCGGCGAGAAACCGCCCGTGGCGATGGTGGCCAGCCCATGCGCCACCGCCTCGAATGGCGGCATTCCGGCGATCGCATACGCCGCCATGCATCCGGCCGTGAGGAGCGCATAGACAATGAACAGCTCCCGCGCGATGTCGGTCGCCCGCGGCAGCACCTTGCCGAAGGTGTCGAAGCCCTCGGTGCGGAAGAACTGCATGCCGCCGACCCGCATCATCGGCAGGAAGATCATCGCGATGAAGGCGATGCCGAGTCCGCCGAGCCAGTTGAGCATACCGCGCCAGAGCGTGACCCCGGCCGGCAGGTCGTCGACACCGACGAAGACCGACGCCCCGGTCGTGGTGATGCCCGAGACGGCCTCGAAATAGGCGTCGATGAAGCGCACTTCCGGCACGCCGATGATGAAGGGCAGCGCCCCGAAGAACGGCACGAACATCCAGATTCCGAGCGTGAGGAGGAAAGCCTGGCGCACCGACAGGCTGCGGCCCGCGCGGTTCTGGCAGGCAACGGCCGTCAGCCCGCCGATCACGACGCTGACGAGCGCCGCCTCGGCGAAGGCATGGGCATTGGCGTCGCCAAGGGCGAGATCGACGACGAACGGCACCAGCATCGTCGCCCCGAGTGCTGCGACGACAAGACCGATCACGTATCCGACGGGGCGCAGGTCAACCATGCGGCAGGCATCCCGCGCCGGCGAAGCGCTGTCAAGCCGTCGCGGCACGTGCCCCTGTGCCGGCCGAGAGCGGGCCGTCACCCCGGCTTGTGGAGCGAGGCGAAGAGCCGCGGGTCGATGCTTTCGTCGGCGAAGGTCGGCCCTTCGGTCAGGATCGACACCGCGTCATGGCTGTGCAGGCTTTCCTGATGGCTCGCGACGATGCGGAAATCCCCGAGACGCGGCTCGGCCAGAAGCCGTTCGGCGAAACTCCGCGCCGCATCCTCGACGAAGATCGGGTTGGCGGCGTTCAGCTCGGCGAAGGCCTGTTCGTCCTCGCGCTTGACCATCACCTGGGTCTCGGTCGGCACCGCCGCGCGGGCGATGTCGATCAGATCCTCGTACCAGAGGCATTTCGGCCCCTCCTCGACCACCGAGATCCGCGCGACGGAGCGCTGCGAATGCGGCGTGGCGAGTTGCCCGCGCGCCTGGCGGGCATGTTCGCTCAGTTCCAGCGAACAGGGGCAGGTCGAGGAATAGACGTAGTCGAGATGGGTGATCCGCTTCTGCCGCCCCTCCCGCTCCATCAGTTCGAGCGCGATGTCGTAATACTGCCAACCGCTCAGCCCCGAGCGCAGCGAACTGACCCGGCCGGGGAAGGAGAACCGCATCATCAGCCGCGCGTCGACGCTGTCATGGTCCTTCTTGTAGTCGTCGAGCACCGCTTCGAGCACCGAAAACGAAAAGGTCCGCTCGGCATGGGCATAGAAGGACCGCATGATGCGGCTCATGTTGATGCCCTTCTTCTCGCCGATGAGGCTCACCGTGCCGGTGACGCTGGTCTCGAGCGTCACGTCGCCGCCGTCGCGGGTATGGAAGCGGATCGGCAGGCGGAAGTTCGAGATGCCGACATGCTGGATCGGCGCCCGCGCCCCGACGATGAGGCTCGACGGGCCGTTCTGCAGGTCGGGCATGGAGGCGCGATAGCGCGCATCCGGGCTGAAATCCTCCGGATAGGCCCTTGAGAGATCAGGGTAATTGCCGATCTCACGCCCCGGCAGGAGCCGCGCGATGGCCGGATCGAGCCGCGCGACCTCGCTCGGATCGGCCGCCTCGGCCCAGCGCCGCAGGAGGGCCAGCGCCTCTTCGGCCTCGGCCCGGTTCGGTTCCCGGTCGATCTCGCCCACGAAGTTCATGGCACGCTCCTCGAAGGCCCGGGCCTGTCCCGGACGGCCCATTATGCGGGATTGCCCGGCCCCTTGTCCAACCTTACGCGATCTCCCGTGACGCTTTCGCGACCTCAGACCGCGTCGAGCGCCGTCCGCAGGTCGCCGAGGAGGTCCTCCGCGTCCTCGATCCCGACCGACAGCCTGACGAGGCCGGGGGTGATGCCAAGTTGCGCTTTCTGCTCGGCCGGCAGGCGCTGATGCGTGGTCGTGGCCGGGTGGGTGATCATCGACTTCGCGTCGCCGAGGTTGTTGGAGATCTTCACGATCTCCAGGGCGTTGAGGAAGCGGAACGCCCCCTCCTGCCCGCCCGCGACCTCGAGCGTCACCACCGTGCCGCCGGCGCCCATCTGTTCCATCGCGATCCGGTGCTGGGCGTGGCCCGGCAGGCCCGGATAGATCACCCGCGCGAGCTTCGGATGCCGTTCCAGCGCCTCGGCGAGGCCTTGCGCGGTCGCCGCCTGCGCCCGGACCCGGAGGTCGAGCGTCTCCATCCCCTTCAGCATCACCCAGGCGTTGAACGGGCTCAGCGCCGCGCCGGTATGCTTGAGGTAGGGCTCCAGCACCTTGCGGATATAGTGCCTGGTCCCGCAGATCACCCCGCCGAGGCAGCGGCCCGAGCCGTCGATATGCTTGGTCGCCGAATAGACGACGACATCGGCGCCGAGCGCCACCGCCTTCGAGAAGGTCGGCGTCGCGAAGACATTGTCGACGACGACGGTCGCGCCGACGCCATGGGCAATCTCGGCCACCGATTTCACGTCGATCACTTCCAGCGTCGGGTTCGAGACGCTTTCGAGGAAGACCGCCTTCGTCTCCGCGCGCACCGCGCCCCGCCACTGGTCGAGGTCGGTGCCGTCGACCAGCGTCACCTCGACACCGAAGCGACCGAGGATTTCAAGGACATAGAGGCAGGAGCCGAACAAGGCCCGGGCCGCGACGACATGATCGCCCGCCTTCAGCATCGCGGTCAGCGCGCCGTTCACCGCCGCCATGCCGGAGGCGGTGGCGAAGGCGTCCTCGGTGCCCTCGATCGCGGCGATGCGTTCCTCGAACATCCGCACCGTCGGGTTGCCGTAGCGGGCATAGATGAACTCGTCCGGCCCGGCCTCGATGAATCGCGCCTCGGCCTCCTCGGCGCTGTCGTAGACGAAACCCTGGGTGAGGAATATCGCCTCGGACATCTCGCCATACTGGCTGCGGCGGGTGCCGGAATGCACCAGTTTCGTGCGTGTCTTCCATTCGGTCATGGCCGTTCCTCCGGCAACAAAAAACCCCCACCGGAACAGGTGGGGGCTGGACGCCTCCGACCTCTTTAGCGGCATGTTTAACGTGGCCCGCAATCCGGTAACAAATCGCCACGCCCGATTCGATAGCGCGAAGTGCCGCCGCGGTCAACCGCATCGCGAAACCGTTGCCCGACCGTCACGCCCGCGTCGTATGCGTCGGCTACCAAGCAGCCACAACATCTTGTGGACGCTCCGATGACCCTCCTGCATGTCAACGCCAATGGCTGCCTCTGGAGCCCCGCCGACCGCGACGGGCCCGATCTCGACACGCTCCTCGCCGCGCTGCCGGCGGACATGCCGGTGCCGATCCTCGTCCACGGTTTCCGCTACGCACCCGAGGTGGCCCACCGCGACCCGCACCGGTTCATCCTCTCGCTCGCCGAGACGCTTCCCGACGGCGACCTGCCCTGGCCCCGCCATCTCGGCGTCAGCGCGGCCGGGCCCGACCTCGCCATCGCCTTCGGCTGGAACGCCTTCGGCAGCTTCTGGCGCGCCCGGTCGGAGGCCGCGCGCGCCGGCCTCGCGCTCGCCGCGCTCATCGCCCGCATCCGCGCCCGCTCTCCCGGACGCCGGGTGACGGTGCTCGCCCACAGTCTCGGCGCGCGGGTCGTGCTTTCCGCCCTGCCCGCCCTCTCGGCCGGCGACATCGACCGGGCGGTCCTGCTCTTCCCGGCCGTCCTGCGCGCCGAGGTGGCCGTGGCGATGGCGACCGGCGCCGGACGCCATGCCGAGATCGTCAACGTGACGAGCCGCGAGAACCGGCTTTTCGACCTTTGCGCCACGCTTCTCGCCTCGGGCGGGCTCCGCCGCCCGGTCGGGCGCGGGCTTTCCGGGCGCTATGCCGGCTGGTGCGATCTCAGGATCGACTGCGCCCAGACGCTCGACCATCTCCGCGGGCTCGGCTTCCGCATCGGCGGGCGCGACCGGCGGGTCTGCCACTGGTCGTCCTACATGCGGCCCGGCGTCTTCGCGCTTTACCGGGCGCTCATTGCCGATGCGGCGCCGCTGCCGCTCGACCGTCTGGCGCCTTCAGGCCGGCCGCCGACCGCGCCGGACGACTGGGCCGCCCCTTGCGATGCCGCGGGATTTGCGGTCAACTGACCCTCCCCGACTCCGGAGTCCCTCGCCATGCACCGCCCCGCCGCACTCGCCGCGCTTCTCGCCCTCGCCCTCGCCGCCTGCGCCACGCCGGTCGCCGCCCCAGCCCCCTCGCCGCTTGGCGACGTGCAGATCGGAACCGACATCTACCCGATCGAGGCAACCGCGAACGGCGTCTGGCGGGTGAAGGTCGACGGCCATCCGGTGATCTGCTCGAAACCGGTCCAGGAGGCCTGCTACTGGTCGGTCCGGCACTACCTGACCGCGCAGCAACAGCTCGACGATCTCGGCTGAGAATCCCCTGTGCGCTGCTGCACATTGCGGACCGCCCGGTCCGTGCCAAGATCGGTAGCGAAGAGGACCCGCGAAAAGGACAGGACATGACCAGACCCATCGAGCTCTACTACTGGCCGACGCCGAACGGCTGGAAGATCTCCATCGCGCTCGAGGAGATGGGCCTGCCCTACAACCTCCACCTCGTCGATATCGGCGCCGGCGACCAGTTCAGGCCGGACTTCCTCAAGATCGCGCCGAACAACCGCATGCCGGCGATCACCGATCCCGACGGGCCGGACGGCAAGCCGGTCTCGATCTTCGAAAGCGGCGCGATCCTGCAATATCTCGCCCGCAAGACCGGCCGGTTCTACGGCGAGAGCGAGCGCGACCGGATCGCCGTCGATCAGTGGCTGATGTGGCAGATGGGCGGGCTCGGCCCGATGGCGGGACAGGCGCATCATTTCCTCAAATACGCGCCCGCGCTGGAACCGCCGCAGGACCTGCCCTACGCCAAGGACCGCTACCGGGCCGAGGTGGCGCGGCTCTACGGCGTCCTCGACCGGCAACTGGCGAAGCACCGCTATGTGGCGGGCGATTTCTACTCCATCGCCGACATGGCGATCTGGGGCTGGGCCGCGCTCTGGGAAGGCCAGCAGCAGACACTGGACGACAAGGCGAACCTCAAACGCTGGCTCGACGACGTGGGCGCCCGCCCCGCGGTCCAGCGCGGCCGGGCGCTGGCCGCCGACCGCCGGTCGAACCTGCAAGGCGACCCCAGGGCGCAGGCCCTCCTCTTCCGCCGCTGAACCGCACCGGCGCGCGATCTTTCGCGACGCCCGCTGCCTCGTCTGGCTGGTTCCGCCCCGGCGCCGAGGCGGCGGCGGTGCCTTCGGTCGGGAAGGCGACGGCCGCCTTGCACGAGGCTCAGCGATCCTTGTCCGCGACTTCGTATTTCTTGAAGACCCCGCCTTGCGCGAGGAAGAAGACGAAGATCGCCGCGGTCAGGCCGAAGGTCTTGAAATTGACCCAGGCCTGGTCCGACATCGTCCGCCAGATCACCTCGTTGAGGATCGCGAGCCCGGCGAAGAACGCCGTGAGCCGGCGGGTCAGGATCATCCAGCCCTCGTATTCGAGGGGCATCATCTCCTCCATCACCACCGCGAGGTAGGACTTGCCGCGCAGAAGGCCGAAGCCGAGAATGCCGGCGAAGAGCAGGTAGATCAGCGTCGGCTTCATCTTGAAGAAACGCTCGTCGTTGAACCAGACCGAGAGCCCGCCGAAGACGGTGACGAGCACGAGCGTCGCGATCTGCATCGCCGAGAGTTTTCCGGTCAGCCGCCAGAGGATCAGCGTCGAGAGGACCATCAGCGGCACGAATCCCGCCGTGGCGAGGATGAAGCCGCCATACTCGGTGCCGCCGATGTCGACGGTCTTGTCCTTCAACCGGCTGAAGGCGATGAAGAAGGCGATGACTGGGCCGAGCTCCAGCCCGAGTTTCAGCCACGGATTGATCTTTCTGCCGGCCATGCGCCCTACCCTGTCAGTTTCACGATGACCGCGCCCGCCGCGATCAGCGTCATCAATGTCAGCCGCCGCGGGCCTACCCGGTCGCCGAGCATCACCCAGGCGATGCCCGCGGCGAAGACGACCGAGGTTTCCCGCAGCACCGCCGCTTCCCCCACCTTGTCGAGCCGGGTCGCGAGAAGGATCGACCCGAAGCTGAAAAAGGCGACGAAGGCGCCGATGACACCGCGCTGCATCAGCGGTCCTATTTCCGACGACGGCAGGCGGCGCCAGCGGCGCCACATATAGACCGGCATGAAGAGCCCGTCGATGAGGAAGAACCAGGTGAGGAAGGTGAAGGGATCGGCCGTGGCGCGGATGCCGTAGGCGTCGTAGGTGGTGTAGAGGGCGACGAAGGCCCCGGTCAGCACCGCCCAGCCGAGCGCCGGGATCATCGTGTCGCGGTCGACGGTGATGGTGCGAAGGTTGTAGGCCGCGAGGCCGAAGGTCCCGGTCATCAGCACCGCGACGCCGGCCCACTGGCCGGCGGTGAAGTGCTCGCCGAAGAGAAGGCCGGCGCCGATGACCGCGAAGAAGGGGCCGGTGCCGCGCACCACCGGATAGACGACGGCATAGGCGCCGCGGCTGTAGGTCATGGCTTGCGCGAACTTGTAGCCGGTATGGATCGCGAAGGCACCGGCGAAGATCGGCCACATATGCGGCTCGGGCCAGGGCACGGCGAAAAGCGCGAAGGGCGCGGCGATGGCCGCATAGCTCGCGTCGATCGCCGCGCGGCTCAGCCAGGGGTCGTGCCGGCCCTTCTGCAGCGCCCCGAAGAGCGCGTGGAGAAAGGCCGCAAGCAGCGCCAGCGCCATGGCGAGATGGCCGCCGGCCGGCGTGCCTTCAAGCGAGACGAGCCAGGCGCTCATGCCGGTGCCGAGGCCGGGGGCGCCGCCCCCGGACCCCCGGGATATTTCGGCCAAGTGGAAACCGGCATCGTCGGCCCGGCCTCAGCCATCGAGCCCGACGAGGGCGCGGGCGAAGTCCTCGGGGTCGAAGGGGGCGAGGTCGTCGATCTTCTCGCCCACCCCGATGGCGTGGATCGGCAGGCCGAACCTGTCGGCCAGCGCCACGAGGACGCCGCCCTTCGCGGTGCCGTCGAGCTTGGTCATGACGAGGCCGGAGACATCGGCGATCTTGCGGAAGATCTCGACCTGGCTCAGCGCGTTCTGGCCCGTCGTCGCGTCGAGGACCAGAAGCGTGTTGTGCGGGGCGTCGGGATCCTTCTTGCGGATCACCCGGACGATCTTGGCCAGTTCCTCCATCAGGTCCTGCCGGTTCTGGAGCCGCCCGGCCGTGTCGATCATCAGAAGGTCGGCGCCGTCGGCCTGCGCCTTCGTCATCGCGTCGAAGGCGAGGCTCGCGGGGTCGGAGCCTTCGGGGGCGGTCATCACCGGCACCCCGGCGCGGTCGCCCCAGACCTGCAACTGTTCGACCGCCGCGGCGCGGAACGTGTCGCCGGCGGCGATCACCACCGTCTTGCCGGCGGCGCGGAACTGGCTCGCGAGCTTGCCGATGGTCGTGGTCTTGCCCGAGCCGTTGACGCCGACGACCAGCACGACCTGCGGCTTCGTCCCGTAAAGCGGCATCGGCTTTGCGACCGGCTCCATGATCCGGGCGATCTCGGCGGCGAGCAGCCCCTTGATCTCGTCGACCGAGAGCTTCTTGCCCATCCGCCCCTCGGCGAGGTTGGCCGCGACGCGGAGCGCGGTGTCGACGCCCATGTCGGACTGGATCAGCAGTTCCTCGAGGCTTTCGAGCATCGCGTCGTCGAGGACCCGGCGCGGGGCGGCGGGGGCCGCGGGGCGCGTGAAGAGGCGGCCGAGGAAGCCCGGGCGTTCGGCGAAGGGCGCGTCGGAGACCGACATCGTCTCGCCGGGGATTTCGAGCGGCCCCGGCTCGGGCATCTCGAAAGGCGCCGGTTCCGGCAGTTCCACCGGCGCCGGCGGGGTCTCGGCCGGCGGGGCCGGCGGGGCCTCGGGCGCGCGGCGCGGGATCTCGCGGGGCGCAGGCTCGGGCGCCGGTGCCGGTTCGCGCTCGGGCACGATTTCGGGCAGCGGCTCGGGCTCGGGCTCCGGCGTCG
>WOZM01000044.1 GCA_011620265.1 Paracoccaceae bacterium
TCGAACTTCTCCGCCTGCGTACGGGGATTGAAGATGCGGAAATAGGGCGCCGCGTCCGGTCCCGAGCCCGCGACCCACTGCCAGCCCATCGCGTTCGCGGCCGGGTCCCAGTCGGTCAGGCACTCGGCGAACCATTTCAGCCCGACCCGCCAGTCGGTCAGCAGATGCTTGGTGAGATAGGAGGCCGCGACCATCCGCGCCCGGTTGTGCATGCGGCCGGTGACGAACATCTCGCGCATCGCGGCATCGACGAAGGGCTCGCCGGTCATGCCCCGGCGCCAGCGCTCCGCATCATCGTTGTCGCCCCGCCATGGAAACCCGTCCCATTCGGCGCGCCAGTTCCGCCGGTCCATCTCCGGCGCGTGATACATCAGATGCCAGGCAAACTCGCGCCAGCCAAGCTCCGAGAGGAACTTCTCCGCCCCCGCCACCCCGGCCGCGCGCGCCGCCATCGCCCCATGCCAGACCGTGCGCGGCGAGATCTCGCCCCAGGCGAGGTGCTCCGAAAGGCCCGAAGTGGCGTCGCGGGCCGGAACGTCGCGGTCCCCGGCATAGCGGGCGAGCTTTTCGCCGAGAAAGCGGTCGAGCCTCTCCCGCGCCGCCGCCTCCCCGACCGAGGCGAAGCGCCCGACGACCGCCGCCCCGCGGTTCATCGCCGCCGCCATCGCCCAGTCCGACAGGCGGTCCGAGGCCGGCCAGGGCTCGGGCGGCCGAAGCCGCGACGGCGCGGCTTCCAACCCGCCCGGATCGCGGCCGCGCACCGCGCGCCAGAACGGCGAATGGACGCTGTAGGGCCGGCCCTGCCCGGTCGCCACCGTCCAGGGCTCGAAAAGCACGGCCCCGGGAAAGCTCCGTGCCGCGATCCCCGCCGCCGCGAGCTTCGCCTTCACCTCCCGGTCGCGGGCGATCGCCTCGCGGTCATGGCCGCGCGTCCAGTGCACCGCCCCGGCCCCGGTCTCGGCCACCAGCCTGCGCAGCACGTCGAGCGCCCGCCCCCGCCGGAGCACCAGCCCCGACCCCGCGGCCTCGAGCGCCCGCGCGAAGACGGCGATCCCCTCGCCCAGCCGCCATTTCGCCGCCGCGCCCAGCGCCTCGACCGTCTCGTCATGGACAAAGACCGGAATGACCGGCCGCCCCTCCGCCACCGCCGCCAGCGCCGGATGATCCGCAAGCCGCAGGTCGCGCCGGAACCAGAGGATGACCGCTGCCTGATCCCGCTCTTTCATTGTGGCCCAAATACCTCCGGGGGGCACGGGGGGCAGGCAGCCCCCCGCCCCGCGATCAGAGCACCGTCTCCAGAGCGCCGATCAGCCGCGCAACATCCCCGGCCGAGGTATAATGCACCATCGACAGCCGCAGCACGCCGGCCCCGGGGTCGATCCCCATCGCCGTGAGCGGCCTGACCGCATAGAAATCCCCCGCCCAGCAATTGATCCCCTCCGCCGCCAGCGCCGCCGAGACCGGCTCCGCCGCACGGCCGAGATCCACCGCCACCGTCGGCGCCCGGGCGCCCGCGTCGCGCGGGCCGATCAGCCTGAGATCGTTGCGCGCCGCCAGATAGTCGAGAAGCGGCTGGCAGACCGCCACCTCCTGCGCCCGCATCAGGTCGTGGACCGCCGTCGCCCGCCGCGCCGCATCCGGCTCCGGGTCGAAATGATGGCCATGGAGCGCGTCGAAATAGTCGGCGATCCCGGCCGAGGCCGCGACCTGCGCGTGGTCCGGTCCGGCAGGGGTGAACCGCTTGTAAAGGGTGTCGCCGTTGAACCAGTGGCCCTGGTTCGGCAGCCGCATCCCCAGCTCCTCGCGGATCGCCATGATCCCCTGATGCGGCCCGTAGGTCTTGTAGGCCGAGAAGAGATAGATGTCGGCGCCGAGCGCCCCCACATCCGGCAGCCCGTGCGGCGCATAGCTCACCCCGTCGACGCAGGTAGCCGCCCCCGCCGCATGCGCCAGCGCCACGATCTCCGCCACCGGATTGATCTCGGCCACCACGTTCGAGCAATGCGGGAACGCGACGAGCCGCACCTTTCCGTCCGCCAGCAACGGCTCCAGCCGCGCCGGATCGAGATGCCCGGTCGCCGGGTCGATCTTCCACTCGCGCACCTCGATCCCGTCCTCGGCGAGCCGACGCCAGGGGCCGGAATTCGCCTCGTGATCCTGATCGGTGACGACGATCGCCTCGCCTTGCTTCAGCCAGCGCCGCACCGCCTGGGCCAGCACATAGGTGTTCTGCGTGGTCGAGGGGCCGAAGCTCAGCTCATGCGTCTTCACCCCCATCATCGCCGCCAGGCGGGCGCGCGCCTCGTCCATCTCGGCCCCGCCCGCCGTGGCGGCGGCATAGGGCGCATAGGGCTGCACCTTCCGCTCGCGGTAGAACCGGGTCAGCCGGTCGATCACCTGCCCGCAGGCATAGGAGCCGCCGGCATTCTCGAAGAACGCCTTGTCGGCAAGCTCGGGAACCGAGAAGGCGGGAAACTGGCGACGAACGAAACCGAGATCGAGCTGCATGGAATCCTCATAGACGGCTGCCCGGCCACCCTGCCCCGGCGCGGGACGAGCCGCAATGGGCAGCGCCCGGACCCGGTCGCGCCGCTTGGGCCGGCAAGGCGGGTTCAAACCCACGTTTGGGCGGGAAAGCCCGCGCGGACGCGCGGACGGATCCGCGCCGGGAAAAGGTTGGCATGAGCCTGGCATCGCGAAAACTCCCATGCAATTTCAGGGTGTTGACCTCGCCTTTGCATGTGCAATCGGCCACGTTCCAAACCCTTGTCGCTTCCTCGCGGAGTCCCTATATTGGCCTTGTTCGGGTTCGCCCGGACTATGGACATAAACGCGCTCGTAATAACCGGATCGGACCCGGGGGCGGTACCCGGCGGCTCCACCAACCATCCCCGTATTGGCGGGACATGGGGCCGAAACAGGATCGACGAACGTCTAAAGGGGTTTGCTTTGTCCCGGTGAGGTACCACCGTTATCGGTCCGCAAAGTACAGTTGCCAATAACAACCGTGCTCCGATGGCTCTTGCTGCGTAAGCAGTTCGAGTGATCGAAACTTAAGCCCTTGCGCCTAGCAGCGTAAGGCGGGGTTCGCAGGCACCTGGCAACAGAAGCCTGCACTTCCCCCCCCCCACAGGCTTCGTCCCCCCACAGGCTTCGTCAAACCCCTTCACGCTTCGTCAAGGATGGATCCCTAGGATCGACCCTCAACGGAGGGGTCGGACGGCGGAGTGCTTTCGATGACGAAGCTCGATCTTCTGAAGGACTGGTATCAGCGGGTCTGGATCGAGGGCGACCTCGGCGCGATCGACAGCTTTTTCGCGCCGCGCGCCGGGGCCGACGGGCTGATGCCCGACGGTCAGGTCAGCATGGAGGATTTCCGCGCCCTGGTACCCGCGCTTCTCGCGCTCATCCGCGATCCCGCCATCGACATCGACCGCAGCGTCGAGGCCGGCGACTGGCTCTGGGCGCAGATCACCGTCCGGGCGCTGACGGCGCGCGGGGTCGATCCCATCCGCGCCTCGGGCCAGGTGATGGTCCGGGTCGAGGACGGCAAGATCGCCGATGCCTACAACGCCTTCGACTTCATCACCTTCTTCGAGCAGGCGGAGCTATTGCCGCCCGACGCGTTCATGCTCCTCCTGTCGGGCGAAAAACTCGGCTGAGTCCCGCGGGCCCCGGGGTCGCCCGGACGGGGCTTGCCGGCGTGCCGCGCCACCGTCATCATCGGGCCATGACACGCGCCCCGGCCCTCTACGCGACCTGCCTCGCCCTCTCGGTCCTGCGGCCCGCGCCGGGGCTGGCCTGCGATGTGGCACTCCTGCTCTCGGTCGACGTTTCGGGCTCCATCGACCGGGGCGAGTACCGGCTTCAGGTCGACGGCATCGCCGAGGCGCTCGCGGATCCGGAGGTGGCCGACGCGCTGCTTCTCGGCCAGGTCGCCCTCGGCGTCATGCAGTGGTCGGGGACCGCGAGGCAGACGCTCTCGATCCCGTGGCGGCGGATGCTCTCGCCGTCCGAGATCGCCGATTTCGCCGCGCGCGCCCGCGCCTTGCCGCGCGCCTATACCGGCTCGGACACCGCGGTCGGCGAGGCCATCGCCTTTTCGGTCGCGCAGTTCGGCGCGGTCGGCGACTGCCGCCGCAGGGTCATCGACATTTCCGGCGACGGGCCGCAGAACGCGGGCTATCCGCTCGCGCCCGAACGCGGCAACGCCGAAGCGGCGGGGATAGAGATCAACGCCATCGCCATCGAGGATGTCGGCCAGTCGATCCCGATCACCGAATTCTACCGCCGCTACGTCGTCACCCGGAACGGCTTCGTCATCACCGCGCGGGGGCTTTCGGACTATCCCCGCGCGATCCGCGAGAAGATCCTGCGCGAGGTCGCGAAACCGCTCGGCTGAGGGCTTGACGCGCCCGGGCGTCGGTGCGAGCCTTTCCGCATGGGGTCCGCGACCGCGCCCCGCGAGGCCTTGGCCCAAGCGTCGCATCCTTCAACCCGCCCCGAAAGGATGCCCCATGCCCGGCTTCGGTTCCCTCTCCGCCCCTCGCCGCGCCCGCCTCATCGGCACGCCCGAATGCCCCTTGCTCGTCGATGTCCGCACCGATGACGACGTCGCGGCCGGTCCGCGCCTGATCCCCGGCGCGATGCGTCATCCCTTCGACCGGATCGGGGAGATCGCCCCGTCGCTTGCGGGCCGCACTGTCGTGGTCATCTGCAAGCGCGGGCTGAAGCTCTCCGAGGGGGCGGCGGCGCACCTGCTCTGCCACGGGATCGCGGCCGAGACGCTGAAGGGCGGGATTCTCGCCTGGGCCGGGGCCGGCCTGCCGACGACCTCGGTCGGCCTGTCGCGACAATACCGCGACGATCTCGCCCAGCTCGAGGCGGGGATCATCCTCCATGACGCGCTCTACCGCAGGGCGCGCGACGGGCACGAGGAAGGCCATGACTGGCCGGAGGGGTGCAAGGCATGAGCGCGGACAAGCCGCTCTGGCGGGTCTTCGGCCGGATCGGGCTTCTGTCGTTCGGCGGGCCGGCGGCGCAGATCGCGCTGATGCACCGTGAACTGGTGGACGCCCGGCGCTGGCTGAGCGAGGCGGAATTCCTGCGCGCCCTGTCGTTCTGCATGCTGCTGCCGGGGCCGGAGGCGATGCAGCTCGCCACCTATGCCGGCTGGCGCCTCGACGGGATGCGGGGCGGGCTGATCGCCGGCGGGCTCTTCGTCGTGCCGGGGGCACTGGTGATCCTCGCCCTCGCGGCGGGCTATGCGGCCTACGGACAGCTGCCGCTGGTCGCCGCCCTCTTCCTCGGCGTCAAGGCGGCGGTCGTCGCGATCGTGATCGATGCGCTTCTGAGGGTTGCGAAACGGGCGCTGAAAGGCCCGGCGGCGCGGTGCATCGCGGCCGGCGCCTTCGCCGCGATCTTTCTCTTCGGCCTGCCCTTCCCGCTGATCGTGGTCGCGGCCGCCCTCGCCGGCGCGTTGGCGCTGCCCCGGGCGCCGGCGACGGTTCAGCCGCTGCCCCGCAATCCCCGGCTCGGCGCGACGCTCGCCGTCGGGCTCGGCCTCTGGTGGGCGCCGGTCGCGCTGCTGGCCGGATTCGGGCAGGACTTCCTCACCGGGATCGCCGTCTTCTTCTCGAAGCTCGCCGTCGTCACCTTCGGCGGCGCCTATGCGGTCCTCGCCTACATGACCCAGACGGTCGTGCAGGATTACGGCTGGCTGACGACGCCGCAGATGATGGATGCGCTCGGCCTCGCCGAGACGACGCCGGGGCCGCTGATCCTGGTGACGGAATTCGTGGCCTTTCTCGCCGGCGCCGGCGCGGACGGGCCGGCGCTCGGCCTCGCGGCGGCGGTTTTGGCGCTCTGGGTGACTTTCGTGCCCTGCTTCCTCTGGGTCTTCGCCTTCGCGCCCTATGTCGAGTGGATCGCCAGCCGGCCGCGGCTCGGCGCGGCCCTCGCCGGCGTCAGCGCGGCGGTCGTGGGCGTCATCGCGACGCTCGCGCTCTGGTTCGCGCTGCATGTCTTCTTCGCCACGGTGCACGAGGTCGGCGCCGGCCCCTTCGCCCTGACGCTGCCCGATCCGGGGTCGCTCCAGACCGCGCCGCTCCTCATCGGACTGGTCGCGGGCTATCTGCTCCTCGCGCGGCACTGGAACCTGCTCGCCGTCCTCGCGCTCTCGGCGCTGGCCGGGGCGGCGATCCCGCCCGGTTTCTAGGCGAGGGGTCCTCGCCTGGCGCGGCCCCTCTTTCATTCCGTTCCGAATCCCTTATGCTGACGTCAAGTTAAGGTCGGAACCCGCCCCCAATGACCAAATCTATCGACTACGGAAACCTCATGCACCGCGCGATGCGCGGGCTCATTCTCGAGGTTCTGCGCGGGGTCGAACGCACCGGCCTGCCGGGCGAGCATCACTTCTTCATCACCTTCGACACCCGCCATCCCGATGCCGAACTCGCCGACTGGCTGCGCGAGCGCTATCCCGAAGAGATGACGGTGGTGATGCAGCACTGGTACGAGGGCCTCGCCGTCGACGACGAAGGCTTCGCCATCACGCTGAACTTCGGCGACACGCCCGAGCCGCTCTACATCCCGTTCGACGCGGTCCGCACCTTCGTCGATCCGTCGGTCGAGTTCGGCCTGCGGTTCGAAACCCAGGGCAGCGACGACGAAGATGAGGATGACGAGGACGCCACCGATGCGGACGCGGACGCGGCGCCTCAGGAAGCCGAGGTCGTCAGCCTCGACAAATGGCGGAAATAGACCCGCGGCCCGGTTAGCGCCAACGTTACCGACATCATCCTTGGCCAGGCTCGGGGAATCGCATAGCAAGTGCGCGACCCGAGCAAAGGACGGACGATTTCCATGACCCAGACCCGCACCGAGACCGACAGCTTCGGCCCGCTGGACGTTCCCGCCGACAAGTACTGGGGCGCGCAGACCCAGCGGTCGATCATCAATTTCCCGATCGGCTGGGAAAAGCAGCCCGTGGCGATCGTCCGGGCGCTCGGGGTGATCAAGCAGGCGGCGGCCGAGGTCAACATGGCGACGGGCAAGCTCGACCCCGCCATCGGCCGCGCGATGGTCGAGGCGGCGGCCGAGGTCGTGGCGGGACGCTTCGACGACAACTTCCCGCTCGTGGTCTGGCAGACCGGTTCCGGCACCCAGTCGAACATGAACGCGAACGAGGTGATCTCCAACCGCGCGATCGAAATCCTTGGCGGTGTCAAAGGGTCGAAGACGCCGGTCCACCCGAACGATCACGTGAACATGGGCCAGTCCTCGAACGACACGTTCCCGACGGCGATGCATGTGGCGATCGGGATGATGGCGAACGACGTGCTGCTGCCGGGGCTCGAAAAGCTCCACAAGGCGCTGGTCGCGAAGTCCGAGGCGTTCAAGGACATCATCAAGATCGGCCGCACCCATACCCAGGACGCGACGCCGCTGACCTTGGGTCAGGAATTCGGCGGTTACGCACATCAGGTGTCGCAAGGCATCATGCGGGTGAGGAAGATCCTGCCGGAGATCTACGAACTGGCGCAGGGCGGCACCGCCGTCGGCACCGGGCTCAATACCAGGAAGGGCTGGGACGTGGCGATCGCGGCCAAGATCGCCGAGATCACCGGCCTGCCCTTCGTCACCGCGCCGAACAAGTTCGAGGCGCTCGCCGCGCATGACGCGATGGTGATGTTCTCGGGGGCCTTGAAGACGGTCGCCGCCTCGCTCTTCAAGATCGCCAACGACATGCGGCTTCTCGGCTCCGGGCCGCGCTCGGGCCTTGGCGAGTTGATCCTGCCGGAGAACGAGCCGGGGTCGTCGATCATGCCGGGCAAGGTCAACCCGACCCAGGCCGAGGCGCTGACCATGGTCTGCGTCCATGTGATGGGCAACGACGCGGCGGTCGGCTTCGCGGGCTCCCAGGGCCATTTCGAATTGAACGTCTACAACCCGATGATGAGCTACAACGTCCTGCAATCGATGCAGCTTCTCGGCGATGCCGCCGGAAGCTTCACCGACAACATGGTCGTCGGCACCGAAGCCAACATCGCCCGCATCGACAAGCTGATGAAGGAAAGCCTGATGCTGGTGACGGCGCTGGCGCCGACCATCGGCTACGACAACGCCACCAAGGTCGCGAAGACCGCCCACAGGAACGGCACGACGCTGCGCGAGGAGGCCATCGCGCTCGGCTTTGTCGACGGCGCGACCTTCGACCGGATCGTGCGGCCCGAGAAGATGGTCGGGCCGGAGGACTGATGGCCGAGATCGTCAATCTGAGGGCGGTCCGCAAGACCCGCGAACGCGCGAAGAAACGCGCGGAAGCCGATGAAAACGCTGCGCGTTTCGGCCGGACAAAGGCCCTGAAGGCGCTCGAGAAGGCGCGGGCCGGGAAGGCCCGCGACGCGCTCGACGCCCATCGCCGCGAGGAACCGCAGGGGTGAGCCGTCCGGTCAAGCGGTCGCTGACGCTGAACGGCCACCGCACCAGCGTCTCGCTCGAGGACGAGTTCTGGCGCGCGTTCCGCGCGCTCGCCGACGCGCAAAGCCGCCCGCTCAACGCGCTCGCCGCCGAGATCGACGCGGCGCGCGGTGTCGATACCGGCCTTGCGACCGCGATCCGGCTTTATGTTCTGAAGGAATTGCAGGCGCGACACGCGCCCGGCTGATGCCGCTTCAATGGCTTAATGCGCTGCCCGGATAGGGATAGAGCGCGCGGCGGATGCGCTTGGCGAGCGACTTTTCCTGCTCTTCCCGCGCGGTCAGCTTGGACTTCTTCCTCGCCTTGCCGTTCAACTCGCCGTGAAAGAGCGACTGGAGCTCCTCGCGCGAGACGGTCGGCTGTTCGACGACGGGTTCGGGCTGATGGTGAATGCCGATCGACCGCCATGTGGGGACGGCGATGCGCAGATAGCTCTGCGCGTTGATGACAGTGGCAGCGTAGCCCGGAACAGACACCGCAAGTGATTTCATCGACATGGTACCCCCCCAAAGGAACCGCGGCTGAGTGGCAGGTTTCAGCCTATGAGAACGCACGAACTGATGAGCAGGATTCAGCCGATCACTCGTTACAAAAAGCGAATCACCGAGGTGACAAACAGAAAATGCACCATTTTCTTGGCAAGGATCAATTCAAGGTTGCATTTCAGGATTGTTTCAACCCGCTCACCGATTGTGACGTCGCGTCACGAAACGTGACGGCGAGGTGAATTCCCGCCCGCGACCGCACGGTCAGGTGCGCTTCGGGGACCGGCGCGCGCGCCGGCACCGTCGCGAACCGCAGGTCGCGGATCAGGAACGCCAGCAGAAGCGGCCCCTCGACCATCGCGAACCCCGCCCCCGGACAGACCCTCGGCCCGGACGAGAACGGCAGATAGGCCGTGCGCGCCGATCTGTGCCCCGCCTCGCTCTGCCAGCGGTCGGGATCGAATTCGTCCGGCCGCTCCCAGAGCCGTTCGTGCCGGTGCACATGCCAGGGCGACAGCACGATCTGCGCCCCCGGCGCCACGGCGCGGCCGCGCAGGGTTTCGGGCCGGAGATTCTGGCGGACCATCATCGGCACAGGCGGGTAAAGCCGCAGCGCCTCACGGAACACATCCCGGGTGAAGGTCAGCCGGGAAACATCTGAAAACTCGACAGTATCCGGAAGCGATGCAACCTCGGCCGCGACCCGGTCCTGCGCCTCGGGGCATGCCGCGAGGAGATAGAGTGCCCAGGCGAGCGCCGAGGCCGAGGTCTCATGCCCGGCGAGAAAGAAGATCGCCACCTGGTCGACCATCTCGGCGGTGTCGAAGGGGCGGCCGGTCTCGGGGTCCGGCGTCGTCATGATCTTGGTCGCCAGGTCGTCGGGCGCTGTCCCGGCGCGGATCGCCGCCATCCGGTCTTCCGTCAGCCGGGTGATGAGTGCCCGGATCGCCCGCGCCGTCACCTTCGTTCGCGACCGATGGAAGCGCGGGAAGACGCGCGGCAGCGGCAGGAAGGCCGCGAGGTTCAGAAGCGGCTGCGCCTTCTGATGGGCGCGAAACTGGCCGAAGACATCCGCCGCGATTTCATGCTCGATCGGGATCGAAAAGAGTGTCCTGAATATCACATCCGCCGCCGCATGGCTGGCTTCGGCCTCGATCTCAACGATCTCTTCAGCTCTCGCCCGAAGCCGGTCGCGCGCCGCCAGCGCCGCCGCGCGCATCGCCGGGAAGGTGTCGTGCAGCCGCCCGCGCGCGAAGGCGGGGTCGATGATCCGCCGCTGGTGCTGCCACTCCTCGCCGTTGGTGACGAAGACCGAGCGGCCGAGCAGCGGCGCCAGCCCTTCGCGCACCCGGTCGGATTTCGGGAAGTCGCCGGGGCGTTCCTTGAGGACGAGGTCGATCAGCGCCGGGTCGTTGCAAAGGTAGGAGCGGAAGAACGGCGTCCGGAACTCCGCCATCCAGGCGCGGTAGAGCCGCGCGGGCTGCGCCGAGAGGATATCGGCCCGGAAGAGCTTCAGGTAGCGCCAGAGCGAGACCTTGTCCGGGCGCGATGCGGGTTTCGGCGGGATCATGCGACATCCCTGTAGCGGTTCGCCGGCCGCTCGATCCGGCTTTTCGACGGCGCCCGGTCGCGGTAGCGGGCCGCGAGCGTCATCGGGCCGGCGGTGATCTGGAAATAGTCGTAGTCGCCGGGCCGGTCGAAGGCGCAGAGATACTGGAAATGCAGCCGGAAGAAGCGCCAGCGGAGCGCCTTCCAGCGTTCGGGGCTGAGAGTCTGGCTGAAGGCCGCCGAGACGACGAGCGGCCAGCGCTTGTCCGCAGGCGCGACCCCGCTGACGCTGACCGGATCGCAGAGCGCGAAGGCGCAGCCGTCGCCCGGCGCCGTGACATCGACCCAGGTCAGTTCGCCCCGCGCCGAGAGATAGGCGAGATCGCCGCGCAGCCTTCGCGCCCGCGGCAGGAACGACGCCATCGGCACGACATGGCCGA
>WOZM01000096.1 GCA_011620265.1 Paracoccaceae bacterium
GCGCCGAAGACCAGCGCCAGCCCCTTGGCGCGCGAGACCGCCACGTTGATCCGGTTGAGGGAGAACAGGAAGTCCATGCCGCGGGGCGTTTCCTCGGCCGATGACGCTGTCATCGAGACCAGGCAGACGGGCGCTTCCTGGCCCTGGAACTTGTCCACGGTGCCGACGCGAATGCCCTCGGGCAGCGCCTCGCGCAGGGCGTTCACCTGTGCGTTGTAGGGTGCGACCACTATGATGTCGGACTGACGCATGGGACGCGTCGTGCCGTCCTTCTCCGTCCATGCGCCTGTCAGCAGTTCATGAGCGGCAGAATGGATGGCCGCGACTTCCTCTGGCGCGATCTGGGCATTGCCCTCATGCGGGACCGGCACCCAGAACGCACCCGCCGGGGGAAACGCGGTCCCGGCCACGGCCTGGCGCGCGGTGTCGGGGTGGCTGGTCAGCCGTCCCTCATAGACCTGATCGGAAATGAAGCGGCAGACGTCTGGATGCATCCGGCGCGAGACAGGCAGGAAGATGCCGCGGTCGGGCGGCACCGTCGCGTGATCGCCCAGCATCCATTCGAGGCAGGAGAGGTTCGCGGGGTCCGGATGCGCGCCTTGAATCACCTGCGGTAGCTGGCGCGGGTCGCCGACCAGCACGATGTTCCGCGCGGCACGCCCCATGGCGACCATGTTGGCGAGGCCAACCTGTCCTGCCTCGTCGACGAAGAGCCAGTCCAGGGTCTGCTCGAACTCCGGGCGCGAGAAGAAGAAAGCGGTGCCCCCAACGACACGGGCCTCTATCAGCGCGGGGTCGTCGTTGGACGTGGCCCGCGTGATGCCGGTGAAGCCTTCGGGATAGCCATCCTCGTCGCCGCTCACCTTGTGGGCCAGTTCGGCGTCTTCCAGAGTGA
Organism: Paracoccaceae bacterium; assembly: GCA_011620265.1. GTDB lineage: Bacteria > Pseudomonadota > Alphaproteobacteria > Rhodobacterales > Rhodobacteraceae > Albidovulum. The sequence continues at coordinate 896 of WOZM01000096.1, forward strand.
TGTCCGGATCGTCGTCTTCCAGCGCGGCGAGACAGCCCATCAGCACGTTGCGGATGGCCTCGTGGCTGTTCGATGCGACGCCGACGCGGTGCCCCTTGCGCACCAGAGACAGGATCGCGCGCGCGGTGACATAGGTCTTGCCGGTGCCCGGCGGCCCCTGGATCGGCAGCACGGTGCCGTCCATCGCGCCCACGGCCGCAATCGCGCCCGCAACCGGATCGGCGCCATCCAACAGGTCAGGCTTCGTGCCGGTCGTCAGGCGCGGCGCCGCGCGGGACAACAGATCGCCCGCGGCCGTGAACCGGCGCGGCCCGCATTGGTCGGCAATCACATCGCGAAGCGCGGCGGCGATGACACCGGTGTTGAGCGGCCAGTCAGGGTGGAGCGTCAGGCTGTCCGAGAGAAGATGCGCCTTCGCTGCCCCGGCCTTGAGGGTGATCTCACGTGCGGTCCGGTCCAGAGCGGCGATGCTGATCGTGGCGGGCGGCCCGTCAAGGACCGGCACCGTCGCGTTTTTGCCGCCCCGCAACTTCGTCTCCTGCTGCGGGAAGCGATAGGTGCGCGCCATGGAGCGTTTCACGGGCTCAGCCGCGCCCACGGCCTCGAGCCCGGCAAGCGCGTCGAGATCGTCGATCAGATCGTCCTCGTCCTTGCCAACGCTGTCGAACACCGCCCATTGCGCGGGCTTTGCTTCGCGCTTGTGGAAGAGGCCGAGGTTGAACAGCATCTCCTGCCGGTCCTCGGGCAGGTCGGAGGCCGCCAAGGCCGAACGCAGTTCTTGCGTGTCGGCGTCCTCCTCCACCTCCTTGGTGCCCGCATCCTGACCGAGCGACGGCCAGAGGCCGCTGGGTCGAATACCGACCAGCCAATCCCTCAGCTCCTCGGTCGAAATGCAGTCGACGCGGTTATAATCCTCGATCTCGTCGAGGATCTGCTGCTCGCCCGTCTCGCGCCACCGCTCATAGGCGACGACCGAGCCGCCCGCGGTCTTCACCTCGCCATCGCGCGTGCGGCCATAGAAGGCCTCCATCGACTTGATGGAGTAATTTGGCTCAGAGCCGATCAGCGCACCGCGCACGACGGCGAACAGATCCACGAACCGCCGCTCGCGCAGGAGCCGGTCGAGGAACGCCTCGCCGATCCCGTACTTCGTGGTCAGTCGGCGCAGGGCGGTGATCTCATAGGGAGCATAGTGATAGATGCGCGCGTCCGGATAAGCCGTAAGACGCGCACGGAAGAACTCCAGCAGCTCAGCGAGCGCACGCGCCTCGGCGGCATGGTCATGCGCCCAGAACGCCCGGAATTGTCCGTCGAACCAGACGCCGTGGAGGTATTCGAGGCCGCCCTCGAAATGCGGGTCGCCTTCGATGTCGTAGAAGAGGTCGCCGGCCTGCGGCTCGGGCAGCAGGTCGAACCCCTTGCCGGGTTCCGGGGCGCGCAGCTCGAACGCGGGCATCGCGGTCTTGCGGGCGTGTTGCAGGCGGGCCTGCGTCACCAGCCGGAGGCGTGTGTTTTCCGCCATGCCGCGGATCGGATGATCGAGACTGGCGAGAGCTTCCATGGTCTGGATGCCCGCAGCTTCCAGTTTCCTCACCTGCCCACGGCTGACGCCCGCGACATTGAAAAGGCTGTCCTCAGCCTGCCAGACCTCGGCGCAATGGTCGCCCCAGCGGCAAAGACCACAGTCGGCGCAGGGGATCGGACGGGTTGGCGGCGGATCGGCCACGAAGGCCTCAATCCGCGCCCGCGCCATGCGGGCATAGGCGGCGTAGTCGGACAGCCGAAGGGTCGCGCGGGTGCCGTCCCCCAATTCGACATGGGCGAATTCGGGCGCAACGTCCTGAACCTCGGTCAGCAGATCGGAATAGAGCACAAGTTGCAGGACGTGCTTCGGATGCGGCCGACGCTTGAGCTTGGTATCGGTCACCTCGTAGCTGAACGGTCCAAGCGCGGAGGGTCGCTCGACGCGCTCGAGGAAATCCGACCAGCCGCCCCAGTTGCCCGACAGGAATGCGCCCTGAAACACCACGTCCGGGCCAGCGGCCAAAGCCGCGCGCGTCGCTTCGGCGTTGTTGCCAAGTCCGCCGCGCTCGATCTCGATGACGGTGCGCCCGGCGTCCTTGAGCCGGGCCAGATGGGCGGCCTCGTGGGCATCGCCCTGCTTCTGCAGCAACGCAGCGTCCTCGCTGTCTTCGCGCGGCTCCGGTCCGGTACCGCGCATATGTGCCAGATCGAGGGTGGTCGCGTGCGCGCACCCCATGAAGCGCATGAGATCCGAGGCGGACAGGAAGGTGCGGCCGTCGAGGTCCCTCATTAATGCTCCAATACTTGCGACACTCGATCCCCGAGGGAATCGCCTCGACAGACCGCAAGCTGATCAATAGCTTATGATGGTGTCAATTTCTGGCATAGAGGTCAAATGTCTTTCTCCAAGGCCCAGGATCTGCTCCGTCTCGCCCAGATGGCCGCTTCCCGGCGTGGTGGCGTCAGCCTTGAGGACATCTGCACCGAGTTCGGCGTCTCGCACCGAACGGCGCAACGGATGACAGAGGCGTTGGACGCCGCCTTCGCCAATGTCACCACCATGGACGCCGGGGACCGCCGTCGGTACTGGCGGCTGGACACGCCCCCGCCCGAGCGCCTGCAGCCGCGACAGGAAACCACCATCGAGGCGCTGGAAATCGCAGCCCGCACCGCCCGCGACCAGGCGCGACTGCGCCATGCTCGCGCGCTCGAGGATCTGCGTGATGGGCTGCTGGCGCGGCTGACACCCCGTGACGCAACGAGGTCCGAGGCCGATGCCGAGGCGGTATTGGCCGGCCTCGGCCAGGTCATGCGTCCCGGTCCGACCGTCGCCCTGCGTCCCGAGGTAACTGACGCCGTGATCGAGGCGCTGCGAGGTCCGTTTCGTCTGCGCGTTACCTACGGATCTGTGGATGCCGCGCCTCGGGTGATCGAACCGCACGGCCTGCTGCTGGGACACCGCAGCTACCTTGTGGCGCGGCAGCCAGCGCGCGGCAAAACGATCCTGAACTTCCGCATGGACAGGATCCATGCCGCAGCCGTGCTGGACGAAAGCTTTGCCTTCGCACCGGGATTCACGCTGGTGGACTATGCCGCCAAGGCCTTCGGCGTCTATCAGGACCCGGCGCAATACGGCGAGGTGATCTGGCGCTTCGCGCCCGAGGCCGCCGCGCGTGCCGCCGAGTTTCGCTTTCACCCCACGCAGGTTCTGGAGCCACAGGATGACGGAAGCCTGATCGTCCGGTTCAAGGCAGCCGGATGGCTCGAGATGGCCTGGCATCTCTATCAGTGGGGCGACAAGGTCAAGGTGATCGCGCCTGACGGGTTGCGGGCCTTGGTCGAAGGGTATCAGAGGCCGGACTTTGACGCCTTACCGTGACGGGATTTTCAGAGGGGGATTGTGAATGAAGGATATTCTCGACCACGCCGCGTTGAAAACCAAGCAGCGCGCCATTCGCAGTGGCTTTCCCGAGACAATGGGTCTGCGCGCGCATCGCGCCATCAGCTGGATCGGACGCGCCGAAGCGTGCGACGACGACGATGACGCCCGCTTCATCTTCCTCTGGATCGCGTTCAATGCCGCCTACGCGGACGAGCGGGAATTCCAGTCGGTGGCGCCCGGCGAACGTGCTGCCTTCGTGGACTATTTCGGCAGGCTGGTGGCGCGCGACGAAGGTCGCCGGATCTACAAGGCGCTGTGGCAGCGCTTCTCGGGCCCTGTGCGAATGCTCATGGAAAATCGCTACGTCTTCAATCCGTTCTGGCAGCACCACAACGGGATCGAGGGCTTCGAGGACTGGGAGGAGAAGTTCAGGGCATCGTCCCGCAGCTTCGCGCAGGCATTCCAGGCGGGCGACAGCGTCCGCGTTCTGAGCTTCGTTTTTGACCGGCTTTACGTCCTGCGCAACCAGCTGGTCCATGGCGGATCAACCTGGAACAGTGGGGTCAACCGGGCACAGGTGCGCGACGGTGCAGCAATACTTGCCTTCCTGATGCCGGTTTTCGTCGACCTGATGATGGACCATCCGAAGGAGGATTGGGGACGGCCGTTCTACCCGGTGGTCGCATGATGCAAGCGGGGCTCGCGGCGCCGAACCGCCTCACTGGTCAGTTCGCGCCTGAGCACCCAGCATCCGGACATCAAGTTCCGGATCAGATCCTTCGTGGCCTGCTCGATGCCGGACATCGACACGCCCGCCAGTTCGCCCGAGACGTTCCAGCATCTGCGTCATCCCATCGCGGCGCGCAGGGGCAACCGTGGCAAGGGGAGTTCATCCAGGTCCTGCGGCTGATGAAGACTTGCCCGATGCGCACCGTCACCGAAGCCGTCACCGGGGCGCTCCTCGATCGGCTGACGCACCACGTCCATATCCTGACCATGAACGGCGACAGCTATCGCCTGAAGCAGTCCTCCAGACGCCGGCGCTCCCCCTCCTGCCGTGGCTCGCTTTTACACCGCCCCACTGGCCTGGAATTACTCCGCCGTTGACAGGGAGCCGCGTTGGTGAACAATGAGTCATGGATCATTCTATTGACGAAAGAATCGTTCTCGCTTAGCGCTGGCGACGACAGAAAGCGCGCACACCGGCCGGACGGTCGGACAGATACGAGCGAGGGAGAGGAACGAATGGCCTATGACAGCTATCGCACGCTGCGACTTGAGAACCGCGATCGGGTCCTGACCATCACGATGAGCCAGCCGGAGAAGCTGAACGCGGTCGGCGAACGGATGCATGAGGAACTGGCCCAGGTCTTCACCGATGCCGCGCTCGATCCCGCCGTGGACGTGATCGTGCTCACCGGGGAGGGCCGCGCATTCTCCGCCGGCGGCGACATCGAGTGGATGCAGAAGATGATCGACGAGGACGGCGCCTTCGAGAAGACCGCCGCCGAGGGCAAACGCATCATCTTCACCATGCTGGATTGCGAGAAGCCGATCATCGCCAAGGTGAACGGTCATGCGGCCGGACTCGGGGCGACTCTCGCGCTCTTTTGCGACGTGATCTTCGCGGCCGAGAACGCTAAGATCGGCGATCCACATGTCTCCGTCGGGTTCGTTGCTGGCGATGGTGGCGCCGTGATCTGGCCGCAGCTGATCGGCTTCGCGCGCGCCAAGGAATATCTCATGACCGGCGAACTGATCCCGGCGCCCAAGGCGGCGGAGATCGGCCTCATCAATTACGCGGTGCCGCGCGATGAGCTCGACGCGCGCGTCGATGAGTTCGTCGCTCGCCTCCAGGGGGGCGCGAAGAAGGCGATCCGCTGGAGCAAGATGTCCGTCAACATCGCGCTCAAGCAGCTCGCCCACAGCATCATGGATGCATCGCTCAGCATGGAGGCGCTCTCGAACAAGACCGCCGATCACCAGGAGGCGGTGAACGCCTTCCGGGAGAAGCGCGATCCCGTATTCACCGGGCGCTGAGGCGGAAGGCAGGGGGCAGCAGCCGTGAATTTCGAGGAGCCCGAACACATCACCATGATCCGCGACACGGTTCGCCGCTTCGTGGAAACCGAGATGCCGCGCGAGGCCGCGCGCAAGTGGGACAAGGAAAACCACTTCCCGCGCACGGTATTCGACAAGCTCGCGGGGCTCGGGATGATGGGCCTGACGGTCGACGAGGGATACGGCGGCAGCGGTCGGGACATTCCGGCCACGATGGTGGTGATCGAGGAGTTATCGCGGCGGAGCCTTGCCGTCGCGGTCCCCTACATCATGTCTGCCTGCTACGCGGGGATGAATCTCGGCGAATGCGCCTCCGAGGAGCAGAAGCGCACGCTTCTCCCCAAGGTGGCGGCGGGCGAGGTTCTCTTCGCCTATGGCTGGACCGAGCCTGACGTCGGCGCCGACCTCGCCTCGGTCAAGACGACGGCCGTTCGCGACGGCGATGAACTGGTGATCAACGGGTCCAAGCGTTTCTGCTCGGGGGCCGCGATCTCGGACTATATCTATGCGCTGGTGCGCACCGGTCCGGCCGATGCGCGCTATAAGAACCTCTCGATCGTGCTGATCCCGCCGACGGCTCCGGGTGTCTCGATCACTGGCATCGACTGCATGGGCATGAAGGGCGCGGCGACGACCGATGTCTCGTTCACCGATGTGCGCGTGCCGGCCTGGAACATCATTGGCGGCGAGGACGGCTGGAACCGCGGCTGGGACTTCATCGTCGGTTCGGGGCTTGATGTCGAGAAGCTTGAGGTTGCGGCTATTGCTCTCGGCATCGCATCTGCAGCCTTCGATGACAGCTGGGAATATGTGCAGGAGCGCAAGCAGTTCGGGCGGGCGATCGGCACCCAACAGTCGATCCGGCACATGCTGGCGGACATGCGGACCTCGCTCCATTCCTGCCGGCTGATGATGATGCATGCCGCCTGGCTGGCCCAGCAGGGCAAGACCTGCCGCCTCGAAACGTCGATGACCAAGCTTCACCTCTGCGAGGCAGGCAAGAAGATCGCTCTCGACGCGCAGACGATCTTCGGCGCCTACGGCTATGCGAAGGATTTCGACGTGGAGCGCTACGTCCGCGATAGCCTCCTGATGCCGATCATCGGCGGCTCTGCCGCGATCCAGCGCAACAACATCATCAACTGGATGGGATTACCAAAGAAGTAACGCGGCCGGATTGGCCGCCCTTTCGGGAGGAGGAACGGAAATGGTCGGGACGGCAAAAGGTCGGGTGACCTTCGACTTCAGCGGCATGACCGCAATCGTTACGGGTGCCGCAAGCGGTATCGGGCGTCAGACGGCGCGTGATTTCATCGCTGCCGGCGCGCGCGTGGCGATCAACGATCTCGATCCGGCAGAGGTGGCCGAGTTCGCTGCAGAGCTGGGTTCGTCGGCTCTCGCAGTGCCTGGCGACGTGACGGACGAGGCTACCGCGAAGGGCATCGCCGACAAGGTTGCCGGTGAATGGGGCGATATCGATTTCCTCGTCAACTGTGCCGGCATCGCCGACGAGATGAAGCCGACTTTCGAGCAGGACATCGACCGTTGGCAGCGGATTGTCGACGTCAGCCTCCGGGGCAGCTATCTGATGACACGCGAGGTTGGGCGCCACATGGCGAAAGCGAAGTTCGGCGCCGTCGTCAACTTTTCATCCATCGCGGGCGTTGTTGGCCTTCCGGGCCGGAACGCCTACAGCGCCGCGAAGGCTGGTCTCGTGATAATGACACGCGCACTCGCGTCGGAATGGGCCTGCTACGGCATCCGTGTGAACGCAATCGCACCTGGCTACATCGACACGCCGATGGTCGAAGGCCTGATGGTGCGCGGCCGGATGGGCACCGAGCCGATCCTGCGCCGAACCCCGATGGGCCGCTTCGGCCAGCCGTCCGAGATATCCGCAGCAGTGCAGTTTCTGTGCTCGCCAGCCGCTTCCTACGTCACCGGGGTCTGTCTCCCGGTGGATGGCGGCTGGGTCGCGTTCGGCGGCAATGCGCTGCCGGAACCCGACAGTATCGCATGACCGCAGCCTCGCACCCGCTGCCCGACGGCATCGAGTGGCGCACGCCGCTTGCGCTTCTGGCGCGCAATGCGGCGCTCTATCCGAACAAGCTCGCCCTCGTGGCCCAAAGCGCCATGGGGGGCGAGACACGGCTCGGCTATGCCGCCTTGGCCTTCGCGGTTGACCGGGCGGCCGACGCCCTCCGCACGGCCGGGCTTGGGCCGGGGGACAAGCTGGCCATCCTGTTGACCAATAGTGCGGCGGGTGAATACCTGCCGATTGCGTTTGGCGCGATGCGTCTGGGCGCGGTCGTCGTGCCCCTCAACACGCGCTTTGCCGTGCCCGAGTTGCTGGCCGCGGTGGAAGACATGGACTGTGAATTCCTTGTGCACGAGGTCGCTTTCGACGCCACGGTCGCGAAGCTGACCGAGGGTTCGGCCCGTTTCACCGGGCGGACGATCCGGGTCGGTCCCGGCGGTGACTGGGCCGATCGCTACGAGGCCGGACTGCCGGCCCGGGGCGGGTTTCCGGAGATCGGGGAAAACGACCTCGCGGACATTCTCCTCACATCCGGAACCACGGGCCGCTCCAAAGGCGTGATGCTCACGCATGCGAACGCCGTCGCAACAGGGTGCGCCGTCGCCGGCGGAGTCGATCTCGGACCAAGGGACACCTATCAGAGCCCCTTCCCCCTCTTCACGTCGTCGGGTTTCCACTTCACGCTGATGGCCGCCTGGTGGGCCGGCGCCACCATGATCGTCGAGCCCGGGGTGGACATCGAGGCGACCCTCGCCCGGATGACGCGCGAGCGCACGACCGTCTATGTCGCGGTTCCCGCGGTCTATATCTTCATGCTCGACGTATATGATCCGGCGCAGCACGATCTCTCGTCGATGCGGGTCTTCGACTATGGCGGCGCGCCCATGGCGCGGGAAGTCATCCGGCGGCTCGCGCAAACATTCCCGCATGTCGAGCTTCGCCAGACCTATGGCCTCACCGAAGCAGGGCCGTCGGGCACCTTCCTGGCCGGCGAGGATGCGTTGAGGAAACTCGGCTCTCTCGGCACCTCGATGCCGCTCTGTGACGTCAGGGTCATGCGACCGGACCTGACCGAAACCGCGGTCGGCGAAATGGGAGAGATCGTGATGCGCGGCCCGACCGTATCGCGCGGATATTACAAACGGCCCGAAGCTACGGCGGAGACCTTCCATGACGGATGGCTCTGGACAGGCGATCTGGGCCAGCGCGACGAGGATGGCTACCTCTACTACCTCGACCGCAGCAAGGACGTGATCATTCGCGGCGGCTTCAACATTGCCTCGATGGAAGTCGAGAACGCGATCTTCGAGAATCCGAAGGTCAAGGAGGTGGCCGTGGTGGCCGTGCCCCACGACAAGCTCGGCGAAGATCTCTGCGCTTTCGTCGTGGCGCAGGATGGGGCCGCGCCCACGCCAGACGAACTGGCGACGTTCACCGCGGAGCGAATAGCCGACTACAAGGTGCCGCGCCGATGGGTCTTCGTGACCGAGTTGCCGCGCAATCCGACCGGAAAGGTGCTGAAGAACGTCCTGCGGGAAAAGGCGCGTCAGGACGCCGGATCTGTCTGCGCATCAACCATCTGAATTCAGAGGAGGAAACCATGGTTCAGGCGAACAGAAGAAATCTGCTGAAGTTCCTGGGCGCGGGCGCTGCCGTCAGCGCGTTGGGGATGCCCTATGTGTCGCGCGCGCAGGGGCAGCCCTACAAGCTCGGTTTTGTCGGGGCCTTGAGCGGTCCTTCCGAGCCGCTCGGCGCGCCGATGCTCGAGGGCGCCAGGATCGCCGCAGAGGAGATCAACGCCGCGGGCGGGATCAACGGCAGCATGATCGAGCTGCTTGTGCGGGATTCCAAGGGCAGGCCTGATACTGGCACCATCGCAGCGCGCGAACTCGTCGGCGAAGGTGCGAACCTGCTGCTTGGCGTGGTATCGAGCGCCGTCGCGCTCGGCATCAACGGCATCCTGCAGCAAGAGAATGCTGTTCTCATCACCTGCGCGGCGCATTCGCTCCGCCTGACGCATGAGGATTTCAACCGCCACTACTTCCGCATCACCGATAACCCCTACATGCGCCAGCGCGCGCAGGCCAAGCTGGTTGCCGAACTTTATCCCGACACCACGGCCTGGGGCGGGCTCATTCCGGATCACGAATATGGGCGCAGCACCTGGGATTCCTTCAGGCACGGGCTGCAGCAATTCTATCCGGAGATCGCCGGCAAGACGCCGCAGATCTCGGAGCCCATTCTCACCTCCTACAACAGCAGCGACTACCGGAACTACATCGGCTCCGCGATGCGCGACCCGATGGTGGGAACCTTCGTCTCCCTCTACGGTGGCGACGCTATCACGATGTATCAGCAGGCCAAGCCCTATGGTTTTTTTGAGAGGAAGAAGCCGATCGTGGATTCGGCCAACGAGTTCATCGTCGCCCGCGCGATGAGGGCGGAGATGCCCGAGATGTGGG
>WOZM01000164.1 GCA_011620265.1 Paracoccaceae bacterium
CGGTGATCATCTCCTCGTTCGTGGGGCCATAGAGCATGTCGCGGCCATGGCGGTCGCGGATGCGCAGCATCTCCTCGCCGTAATCGTCGTAGCGCCCGCTCTCGCGCCAGAGATCGGCCGGTTGCAGCGTCGGCATGAGAAGCGGGATGTGGCCCGCCCGGATCTGTTCCTGATGGACGATCTCCTCGATCCGGCGCAGGACGCGAAATCCCATCGGAAGCCAGGAATAGATGCCGGCGGCCTGCTGCTTGATCATGCCGGCGCGCAGCATGTAGCGGTGGCTGACGATCTGCGCCTCGGCGGGGTTTTCCTTGAGGACGGGCAGGAAGTAGCGGGAAAGGCGCATCGGGGTTTCGGTCCTTGGAATTCGGGTTGTCCCGGCTTATGCGAAAGACCGGCGTCAGGCAAGCGGGCGGGCGGGGGCGTGATCCGGCGGAGGCCCGTTCCCGGGCCGTTCTTCCTGCCTCGCCGCCTGACGGCGGCTCAGGGGCCTCCGGCGGGGATATTTCCGGCAAGATGAAGGGCGCGGGGCTTCATCTTGCCGGAAATATCCCCCCGCGCGGGAGCGCTCCCGCAGGGAACGGCTCAGCCCGCCAGAAGTGCACGGGCGGCGTCGCGGGCGGCCTCGGTGACGTTCTCGCCCGAGAGCATGCGCGCGAGTTCTCCGATCCGCTCTTCGGGGGCGAGTGCCGTGACGGTCGAGGTGGTGGCGCCCTTCGACACCCGCTTTTCCACCCGCCAGTGATGGGCGCCGCGCGCCGCGACCTGGGGCGAATGGGTGACGACGACGATCTGGGCGCCTTCCGCGAGGCGTTCGAGCCGCCGGCCGACCGCATCCGCCGTGGCGCCGCCGACCCCGCGGTCGATCTCGTCGAAGATCATCGTCAGCGTCTCGCCGCCCCGGGCGAGGCAGACCTTGAGCGCGAGGAGAAAGCGCGAAAGCTCCCCCCCCGAGGCGATGCGGTTCAGGGGACCGGCGGGCGCGCCGGGATTGGTGGCCACCGTGAAGGCGACCTGGTCGCGGCCTTCCGGGCCGGGCTCGCCCGGGGCGATTTCGGTGGCGAAATGGGCGCGCTCCATCTTCAGGGGCGCGAGTTCGCCGGCGATGGCCTTGTCGAGCCGCCCTGCCGCCTTCTGCCGCTGATCGCTGAGCGCCGCCGCCGCCGCGTCATAGGCCGCTTCGGCCGCCTCCACCCGGTCGCGCAGGCCGCGGATATTCGCCGCACCGCCGTCGAGCGCGGCGAGGCGCGCCCGGAGATCGTCGGCGAAATTGCCGAGGTCGTCGGCGAGGACGCCGTGCTTGCGCGCCAGCGCCCGGATCGCGAAGAGCCGTTCCTCCACCCGTTCCATCTCGTGCGGGTCGAAGCTGAGCCGGTCGAGCGCGGTCTCCACCCCTTGCGCCGCCTCGCCAAGCTCGGTCAGCGCCCGGCCGAGGGCGGCGACCGGCTCGTCGATCAGGCCCTCCGCCCGGTCGGCGGCACCTTCGAGCCAGCGCACCGCGTCGGCCATCAGCCCTTCGGCGCCGTCGGGTCCGAGTGCCTGCAGCGCCTTCGCCACATCCTCGCGGATGCGGGCGGCGCCCTGCATCATCCGGCGCTTGGCGTCGAGTTCCGCCTCCTCGCCCGGCGCGGGGTCGAGCGTGTCGAGCTCGGCCACGGCATGGCGCAGGTATTCCTCCTCGGCCCGCATCGCCGCGAGCTCCGCCTCGGCGGCGGCGAGCGCTTTCGTGGCGGATGCGCGGTCGGTCCAGGCGCGGCGCACCGGGGCGAGGTCGGCACCGGCAAAGGCGTCGAGCAATTGCCGGTGGCCGCGCGGGTTGAGAAGCCCGCGGTCGTCCTGCTGGCCATGCAGCTCCACCAGCGTGTCGGAAAGTGCGCGCAGCACCTCTCCGCTGGCGCGGCGGTCGTTGACGAAGGCGGTCTTGCGGCCGTCGGCGGCGTTGACGCGGCGCAGGATCAACTCGTCCGCGTCGGGCAGGCCGGCCTCCGCCAGCACCGCGCGGGCGGCGTGGCCTTGCGGAAGGTCGAAGACCGCCGTCACCTCGCCCTGCCCGGCACCGGCGCGCACCAGTTCCGCCCGCCCGCGCCAGCCGAGCACGAAGCCGAGGCAGTCGAGAAGGATCGACTTGCCCGCCCCGGTCTCTCCGGTCAGCACGTTGAGGCCCGGCCGGAAATCGAGATCCAGCCGGTCGATGATCAGCATGTCGCGAATCTCAAGCGACCGAAGCATCCTCGCCCCCGCTCGGCGCGCGTCAGCGCTCCGTCACAGCCATTCGCCCCGGATCACCTGCCGGTAGACCTTGGCGAGCCAGCTGTCGCCCTTCGCCTCGGGCTTGAGGCCCTTGCTGGTCAGCAGCCGGTAGCTGTCCTGATACCATTCGGTCGACTGGAAGTTGTGGCCGAGAATCGCGCCCGCCGTCTGCGCCTCGTCGGTGAGGCCGAGCGAGAGGTAGCTTTCGACCAGCCGGTGCAGCGCCTCGGGCACATGGGTCGTGGTCTGGAAATTCTCGACCACCACCCGGAACCGGTTGATCGCGGCGGTATAGTGCTTGCGTTTGAGGTAGTAGCGGCCGATCTCCATCTCCTTCGCGGCGAGATGGTTGAAGGCGAGGTCGAACTTGAGGATCGCCGAGCGGGCATATTCGCTGTCGGGATAGTCCTCGATCACCGCGCGCAAGGCTTGCAGCGCCTGGAAGGTCAGGCCCTGGTCGCGCCCGACCTCGTCGATCTGGTCGTAATAGGAGAGCGCGAGCAGGTATTTCGCGTAGGCCGCGTCCTCCTCGGCCGGATAGGTGTCGATATAGCGCTGCGCGGTGGCGCGGCTGTTCTCGTAGTCGCGGTCCTTGTGATAGGCGAAGGCCTGCATGATCAGCGCGCGCTTGGCCCATTCGGAATAGGGATAGAGCCGCTCGACCTCGGCGAAATAGGTGACGGCGTCCTCGCCCTTGCGGCTGGTCTCGAGCTGGTATTCGCCGAGCTTGTAGATCGATTCCGCGTCGAGCGTCTCGAGCGCCGGTTCCTTGCTGCCGCCGCCACAGGCCGCAAGCAGGGCGACAAGCACGAGGCTGCCGACAAGATGCGCCGCTTTTCCGCCCCGACCCATTGACTGCCTACCCCGTTCCTGCTTCACGTTTTTCCGCTGCCGGGAGCACCCCTGGGCCCCGGTTCGCCTCGTCCTAGCACAGAAAAATCCGGGGCGCAAAACGCCTTTCGCACCCGCGACCGCGATCAGGCGACGGCGGGAATGTCGGCGCGGTTGATCCCGGTGCCGGGCAGGAGCCGGCGGCGCGCGGCATCGCATTCGACGATGCGGTAGGCGGCCGGGTTGGCGAAGAGCGCGCGCAGGAGCCGGTTGGTCATCGCATGGCCCGCCCGGTTGCCGGTATAGCGGCCGAGGATCGGCGCGCCGGCAAGGGCGAGATCGCCGAGCGCGTCGAGCATCTTGTGGCGCACCGGCTCGTCCGCGCGGCGCAGGCCGCCGGGGCTCAGCACGCGGTCGCCGTCGAAGACGACGGCGTTCTCGCCGGGTGTGCCGCCGAGCGCTAGGCCGTTGGCCTGCATCGCCTCGACATCCGCCTGGCGGCAGAAGGTGCGGCAGTCCGAAAGCTCGCGCAGGAAGGCGCCGTTCGACATCGAGAGGCGCTTGCGCTGATGGCCGATCGCGGCATCGGCGAAGTCGATCTCGAAATCGATCTCCAGCGTTTCGGCCGGTTCCAGCCGCGCCAGCGCATCGCCGTCGCGGATCTCGACCGGTTCGAGGATCTCGAAGCAGCGGAGCGGCGCGTCAAGTTCGCGCACCCCGCGGGCGAGGATCGCCGCGGCGAAGGGCGCCGAGGAGCCGTCGAGGATCGGCACTTCCGGCCCGTCGATCTCGATCAGCGCATTGTGGATGCCGCAGCCGGCAAGGGCGGCCATCACATGCTCGACGGTCGCGACGCTGGTGCCGGCGGCGTTGGAGATCACGGTGCAAAGCCGGGCGTTCGACACCGACGACCAGTGCGCCTGCACCATCGCGTCGCGGCCGATCACGTCGGTGCGGCGGAACCAGACGCCGTATTCGGCCGAGGCCGGGTGCACGGTCATGCGCGCGCGAAGGCCCGAATGCAGCCCCCTGCCCGTGAAAGTCACCGCCGATCGGATCGTCGTCTGCACGTCTCAACCTCAAGTTAACGAAGGTTACGCCTTCGGTAGCGTTGAGGTAATGGGCAGGCGGGCGAAGCTCAACTCACTCTTTGCGACGGAATGTAACATTCGATGCAAAGTCAGGCGACACTCTGCCAATCGCGCGAAGGACTGCCCGCAATTGCCTGTTTCCAAGAGGAAAAGGGCCGGATCAATCCGGCCCTTCCCGGGAAATCGTGACCGTGCGTCAGTTCGCCTGGCGGCGCAGGAAGGCGGGAATCTCGATCCGCTCCTGGTCCGGGTCGATCTCCGGCTCGTCGTCGTAGGCGGCAGAGGCCTGCGGCTGCTGGCGCATCGGCGGGGCGGTCCGCTCGGCCCGCTCCGGCTGCTCGGCGGGATGGCCGGCCATGCGGTTGAGAAGCGTGTTGATGCCGAAGCGCGGCTTGTCGGCCATGCGCGACTGCGACTGCGGCTGCGGGGCCGGGGCCTGCGGACGCGCCGCCGGCTGGGCCGGGCGCTGCTGCTGGCCGGGCGCGCGGTTGACCGCGGCCTGGAGCCGGGCCATCGCCTCGGGCGTCGGGGTGCCCGGCGCGCGCGGACGCGGGGCGACGAAGGCCTGGGCCTCGTCCTCGACATGGACCGCGGCGGGCTGCGGCGCGGGGGCCGGGCGATAGGCGGGCGGCGGCAGGTCGTCGCCGGCGCTTTCCGCGTCGAAGAGCGACCGCTCGTCCTCGCGCTCGGCCCGCGCGGGTTCGGACCGGGCCGGCTCGCGGGCCTCTTCGCGGGCGGCGGGCGCCGGGGCCGGGGCGCGGTCCTCGGCGCGCTGGTCGAGCACCATCGCCGGTTGCAGCGGCTCGGACAGCCGGCGGCGCGGCGTCGGGATCTCGACCTGCGAAACCGCCGCGTCGATGCCGGTCGCGACGACCGAGACCCGCATCATGCCTTCCATCGCATCGTCGAGCGTCGAGCCGACGATGATGTTGGCGTCGGGATCGACCTCCTCGCGGATCCGGTTCGCGGCCTCGTCCAACTCGAACAGCGTCAGGTCGGAGCCGCCGGTGATGTTGATCAGCACGCCCTTGGCGCCCTTGAGGCTGATCTCGTCGAGAAGCGGGTTGGCGATGGCCTTCTCGGCCGCCTGAACCGCGCGGTCCTCGCCGCTCGCCTCGCCGGTGCCCATCATCGCCTTGCCCATCTCGTCCATCACGGCGCGGACATCGGCGAAGTCGAGGTTGATGAGGCCCGGACGCACCATCAGGTCGGTGACGCCCTTGACGCCCTGATAAAGGACATCGTCGGCCAGCGCGAAGGCCTCGGTGAAGGTGGTCTTCTCGTTGGCGAGGCGGAAGAGGTTCTGGTTCGGGATGATGATCAGCGTGTCGACGACCTTCTGCAGGGCCTCGATGCCGTCATCGGCCTGACGCATCCGCTTGGCGCCCTCGAACTGGAAGGGCTTGGTCACGACGCCGACGGTCAGGACGCCAAGCTCGCGCGCGGCCTGGGCGATGATCGGCGCGGCGCCGGTCCCGGTGCCGCCGCCCATGCCGGCGGTGATGAAGCACATATGCGCGCCGGCCAGGTGGTCCACGATCTCCTCGATCGTCTCCTCGGCGGCGGCGGCGCCGACCGAGGGGCGGGCACCGGCGCCGAGACCTTCGGTGACCTTCACGCCCATCTGGATGCGGGCGGTCGAATGGCTTTGCTGCAGCGCCTGCGCGTCGGTGTTCGCCACCACGAACTCGACACCTTCCAGCCGCTTCTCGATCATGTTGTTCACGGCGTTGCCGCCGGCACCACCCACCCCGAATACCGTAATCCGCGGCTTGAGATCATCCTGCTCGTTCAACGTCAAATTCAATGCCATTTTGTCCGCCTGTCATGTCCCCGGCCTGCCTGGGGCCGCCTTTTCCGCATTAGTGCGATTTTAGGGAGAGATTCCCGCGAGGTCACGTAAAAAACACCCGATCACCACAAAATCTGGGGTCTTGGTCGTTCGGTTAAGCGGCATTTCGCCGACCTCTCAAGATCGTGGGGTTACCAGTTGTCTTTAAACCATTTAACCGCCCTGCGCAGCGAGCGGGCCGGGTAGCGTTCGGCCGGAATCTCGAAATCCCACCACTCGTCCTGCGGGTTTGCGGCGAAGAGACACATCCCTACGGTTGAGGAAAATGCCGAGCCGGTGGCCGCCTGCGGCAGTCCCTGGACGCGAAGCGGACGGCCGAGTCGCACGTTCTGGCCGAGGATTCGCGCCGCCAGCATGTCGAGGCCGGGGATCTGGCTCGCCCCCCCGGTCAGCACGATCTGCTGGGACGGCAACTGGTCGAAACCCGCGGCGTCGAGAATGCCCCGCACTTCTTCGAGGATCTCCTCGACCCGCGGCCGCATGATCCCGATCAGCTCGGTCCGGCTGACCTTCCTGCGGTCCTTCTCCCAGTCGCCGCAATCGGCGCCGATCTCGATCATCTCGCGGTCGTCCATGCCGGTGGCGTGGACCCCGCCGTGGATGGTCTTGATCCGCTCGGCGGTGGCCAATGGCACCTGAAGACCCTTCGAGATGTCGGAGGTGACGTGGTCGCCGCCAAGGCGCACGCTTTCGGCGAAGATCATGTGCTTCTTGATGAAGATCGACAGCCCCGTCGCGCCGCCGCCCATGTCGATGCAGGCCGCGCCCAATTCCTGTTCGTCCTCGACCAGCGAGGAAAGCCCCGAGACATAGGAGGACGAGGCCAGCCCCGCGATCTCCAGATCGCAGCGGCGGATGCAGTAAAGGAGGTTCTGCACGGCGCCGGTGTCGATGGTCAGAAGATGCATGTCGGCGGCCAGCCGGTTGCCGACATGGCCGCGCGGATCGCCGAAGCCGGAGCGGTGGTCGATGGCGAAATTGACCGGATGGGCGTGCAGGACCTCGCGCCCCTGCCCGAAATCCGGCACGTCGCAGGCGGCGAGAACCCGCGCCACGTCCTGCTCGCTCACCTGCCCCTCGTGCAGCTCGATCTCTCCCGCCAGCCCGTAGCTGCGCGGATGGGCGCCGGAAAAGCAGGCGATGACGTGATCGACCCGGGTCTGCGCCATCTTCTGCGCCGCCTGCACGGCGGTGCGGATCGCCCGCTCGGTCTCCTGCATCGCGTCGACCTCGCCGAAGCGCACCCCGCGCGAGCGCGTCGTGGCGGCACCGATCACCCGGAACTGCGACTGCCCGGCGAGCGCGCCAAGCCCGTCCTCGCGCGGCTCCTCGGCGTTCTCGAACCTGAGGACGAGACAGGCGATCTTCGACGTGCCGACATCGAGCACCGCCACCACGCCGCGTTGCAGTGCCGCGCGCCGCATGTTCCGCATCGCCCGTTGCGACTGATAGAGATCGGTCATTGCCCTGCCACCTTGGTTTCCAGTTCATCTTGGCCGCCCGGAACCGCGAGCCGGATCGTCGGGCGGTTGATATTGCGCATGTCCACAAGCGTCAGGTCGCGCCCCAGCATGTCCTCGGCCTGGTCGAGCGCGATCACCCGGCGCACCGCCTCCACCTGCCCGGCCTCGGGCAGCAGGATGCGCTGGTCGCGGTCGAGGACGATGTCCCAGCGCCGCTCGCCGACGCGGACGAGGCCGCGGATGCGCGCATGGATCGGCCGCGCGGCTTCGAGGATCTCCAGCCCCTCCGCCACGCGGGCATCGGCGCCTTCGCCGGCCATCACCGGCAGGTCGGGCCGCGCGGTCCGGTCGAGCAGCGTCGCCACCCGGTGCCCTGTGGCATCGAGCATCTCGAGCCCCGAGACGGTGCGCCACAGCACCGCCGGCTGGCGTTCCGTCACCGTGACCTGAAGGATGCCGCCCTTGCGGATATGAAGATCGGCCGAGGCCACAGCGTCGATCTGCGCGATCGTCGCGCGCAAGGCGGCAAGGTCGAGCCGGAAGGACGACGCCGGCAGCGACACCGGCAGCATCGCCCGGATCGCGTTCGCGACCGGCTCCGACGCGCCGTCGATCGCCATCAGCGTGACCTGGAATTCCGGCCGGTTCTCGACACTTTCCCTGAGATCCGAAAGCATGGTCTGCAAAGCGCCCCGCCGGTCGGCATCGGCGAGGTAGCCGATCACGGTCGCGACGATGAGGAAGGCCGGCAGCCCGACCCGCACCACCTTGCGGAAGGAAGGCGTCAGCCACAGCCGCTCCACCCGGTAGGACAGCCGCGACGGCGCCGGATCGCGGCGCGGCGGTTCGCCGTACCGGCGTTCGGGCGCCCTCAGCGGTTGCATGAGGCATCCTCCACGATCCAGGCGCAGAGATCGGCGAAGCTCATCCCCTCCACCGCCGCCTGTTCGGGGCTGAGCGAGGTCGGCGTCATGCCGGGCTGGGTATTGGTCTCGAGGATGAACAATCCCGCAAGCCCGCGCGCATCGTCCCAGCGGAAATCGCTGCGGCTGAGGCCGCGGCAGCCGAGCGCCCGGTGCGCCCGGAGCGCGTGGTCGCGGACGGCCTCGGCGATCTCCGCCGGCAGATCGGCCGGGCAGACATGCGACGACCCGCCCGGCGCGTATTTCGCATGGTAGTCGTACCAGCCCGCGGTCACGATCTCGGTCACGCAGGTCGCGCGGTCGCCGAGAACCGAACAGGTCAGCTCGCGCCCCGGCACGTATTGCTCCACCATCGCGACCTCCGGCATCTCGGGGCCGAGATGCGGCGGCGAATTGGCATCCTTCGCGACGATATAGACCCCGACCGAGGAGCCCTCGGCATTCGGCTTCACGACGTAGGGCGGCGCCATCACATGGCGGGCCATGACCTCGGCCTTCGGCGCCAGCAGGCTCTCGACCACCCGCAGCCCGGCGGCGCGGAAGATGTCCTTCGCGCGCGACTTGTCCATCGCAAGCGCCGAGGACAGAACCCCGGAATGGGTATAGGCGAGGCCGAGCCATTCGAGCATGCCCTGCACGCAGCCATCCTCGCCCCAGCGGCCGTGGAGCGCGTTGAAACAGACATCGGGCCTGATCTCGGCAAGGCGCACGGCGAGGTCGCGGCCGGCATCGAGCGCGACCACCTCATATCCCGCCTCCCGCAGGGCGTTGACGCATTCGCGCCCCGTGACAAGCGACACCTCCCGCTCAGCGGAAGCGCCACCCATCAATACCGCCACTTTGGAGGCTGCCCTGCTCGACATGCCCGCCAACTTTGCCTCGTCCCGGTCCTTTTGCGGACCGCTGTTTTTACGTTTCTACGCGTCTGCCTCGGACAAAATTTCGCCCACGCGCATGATTTCCCACTCTAGCGTCAAACCGCTGATTTGGAAAACCCTTTTTCTGACCTCCTCGCCCAGTCCTTCCAGATCGGCGGCCGTCGCCCCGCCGGTATTGATGAGGAAGTTCGGATGCTTCTCGCTCATCTCGGCGCCGCCCCGCCGCGCGCCCCTCAGACCGGCGGCGTCGATCAGCTTCCACGCCTTGAGGTCATGCACGTCATCCGCCCGCCCGGTCGAGGAAAACCCCGCCGGATTGCGGAAGGTGGAGCCGGCCGAGCGGTCCCTGACCGGCTGGGTCGCGTCGCGTTTGGCGATCTGCGCCTCCATTTTCGCGGCCAGCGCCGCCGGATCGCCTTTGGGGCCCTCGAACACCGCCGCGACGATCACCGCGCCCTCCGGCAGCGCCGAGGAGCGGTAGCCAAAGCCCATCTCCTCCGGCCCGAGCGTCCTGACCGTGCCGTCCCGCATCACCACCGTCGCTTGCACGAAGTGATCGGCGGTGTAGCTGCCATAGCAGCCCGCATTCATCCGCACCGCCCCGCCGATGGCGCCGGGAATGGTGCGCAGGAACGCGAGGTCCACCCCCGCCTCCGCCGATTTCCGCGCCACATGCGCATCGAGCGCCGCCGCCCCCGCCGTGACGCGCCTGCCCTCGACCGAGATCCCGTTGAACCCGCGCCCGAGCCGGATCACCACGCCCCTGATGCCGCCGTCGCGCACGATGAGGTTGGAGCCGACGCCCATCGGAAAGACCGGCACGGCGGGATCGAGGGCCGCGAGGAAGGCGCTGAGGTCATCGAGATCGGCCGGCTGGAAAAGCACCTCCGCCGGCCCGCCGACGCGCAGCCAGGTCAGATCGGCCAGCGGCCGGTCCGGGGTCAGGACGCCCCGGACGGAAGGAAGGCTCACGCTCATGACCCGAGGAGTTAGAGCCCGGAGCGAAAAGCCGCAAGCCCTGGGGCCGGTCCGCCGATTGCCCGCGTCGCGAAAGCATCGCGAAAAGACACGCTCCCGGGCCCGAATCCGCCCGCGAACCGCCCGAATTCCGGGCCAGATTGATCCCAGGGCACACTATCGGGAGAATGGTGATGAGAGTTGTCCAACACAGACCGACCCCGCCGACAGGCATCCGGTCCTATACCCCCCCGTCCCATGTCATTGCAGAACGGGCACGGCGCCTGGCGCTCGAGCATGACCCGGTGCTGGATACCGTCGACCTCGCGAAGGAGCCGGGCCTTCTCTACCGCCTCTACGCCATCCTGAACGACTGAGGCGGCGGAGGGGCTGA
>WOZM01000212.1 GCA_011620265.1 Paracoccaceae bacterium
CGGTCGGCCCCCGCCTGAATTGCGGGGGCCGTTCCCGTGAGTGTCTCCTCACCGAGACCTTAGAACGCCTCGGCCGGCAGCGCCATCACGAGGTCGGCACCGGACTGGATGCGCGCGAGATGGGTCGCGGTCATCGGCAACTGGCGCGCCATGTAGTAGCGTCCGGTCGCCAGTTTCGTCTCGTAGAACGCCTCATCGGCGGTGCCCGCCGCCAGTGCCGCGATCGCGGCCCTGGCCGAGCGCGCCCACATCAGGCCGAGGCAGACATGGCCGAAGAGGTGCATGAAGTCGTAGGAGCCGGCAAGCGCCGCGTTGGGGTTCTTCACGCCCTCGGCCATGAAGAACATGCCGGCCGCCTGAAGGTCCTTCGAGGCGGCCTTCAGAGGGTCGAGAAAGTCCTTCTTCAGCGCCGCGTCGCCGTCGTTCTCCTTGATGAAACTTTTCACCATATCGAAGAAGGCCATCACATGCTTGCCGCCGTCCTGCGCCAGCTTGCGGCCGACGAGATCAAGCGCCTGGACGCCGTTCGCGCCTTCGTAGATCATGGTGATCCGTGCGTCGCGGGCGAACTGCGACATGCCCCATTCCTCGATATAGCCGTGGCCGCCATAGACCTGCTGGGCGTTTACCGCCGTCTCGAAGCCCTTGTCGGTGAGGAAGCCCTTGATGACCGGGGTCAGGAGCGAGATCAGCCCCTCGGCCGCCGCATCGCCCGAGCGGTGGGCCCGGTCGATCAGAGTGGCGCCCCAGAAGGTGAAGGCGCGGGCGCCTTCGACGAAGCTTTTCTGGTCCATCAGGTTGCGGCGGATGTCGGGGTGGACGATCAGGGGATCGGCGGGGCCCGAGGGGTTCTCGGTGCCGGTGACGGCGCGGCCCTGCAGGCGGTCCTTCGCATAGGCGACGGCGTTCTGGTAGGCGGCCTCGCCTTGCGCGTAGCCCTGAAGGCCGACGCCGATACGGGCCTCGTTCATCATCGTGAACATCGCCCGCATGCCCTTGTGCAGCTCGCCGATGAGAAAGCCGGTCGCCCCGTCGTAGTTCATCACGCAGGTGGCGTTGCCGTGGATGCCCATCTTCTCCTCGATCTTGCCGACTGAAACCGCGTTGCGGGCGCCGGGCGATCCGTCCTCGTTCACCATGAATTTCGGCACGATGAAGAGCGAGATCCCCTTGGTGCCCTCGCCACCGCCCGGCGCCTTGGCGAGCACGAGGTGGATGACGTTCTCGGCGAGGTCGTGATCGCCGGCCGAGATGAAGATCTTCTGGCCGGTGATCCTGTAGCTGCCGTCCGCCTGCGGTTCGGCCCTGGTGCGCAGAAGCCCGAGATCGGTGCCGCAATGCGGCTCGGTCAGGTTCATCGTGCCGGTCCAGTCGAGCGAGACCATCTTCGGCAGATAGGTCTCCTTCTGCGCGTCGGTCCCATGCGCGAGGATCGCCGAGATCGCGCCGTGGGTCAGGCCCTGATACATGTTGAAGGCCATGTTGGCCGAGACGAAGATCTCGCCCACCGCTGAGCCGAGGATGTAGGGCATGTTCTGCCCGCCATATTCTTCCGGCAGGTCGAGCCCGTTCCAGCCGCCTTCCTTCATCGCCGCGAAGGCGTCCTTGTAGCCCTTCGGCGTGTAGACGACGCCGTTTTCCAGCCGGCAGCCCTCGACGTCGCCGGACGCATTCAGCGGCGCCAGAACGTCGCGGGCGATCTTGCCCGCCTCTTCCAGCACCGCCGAGGTGACATCGGGCGCGAGCTCGTCATAGCCGGGCACGTCGCTGGCCGCGATCTCCAGGACCTCGTTCAGGACGAACTGCATGTCGCGGATCGGAGCGGTGTAACTCGGCATTCTCTGGTCTCCCTCGTGGTCTCAGGCTGCGCTCTGGTTGATGGCGGCGAGCTTCTGCTCGCCCAGCATGATCTGTTCGCCAAGCTCGGCGATGGTGGTGTCGAGATCGTCGCGCTGGCGCTTCATTTCGGCAAGCCGTTCGCGCGCGAGCGCGATCGCTCTTTGCATCTGCGCCTGCTCGCGGTCGCCGAGATCGTAGAGGTCGAGGATCTGGCGAATGTCCTCGAGGCTGAAGCCGAAGCGCTTGCCGCGCAGGATCAGCTTGAGCCGCCCCCGGTCGCGGCGCGTGAAGAGCCGTTTCTGCCCCTGGCGGATCGGGAACAGAAGCTCCTTCGATTCGTAGAACCGAAGCGTGCGCGGTGTCACGTCGAAGGCGTCGCACATTTCGCGGATGGTCATAACCTCATTACTCATGAATTGCCCCTCCATGGGTTGTCGTAACGTCATGGGCGGGCAAATCGTCGTTTCGACCCAACCTTACAAGGGAAGTTGACATGCACGTCACCGTAACGTGGCGTCACGTCCCGGATGACGTAATGTCCGGAAAACCTGACGCCGGGTCAGCGACATTTTCTGATCCGGCGAAATCCGGCGAAGCGGGCGTCAGCTGTGCCCGGCGGTCAGAGCGACTCGGCTGTCCGGTCACGCAGCGCCTTGAGGTCGCGGATGGTGTCGTCGAGCTCGGCCCGCTGCTTCTCCAGCGCCGCGAGTTGCCGGTTGGCGAGGTCGATCCAGACGAGATATTGTTCCTTCGTGCCCTTCCGGTTGTAGAGCAGGAGCCACTGCCGGATCTCTTCGAGGCTGAAGCCGAAGCGCCGTCCACGCAGGATCAGTGTCATCCGCGCCAGTTCGCGCGGGCCGTAGTATCGGGCGCGGCCTTCCTTGATCGGCGACAGAAGCTCGATGTATTCGTAGTAGCGCAGCGTCCGCGGCGTCACGTCGAACCGCGTGCACATTTCCTTGAAGCTGAGCGGCTCGTCGGGCATGGCGATCCTCCTGCGGGAAACCTAGCGGCAGAGGCGGTCGCGCACAACTCGCTTGCCAAGGCGGGTCAGTTGAGGAAGCCCGGGGCGAAGAGATGGAGGCCATAGGCGACGATCAGCGCCGGGACGGTCGAGAACACCGTCGCCATGATCGCCGCGCGGGGGGCGAGGGCGATCGCCGGAAAGAGCGCGTCGCCGTCGTTGGAGATCGCATTGGCGGCGAGGGCGGAGAACGGGATCGCGCCGTTGACATAGAGCGTCGCCACCAGGACCTGCGGACCGCAGCCCGGAATGAAGCCGATCGCGGCGCCGATCAGCGGCAGGACCGGGGCGATGCTCTGGAAAAGCGCCTTGAGATCGAGCCCGGCATAGGCTGCGGCGAAATCGTAGGTCAGATAGGCGATGACGACCCAGACCGAGATGAACGAGGTCTCCTCGGCCATCCGTGTCACCGGGCCGTCGGCCGGGTTGGTCATCGCCGAGACCGGCGAGACGGCCCAGATCGCGAGGCCGGTGAAGATCCCCGCCAGCGCGATCCAGGCAACGGGCAGACCGAGGATGTGGTCAAGGGTGACGCCGCCGATCTGGGCCGCGCCGACGGCGAGGCCGGGCAGGGTGGCGGCGAGATAGGCGAGGTCGCGGGCGCGCAGGGCGCCGATCCGGGGGGCAATCTCGCAAGCGCCGCCCTGCGGCCGGTAATCGACGGTCACGAAGCGGTCGATGGCCCATCCGGTGAGGATGCCGGCCGCGAACTGCATCGGCAGGAGCACCAGCGCGGCGTCCGGCCGCGTCGCGAGAAGAAGGAAGGCCGCGTCGCCCATTGTCGCGGTCAGCGTGGCGACGACCGCGCCGAAACTGACCTTGCCCGAGGCATAGGCCGCCACCACGACGACCGCCCCGCCGCAGCCCGGTGTCGCGCCGAGAAGGGCCGCGAAGGGCACCTGCATGCCCCGCGCCCGGCCCATCGCGCTGCCCATGTCGAAGCGGAAGAGCTTTTCCAGCCCGTAGAAGAGCAGGAGCGTCGCGGCGACGAAGGCGGAGACCTGCACGAATGCGTCCTGCATCAGCTGCCGCGTCAGCGCGCCGAACTCGCCCGGCGCCAGGGCAAGCGCCGAAAGCGCCGCGACCAGAACCAGCCGGCGCGGCCGGAAGGGGCCGGGGCGGATGCCGGCGAACGGGGCGGGGATCGTCCGGGTCAGGTCCGGTGTGGTCATCTGCTCTGCAATTGATAATAAGTCGCAATTGCGAAAGTTAGCACTTGCGGCGGATTTGGCAAGGGCCAATAAATCGGCCGGCAATCAGGAGCGGATACCGGGTCATGGACGACAGGAAGCTGAAGGCGGCGCGGCAGTTCATCGAGGCGATCCCGCATTCCCGGGCGCTCGGCATGGTGCTCGACACGCTGGAGGACGGGGTGGCGGTGATCTCGATGCCCTATGACGCGCGCTTCGTCGGCGATCCGCAGACCGGGGTGATCCACGGCGGCGCGGTCTCGGCGCTCATGGATAGCTGCAGCGGGGCGGCGGTGATGAGCCATCCGACCGGCGTCATCGGCACCGCGACCATCGACCTTCGGATCGACTACATGCGCCCCGCCAGACCCGGCGACCGGATCACCGCGCGGGCCGAATGCTACCACGTCACCCGCGCCGTCGCCTTCGTGCGCGCGACCGCGCACGATGCCGACACCGACCGGCCGGTGGCGACCGCGACCGGCGCCTTCACGCTCGAACGCGCGAAGGAGGCCAGGGCATGAGCGCGCGTGCGAAGCCCGAGCCTGTGCAAGTGGTGAAGGAGCGGCGCGACGCGGCGCTGCGGGCGCTCGTGCACGGCGTGCCCTATATCCAGTTCCTCGGCATCGAGTTCGACCGGCGCGGCGACGAGCTGACCGCGCTTTTGCCCTTCGACGACAAGCTCATCGGCAATCCGATGCTGCCGGCGATCCATGGCGGGGTGACGGCGGCCTTTCTGGAAGTCACCGCGATCATCGAGCTGAGCTGGTCGCTGGTCTGGGATGAGATGGAGAGCGGCCGGCTCGATCCGCGCAAGCTTGACCCCTCGCATCTGCCGCGGTTGCCGAAGACCATCGACTTCACCGTCGACTACCTGCGGACCGGGCTGCCGCGCGACGCCTATGCGCGGGCGCGGTTGAACCGCTCGGGCCGGCGCTATGCGAGCGTCCATGTCGAGGCCTGGCAGGACAACCGGTCGCGGCTTTTCGCGCAAGGCACCGGGCATTTCCTGATGCCGGAGCGGGACGCCCGGCCCGATGGCTGAGATCACCCACCGCCGGGTCCTGAAAATCGCGTTGCCGATCATGCTGTCGAACGCGACGGTGCCGCTTCTCGGCGCGGTGGATACCGGGGTGATCGGCCAGATGGGGCAGGCCGCGCCGATTGGCGCGGTCGGCGTCGGCGCGGTGGTGCTCGCCTCGATCTACTGGATCTTCGGCTTCCTGCGCATGGGCACGTCGGGCCTCGTCGCGCAGGCGCACGGGGGCAAGGACCCGGCCGAGACCGGGGCGATCCTGATGCGGGCGCTGATGATCGGGGTCGCGGCCGGCCTTGTCTTCGTCGTCTTCCAGGCACTTCTCTTCAAGGCGGCCTTCGCGCTCGCGCCGGCCTCGGCCGAGGTCGAGGCGCTGACCCGGGATTACCTCGTGATCCGGATCTGGGGGGCGCCCGCGACCATTTCCTTGTACGCCGTCACCGGCTGGCTGATCGCGGTCGAACGGACGCGCGGCGTGCTGGTGCTGCAACTCTGGATGAACGGGCTGAACATCGGGCTCGATTTCCTTTTCGTCCTCGGCTTCGGCTGGGGCATCGAGGGGGTCGCCGTCGCGACGCTGATCGCGGAATGGACCGGCCTCGCGCTCGGCCTGCGGCTTTGCCGGCCGGCCTTCGCGGGCGGGCAGTGGCGCGACTGGGCGCGGGTCTTCGACCGGGCGCGGATCCGGCGGATGATGCAGGTCAACGGCGACATCATGATCCGTTCCGTGGTCCTGCAAGGCGCGTTCACCACCTTCGTCTTTCTCGGCGCGCGCTACGGCGATGTGACGCTGGCGGCGAACCAGGTATTGCTGCAATTCCTCGAGATCACGGCCTACGGGCTCGACGGTTTCGCCTTCGCGGCGGAATCGCTGGTCGGGCAGGCGGTGGGCGCACGATCGGCCCTTTCGGTGCGGCGCGCCTCGGTGGTGACGAGCCAGTGGGGGCTTGGCGGATCGCTGGCGCTCGGCCTCGGCTTCTGGCTTGCCGGCCCGGTTCTCATCGACCTGATGACGACGGAGCCCGATGTGCGGGCGGTGGCGCGCGATTTCCTGCCCTGGGTCGCGGTGGCGCCGCTGATCGGCATCGCGAGCTGGATGTTCGACGGTATCTTCATCGGCGCGACCCTGTCGCGCGAGATGCGCAATGCGATGCTGGTCTCGGTCGCGGTCTACCTCGTGGCGCTTTTCGTGCTGCCGGGTGCGTATGGCAATCACGGGCTCTGGGCGGCGCTGATGGTGCTGAACATGGCGCGGGGGGCGACGATGGCGCTGCTTTACCGGCGGGCCGAGACGGCGGCGGGGTAGGGGGCGCTGCCCCCGTCGCCGCGGCCGCGGCGACTCCCCCGGGATATTTGCGGCAAGATGAAGCTCAGAAGAGGTCCAAGACGGCTTCGGGAGGGCGACCAAGCCTTGCGCGGGTGCCGTGGACGACGAGCGGCCGTTCGATCAGTGCGGGGTAAGCCGCCATCGCGGCGATGAGGGTGGCCTCATCCATGTCCGTGGTCAGGCCGAGTTCCTTGAAGAGCGCCTCGCCCGTCCGCATCAGCGCGATTGCGGGTTTGCCGAGGGCGGCGAGCGCGGCGCGAATCTCGGCTTTGGTGGGCGGGTCCTGAAGGTAGAGGCGGATGGTCGGGTCAATGCCGCGGTCTTGCAGGAGCGCCAGCGTCTGACGCGATTTCGAGCAGCGGGGATTGTGCCAGATCGTGGTCAGAGCCAGTCCTCCCGGCCGGTGCCGACGGCGTCGGCGACATTGGCGAATCCGTCGCGGGCGAGGAGGGCATCGAGGCCCTGCGCGATCCCGGTGACGAGCGAGAGGCCCTGGTAGACCATCGCCGAGTAGAGCTGCACCGCCGAGGCTCCGGCGCGGATCTTCTGATAGGCCTGGTCGGCCGAGCCGACGCCGCCGACGCCGATGAGCGGCAGCCGGCCTTCGGTCAGGGCGGAGAGGCGCGCGAGGATGCGGGTGGAGCGCTCGAAGAGCGGCGCGCCGGAGAGGCCGCCGGCCTCGTCGCGGTGGCGGCTCTTCAGCCCGTCGCGCGCCAGCGTCGTGTTGGTGGCGATCACCGCGTCGATGCCGGAGGCGAGCGCCACCTCGGCCATGTCGGCCAGTTCGGCCCCGGAAAGGTCGGGGGCGATCTTGAGAAAGACCGGGATCGGCCGCGCCAGCCCGTCGCGGGTCGCAAGGACGCCGGCGAGAAGGGCCGAGAGCGCGGCCTTGCCCTGAAGGTCGCGCAAGCGCTCGGTATTCGGGGAGGAGACGTTGACGGTGGCGAAATCGACATGCGGCCCGCAGACCGCCAGAACCGTGCGGAAATCGCCGGCGCGGTCGGCGGCGTCCTTGTTGGCGCCGAGATTGATGCCGACGGGCACGCTCCGGTCAAGGCCGGAGAGCCGGCGGGCGATGGCCTCGGCGCCGTCGTTGTTGAAGCCGAAGCGGTTGATGACGGCGCGGTCCCCGGTCAGGCGGAAGAGCCGGGGCTTCGGATTGCCGGGCTGCGGGCGCGGGGTGGCGGCACCGAGCTCGACAAAGCCGAAGCCGGCCCGCATCAGCGCGCTGGCCGCCTTGGCGTTCTTGTCGTAGCCGGCGGCGAGGCCGACCGGGTTCGGCAGGCGGAGCCCCGCGACAGTCGTTGCGAGGCGCGGCGAGGTGACGGGGCCGGGAAGCGGCACGAGCCCGGCGCCGAGCGCCTTCAGCGACAGCCCGTGCGCGACCTCGGGATCGAGCCGGTGGAGCGCGCAGAGGCCCGCGCGTTCGATGAGGTTCACAGCACGCCCTCGGGGAAGATGTGACCGGTGGCGCCAAGCGGCAGCGACTTGTCCCAGACCACCTCGTCAAGGCGGAGCGGCCGGTAGAGATGGGGGAAGAGCGCGCCGCCGCGCGACGGTTCCCATTTCAGCGCCGCGCCGAGAGAGTCGGCCTCGACCGCGACGAGGACGAGGTCGCTTTCGGTGGCGAAGTGCTTCGCGGCGGTCTCGGCCAGTTGCGGCGCGGTCGAGAAATGGATGAAGCCGTCGGCCAGATCGACCGGGGCGCCGGCGGTTTCGCCCGCGGCGCGGAACGCATCCCATTCGGGGCGGCGGAGGATCTTGAAGACCAGCATCGCGTTCTCATGCCTCGCGCGTTGCGCCGGGTCAATGCCGCGGCGCGCGGACGCGGGTTAATACGCGCGGCTGCGAGGCGTTCGAATGACTTTGACACCTGCCCGTCGAGGTCGCAGTCTCTCGGCATGGTGATCCAGCAGGAGATTGAACGAATGACCTTCCGCATTCGCAGACGTGCCGCAATGCTGCTCGGCGCAAGCGTCCTGAGCGTCGGGGCCATCGCCGCGGCCGGGGCCGAGACCGTCAAGCTGACGATCCTCGGGGTCGGCGATGCCTATGCCTTCGCCGACGAGGACGGACGCGGTGGTTTCGCCCGCCTCAATGCGGTCGCCAAGGCCGAGCGCGCGGCCAATCCGAACACGCTTTACGTCTTCGACGGCGACATGCTTTCGCCCTCGCTCTTGTCGGGCTTCGACAAGGGCCAGAACACCATCGACCTCACCAATCTCGAACCGTTCGACATCGCCGTGCCGGGCAACCACGAGTTCGATTTCGGGCCGGAGAACTTCTTCGAGAAGATGAAGGCGTCGAAATACCCCTGGGCGGCGGTCAACATCACCAATGCCGACGGCTCGCCGATCGAGGGACTCGGCGGGGTGATGATGAAGGAGGTCGGCGGCCTCAGGGTCGCGCTGATCCCGGTGGCGCAGGACACGACGCCCGAGACATCGAGCCCCGGCGAGCTGAAGTTCCTGCCGACCGCCGAGACCGGCATCGCCGCGGCGCGGCAGGCGCGCGAGGACGGTGCCGACATCGTCGTCGGCGTGGTCCAGGCCGACGTCTCGAACGACCGCAAGCTGATCGCGAGCCACGCCTTCGACGTGATCATGTCGGGCGACGATCACTCCTTCGCCACCTCCTACGACGGGGTGACGGTCTTCGTGGAGACCTCGGAGGATGCCGAGTTCCTCGCGCCCGTCGACCTCGCGGTCGAGATCGGCGCCGACAAGGATGGCAACCGCACGATCAGCTGGCGGCCCGCCTTCCGCTTCATCGACACCCTGAACGTGGCGCCCGACCCGGAGACTCAGGCGATGGTCGACCAGTTCGCGACCAAGCTCGACGAGAGCCTGAACGTCGAGATCGGCATGACCGACGTGCCGCTGGATTCCCGCCGCAACGTCGTCCGGGCCGAGGAATCGGCCGTCGGCAACCTCATCGCCGACGCGATGCGCGCCGCGACCGGGGCGGATATCGGGCTGACCAACGGTGGCGGCATCCGCGCCGACCGGACCTATGACGCCGGCACGGTGCTCACCCGCCGCGACATCCTGAGCGAACTCCCGTTCGGCAATGTCACCGTGGTGACCGAGCTTCCCGGCGCGCAGATCCTCGCGGCGCTCGAGAACGGGGTGAGCCAGGTCGAGAAGGGGGCCGGCCGCTTCCCGCAGGTCTCGGGGATGAGCTTCGCCTTCGATCCCGCGGCGCCCGCCGGGTCGCGGGTGTCCGAGGTGATGGTCGGCGGCGTGCCGCTCGAGATGGACAAGGTCTACCGGGTCGCCACCAACGACTACATGCTCGGCGGCGGCGACGGTTACAGCGCGCTCGGCGGCGGCAAGGTGATCATCAATGCCGGGAACGGCAGCCTGATGGCCAACGACGTGATGGAGTACATCGCGGCGGCCGGCAAGGTCACGACCGGGGTCGAGGGACGGATCAGGAACCTCGGCGCGAACTGACCGCAGCGGCGATCGATGACGGCGCGGCCCCTTCCCGGGGCCGCGCGATTTTCGTGGAAAAGGTCGGTTCCGGCGAAATTCCTTGCTTTTTTCCCGCCAAGGGTCCATATGGGATCCGCGACGTTACCTCTATCGACCACTGTCTCCGTTTTCGGCCTCAGTTTCTCGATTGCTGACTGACTGCGCCGGGCCGCCACGCTGTGTGGGCGGTAAAAGACAGGAGATATCACGATGGCTACGGGCTCCGTGAAATGGTTCAATTCTACCAAGGGCTTCGGCTTCATCGCTCCCGATGGGGGCAAGAAGGACGTGTTCGTGCACATCTCGGCGCTTGAGCGTTCGGGGATCCGCGAACTGGCCGATGGTCAGAAAGTGACCTTCGACATCGAAGCTGGCCGTGATGGCCGCGAGTCGGCGACGAACCTCCAGCTCGCCTGAGCTGAAGTAACGTTCGGACATTCGGGAAGGGCGGGGCGAAAGCTCCGCCCTTTTTATATGCGAGACCCGCGACACGGCCCTGATTTCGGGGGCATTCGCAAGGGCGTTGATGATGGGTTGGGCAGCCCCTCCTGACGGCACTTGTGCCATTGTGGTCCGAACAGGATCAGGAGGAGATGGGATGAATGCGCTGTGAGCGGCTGATGTTCCTGATTCTGCTATGGAGTTGGGAGAGGCGGATAGGTTTCGGGCTGGACGTACTGGTTAGGTTCCAGACCCATTGATTTCAGGCCCCTTGCGTGATTCAGGCCTCTCGAGGA
>WOZM01000166.1 GCA_011620265.1 Paracoccaceae bacterium
GCGGGGGCCGACCGCGACACCGGAGGAGAGATGCCGAAACGCCTGCGCCTGACCCGCCGCTTTCCCGTCGCCGTGACGAACGACGCCTACCGCGCGCTCACCCGCTTCGCGGCCGAGGCCGGGATCTCGACCGACGAGGCGCTGACCTTCTTCTTCGAGCATTTCGGGTCCGTGGTCGATCAGGACAACCTGACCCATCGGCTCAGGCTCTTCAAGGCCGAGCTCGAAGATCGAAAGGCATGACGGGGGGAGAGGACGAAATTGAGTATTTGGGCCAAGAAGAAACAGCAGTTGCGCCCCGGACGTGACGCCGGCCCTCAATCCCGGGGTGCTTCTCGTCACGACCGGAGCGACTTCTCCTTGGGCGGTCATCGGCACTCCTGCCTGTACCGCAAGATCGAGCATGGCCGAAGAGGGTTAACAAATCCTTGTTCTTCTTGGCCGAAATACTCCGCGGGGGTGTGGGGGCGCGAAGCCCCCACTCCGACCGCCAGCAAAGGAAGCACGATATGACCGCGAAACTCCACTGCTTCGGCGAAAGCGGCAATGCCTACAAGGCGGCGCTGACCCTGACCCTCGCGGGCTGCGACTGGGAGCCGGTCTACGTCGACTTCTTCAACGGCGCGACCCGCACGCCCGAGTTCCGCAAGCTCAACGTCATGGGCGAGGTGCCGGTCCTCGAGGACGGCGCAGAGATCCTCAGCCAGTCGGGCGCGATCATGTACCACGTCGTCAGCAAGACCGGCAAACTCGGCGGGGCGCCCGGCGAGGACAAGGAGGTCTGGCGCTGGGTGCTGTGGGACAACCACAAGCTCTCGAGCCAGGCCGGCATGACCCGCTTCCTGATGAACTTCCTGCCCGAGGACAAGCGCCCGAAAGAGGTGATCTCCTTCATGCAGGCGCGGCTGAAGAACGCCTACCAGACGCTCGAGACCCATCTTCAGGGCCGCGACTGGATCGTCGGCACCGGCCCCACGGTCGCCGACCTCTCGTGCTGCGGCTATCTCTATTATCCCGAACCCTTCGGCTTCGACCGCAAGGACTGGCCCCATATCGACCGCTGGCTCGACGCCATCGCGGCCGAGCCGGGCTGGAAACACCCCTATGACCTGATGCCCGGCAACCCCTCGGACCGGACCTGAACGGAGGAACCGCCATGAAATGGATGCTTGTCGCCCTCGCCTACACTGTCACCGCCGAAAACGTGCCGCATGAGGTGCGGGTGCACGAGATGCCGTTCGCGACCGAAGCCTTGTGCGAAACCGCGCGCGCGAAGATGGAAGAGCAGCTCAGGACCCGCGTGATCACCGTGAAGGCGACCTGCGTCCAGGTCGGCGAATAACCGGAGAAGACCATGACCGAAGCCTATATCTACGACGCCGTCCGTTCGCCCCGGGGCAAGGGCCGCGCCGACGGAAGCCTGCACGAAGTCACCTCGGTCGCATTGTCGGCGAAGGTCCTGAACGCGGTGAAGGAGCGCAACAACCTCTCCGGCCACGCCGTCGAGGACGTGATCTGGGGCAACGTGACGCAAGTCGGCGAACAGGGCGGCTGCCTTGCCCGCTCGGCCGTCCTCTTGTCGGATCTCGACGAACGCATCCCCGGCCTCGCGATCAACCGCTTCTGCGCGAGCGGGATGGAGGCGGTGAACCTCGCCGCCAACCAGGTGAAGGGAGGCGCCGGCTCCGCCTATATCGCCGGCGGGGTCGAGATGATGGGCCGCGTCGCGATGGGCTCCGACGGGGCGGCGATCGCCGTCGATCCCTCGCTGGCCATGAAGACCTATTTCGTGCCGCAGGGCATCTCGGCCGACATCATCGCGACCGAATACGGCTTCACCCGCGACGACGCCGACGCGCTCGCGGTGGAATCGCAGAACCGGGCGGCGGCGGCCTGGAAGGACAAGCGCTTCGCGAGCTCCGTGATCACCATCCGCGACCGGAACGGGCTGCCGATCCTCGATCACGACGAATACATGCGCCCCGGCACCGACATGCAGACGCTCGGCGCACTGAAACCGAGTTTCAAGGACATGGGCGAGGTCATGCCCGGCTTCGACAAGGTCGCGCTGATGAAATATCCGCATCTGGAGCGGATCAACCACATCCACCACGCCGGCAATTCCAGCGGAATCGTCGATGGCGCCGCCGCGGTGCTGATCGGCAACAAGGCGTTCGGCGAGGCGCACGGCCTGAAACCCCGCGCCCGGATCAGGGCCACGGCGAAGATCGGCACCGATCCGACGATCATGCTCACCGGCCCGGTGCCGGTGACCGAGAAGATCCTGAAAGACAGCGGCATGGCGATCTCCGACATCGACCTTTTCGAGGTGAACGAGGCCTTCGCCGCCGTCGTCCTGCGCTTCATGCAGGCTTTCGACGTTGACGCGGACAAGGTCAATGTCAACGGCGGCGCCATCGCGATGGGCCACCCCCTCGGCGCCACCGGCGCGATCATCATCGGCACGCTGCTGGATGAACTCGAACGTTCCGGCAAGGGCACCGGCCTTGCGACGCTCTGCATCGCCTCCGGCATGGGTGCCGCCACGATCATCGAAAGGGTGTGAGCCATGAGGCTCATCACCCGGGATACCCCCCACCCTCTCCCTCCCCTCAAGGGGGAGGGAAGCGCCAGGCCCGACCCTCTCGCCTCCCCTCCCCCTTGTGGGGAGGGGATGGGGGTGGGGGGCGGCCTGCCGGAAAGGTTCTGATCATGCCCGTCATCGACAAATCGAAGGCGCCGGTGAAGACCGGCTCGATCTATCCAGAACCCTATGCGAGCCAGATGACTGGGCGCTCCTCGCTCCGGCTCGGCGATGCGGGCGGGCTGACGCAGTTCGGCGCGAACGAGGTGATCCTTCAGCCCGGCGCGACATCCAGCCTGCGCCACTGGCATCACCGCGAGGATGAGTTCGTGATGATCACCCAAGGCGAATGCACGCTGGTGCAGGACGAGAGCGAAACCCTGATGCGCCCGGGCGATTGCGCGGCCTTTCCGGCAGGCGACCCGAACGGCCACCGCTTCATCAACAAGACCGACCGGGAGGCCCGGTTCCTCGTCGTCGGCTCCCGCATGAACCCCGAAAAAGTCACCTATTCCGATGTCGATCTGGAAATGGAACTGAAGGATGGCAAGGCCAGCTTCACCCACAAGGACGGCACCCCCTATCAGGGAGACAGAACATGAGCGATTTCACCTATTCCGTGGACGCCGACGGCGTCGCGACATTCACCTGGGACGTGCCGGGCAAGTCGATGAACGTGATGACGCGCGAGGCCTTCGCGCGGGTCTCGGAGATGGTCGACACGGCGCTGGCCGATCCGGCGGTGAAGGGCATCATCGTCACCTCCGGCAAGAAGGATTTCGCCGGCGGCATGGACCTCAACGTCCTCGCGCGGATCCGCGAGGAGGCGGGCGACAGCCCGGCCCCGGCGCTCTTCGATTTCACCATGTCGGGGCATCACATCCTGCGAAAGCTCGAACGCGCCGGGATGGACGCCAAGACCCTGAAGGGCGGCAAGCCCGTGGTCTGCGCCATCCCCGGCACCTGCGCCGGGATCGGGACCGAGATCGCGCTCGCCTGTCACCGGCGGATCATGGCGGACAATCCGAAGGCGAAGATCGGCCTGCCGGAGATCCTCGTCGGCCTTTTCCCCGGCGGCGGCGGCACGACGCGGTTTTCCCGCATGGTCGGGGCGATGGCGGCGGCGCCGGTGCTTCTGGAAGGCAAGATGCTCGAGCCTGCGAAAGCCAGGGCGGCGGGGCTGATCGACGAGGTGGTGCCGGCCGGGGATCTGTTGGCGCGCGCCAAGGAATGGGTGCTGTCGGCCA
The DNA here is from genome assembly GCA_011620265.1 of Paracoccaceae bacterium. Classification (GTDB taxonomy): domain Bacteria; phylum Pseudomonadota; class Alphaproteobacteria; order Rhodobacterales; family Rhodobacteraceae; genus Albidovulum. The sequence goes on from WOZM01000166.1 coordinate 3,832, forward strand.
CCGATGCCGACATCGTCAAGCCCTGGGACCAGAAGGGCTGGAAGATGCCGGGCGGCGCCCCCTATCACCCGGCGGGCTTCATGACCTTCGTCGGCGCCAACGCGATGGTGCTTGGCAAGACCCAAGGCGTCTATCCGGCGGCGAAAGCGCTTCTGGGCGCGGTCTATGAAGGCGCCCTCGTGCCCTTCGACACGGCGCTGACGATCGAGGCGCGCTGGTTCACGAGCGTTCTCATGGACCCCTCGTCGAGCGCGATGATCCGGTCCCTGTTCCTCAACAAGGAAGCGCTGGAGAAGGGCGCCAACCGCCCCGACGTGGCCGATCAGACCGTGAAGAAGCTCGGCATCCTCGGCGCCGGCATGATGGGCGCGGGTATCGCCTATGTCTCGGCCAATGCCGGGATCGAGGTGGTGCTGATCGACGCGAAGCAGGAAGCCGCCGACAAGGGCAAGACCCATGCCGAAGGCATCCTCGACAAGGGCATGAAGCGGGGCAAGGTCAGCGCGGAGAAGAAGGCCGAGGTGCTCGGCCGGATCAGTGCCACGACGGACTATGCCGCGCTTGCCGGCTGCGATCTGATCGTCGAGGCGGTCTTCGAGGATATGGGCGTGAAGGCCGAGGTGACGGCGAAGGCCGAGGCGGCGATCCCGGAGACGGCGATCTTCGCCACCAACACCTCGACCCTGCCGATCTCGGACCTCGCCCGCGCGTCGAAGCGGCCCGGGCAGTTCATCGGCATCCACTTCTTCTCGCCCGTCGACAGGATGATGCTGGTCGAGATCATCCGCGGCCGCGAAACCGGCGATGTCGCCGTGGCCAAGGCGCTCGATTTCGTCCGCCAGCTTCGCAAGACGCCCATCGTGGTCAACGACGCGCGGTTCTTCTATGCCAACCGCTGCATCATCCCCTACATCAACGAGGGCATCCGCATGGTGGCCGAGGGGGTGGAGCCGGCGCTGATCGAGAACGCGGCGAAGCTTCTCGGCTTCCCGCTCGGGCCCTTGCAACTCGTCGACGAGACCTCGATCGACCTCGGCGTGAAGATCGCCAGGGCGACCAGGGCGGCGATGGGCGACGCCTACCCTGACGGCGCGGTGGACGCGGTGCTGTTCGCGATGGCCGACAAGGGCCGGCTCGGGCGCAAGTCGGCGGCGGGGTTTTACGCCTATGACGACAAGGGCGGGCGGCTCGGCCTTTGGGACGAGTTGTCCGGGCTCTGGCCGGTGGCCGAGACGCAGCCGGATCTGCCGGAGGTCCAGCACCGCCTGATGATGGCGCAGGTGCTGGAGGCGGTCAGGGCGCTGGAAGAGGGTGTGCTCGAGGATATCCGCGAAGGCGATGTCGGCGCGATCCTCGGCTGGGGCTTCGCGCCCTGGTCGGGCGGGCCATTCTCCTGGCTTGACATTCTCGGGCCGGAAAAGGCCGTCGCGATCTGCGACGGGCTGGAGAAGGCACACGGGGCCCGCTTCGCGGCACCGACGCTCCTGCGTGAGGTCGCAGCGAAGGGCCAGACCTTCTACGGGCGCTTCGGATCGGCCGCGAAGGCGGCCTGACCCGGAGGGAGACGGGGGCGCTGCCCCCGGACCCCCGAGGTATTTCCGAACAGAAGAAGATCAGCCGGGATCGAAGCCGTAGCCGAAGCGGGCGATGTCTTCGGCGCAGATCTCGGCGACGGTGTCGGCGTCACGGTTGCGGTAGTAGCCGCGCCAGTCGCGATCGCGGTCCGACCGGTTGGCGGCGGCAAGGGGGGCGAGGCGGAAGCCGAGATGCGCCTCGAGCGGGCGCGCGTCGTCGGCGAAATGTTCGAGCCGGATGAAGAGGTCGCAACGTTCGGCGCCGCCGGCGGTGGTCACGTAGCTGCCATAGGGATGGGCGGCGATGCTGGCGCGGGTCTCGGGCGCGTTCAGGAAGGCGCTGAAGTCGAGGGTCTTCGCGAGCGTCACGGCGGGATGGGCGAAGTCCTGCCCCCTCAGCCAGTGGTAGTAGCTCACCATCCGGTCCCAGGGATTGCGGACGAGGGTGAAGACGAGGAAGGCACCGATCTCCTCCTCGCTCGCAAGACCGCGGATATCGGCGAGGGTCGCGTGCTTCCAGAGCCGTCCGGCGGTCGCGGCCCCCTTGATCCGCCCGCGCCGGCTCTTCGCCTTCGGCGTGTCGCCGACGAGGATGTCGTCCTTCATCGCCCGGGCCTCGAGCGCCAGCGCCAGCGCCGTGCCGCCGGTCTTGGGGATGTGGATGAAGATGTAGCGGCGGCCGCGCGAGAGGATCATGGGCGCGAGATTACCGCCCCCGCAGCGCCATGATAAGCCCCGCCGCGAAGATCAGCGCCATGCCGGCGAGGGCGCGGAAGGTCAGGACCTCGCCCCAGAGCGCCCAGCTCCAGAAGGCGCTGGCGGGCAGGATGACATATTCGAAGACCGCGACCCGGCTCGCCTCGGCGATCTGGTAGGCGCGCACCATCAGGCCGATGGCAACCAGCGATCCCACCGCCTGCAGGAGCGTCAGGAGCAGGAAATCCCGCGACGGCGCGACCCAGCCGCGCAGGACGAAGCCGTCCGTGCCCGCCGGCACCTCGGGCCGCCAGAGGGACAGGACTGCCAGACCGGCCGCACCGAAGGCCCCGAGCGCCAGAAAGAAGCCCAGCGTCAGCGACGCGGTGCTTTCGCCCTCGCACCATTCCCGCGTGGCGATGTTGCCGAGCGCGTAGAGGATCGCCGCCGCCACCGGCAGGATCGCCGCGAGGCTGACGCCCGCGCCGCCCTGCGGGCCGAGGACCAGCACCGCCCCGGCAAATCCGAGGCCCACGGCGAGGATGCGGAAGGGGCCGATATGTCGCCCGAAGGCGAGCCGCGAGATCAGGAGGACGAAGATCGGCGCGGTGAAGAGGCCCGCCGCCGCCACCGCGACCGGCAGGAAGGCGAGGCAGCCGAAATACATCAGGACCGCGAAGCCGTGCAGCAGGCTCCGCGCGATGACGCCGCCCCAGCGCTTCGGCCGGAGGTCGAGGCCAAGCAGCGGCGCCGCCGCCGCGAAGATCACGATCGTCATCAGGGTGCGCGTCGCATGAAACTGCCAAAGCCCGTGCGTCGCCGCGACCAGCCGCACGTAATTGTCGGTAAAGCCGATGATCACCGCATAGACGAGGATCGCCCCGCCGGCGGCGAACGTCCGGTTCGCGGCGGCCGCCCGGAGGGCGGAAGTTTCGGCGAAGGTCGCCATGTCAACTCCGGATGTCGGTTTACCCGTTCCCTTCAAGCCCGCCGCCGGGCAATAATCGCGCCTGTTAGCGACATGGCGCTGGTCGGGGGGAGAACGATATGGGCTGGATGGCGGACGAGACGGGGCTGGAGCGCAACGCGGCGAATTTCGTGCCGCTGACGCCGCTGTCGCACCTCGCGCGGGCGGCGGATATCTTCGCCGGCCATACCGCGATGGTCTACGGCCGGACGCGGCGAAGCTATGCGGAATACCGCGACCGGGTCAGCCGGCTTTGCTCTGCCCTCGCGCTCCGCGGGATCATGCCCGGCGATGTGGTGGCGACGCTCCTGCCGAACATCCCCGCCCAGGCCGAGGCGCATTTCGGCGTGCCGGCGGCGGGCGCGGTGCTCAACACGATCAACACCCGGCTCGATACCGACACGGTGGCCTACATCCTGTCCCACGGGCAGGCAAAGCTGATCCTCGCCGACACCACGCTCCTGCCCCTCGCCGAAGCCGCCGTCGCGGCAATGGAGGGGCCGAAGCCCGAGATCGTCGAGGTGGCCGACGCCGAGGCCGGCATCGCCCCGTCCGGCCGCTACACCGAATACGAGGCGCTGCTGAAAGAAGGCGACCCGAAGGCGCGCTGGAAGATGCCCGAGGACGAATGGGAGAGCCTCGCGCTCAACTACACGTCCGGCACGACGGGGCGGCCGAAGGGCGTCGTCTATCACCACCGGGGGGCCTATCTCATGACGATGGGCACGGTGGTCAGCTGGCGCCTCGTGCTGCACCCGGTCTACCTGACCATCGTGCCGCTCTTTCACTGCAACGGCTGGTGCCACACCTGGCTCATGCCGCTGATCGGCGGCACGGTGGTCTGCTGCCGCGACATCACCGCGAAGAACATCTACGCCGCCATCGCCGACGAGGGCGTCACCCATTTCGGCGGCGCGCCCATCGTCCTCAACGCGCTCATCAATGCCAAGCCCGACGACCGCCGCGAATTCGACCATGTGGTCGAGGTCTTCACCGCCGGCGCCCCGCCGCCCGCCGCCACCCTGGCCGCAATCGAGCCCCTGGGCTTCCACGTCACCCAGGTCTACGGCCTGACCGAGACCTACGGCCATGTCACCGAATGCCTCTGGCGCAGCGAATGGGACCAGCGGCCGGAAGAGGAGCGCGCCGCGATCAAGGCCCGGACCGGCGTGCCGATGCCGATGATGGAGGACATCGTCGTCCATGACGCCGAGGGCCGCCCCGTGCCCCGCGACGGCGTGACGGTGGGCGAAATCGCCATTCGCGGCAACTCGGTGATGAAGGGCTATTATCGCAACCCCAAGGCCACGGCCGAGGCGTTCAAGGGCGGTTTCTTCCGCTCCGGCGACATCGCCTACCAGCACGACGACGGTTACATCAAGATCACCGACCGGGCGAAGGACATCATCATCTCGGGCGGCGAGAACGTGTCGTCGGTCGAGGTCGAGGGTGCGCTGATGCATCACCCGGCGGTGTCGCTCTGTGCGGTCGTGGCGAAACCGGACGACAAATGGGGCGAGGTGCCGTGCGCCTTCGTCGAGCTGAAGGAGGGGGCGGAAGTCGACGAGGCCGAGCTGATCGCCTTCGCCCGCGCCCGCCTCGCCGGGTTCAAGACGCCGAAGAAGGTGGTGTTCTGCGACCTGCCCAAGACCTCGACCGGCAAGATCCAGAAGTTCGAGCTGAGGGCACTGGCGAAGACGATGTGAAGGCGGGCGGAGCGCTTCTGGGACGTTGCGAACGGCTTGGCGGAACCGCAATGGAGGGCCGCGCCCTCCCTCGGGCAGGCGCTCAGACGGTCGGGATGGGCGCTTTATGGTGCGGCAGGCCTCCGCCGACCGTGCGGGGTGCAGCGTCGCGGGGGCGCCCTCCCAAGGGGGAGGGAGGGCGTGGCCCGGCGGGCTTCGCCCCTGATCCCGGGCCAGCAGGGCCTGGGTGCCAACGGCCGCTTCGTCCGCAAAAGCGACATTCGTCCTGGCGTCACACCTGCGGGCCCGGTCGCCGCATTGTCCCACCCCCCGGGGCCGCGACCGGTCCCTCACCCGAACCGCACGCCCTGCTTCTGCATCCTCAGCCTCGGGTCGCTGGACCTTACCAGCACCGGCCGGCCCTCCAGCGCCTCGTCGCAGCGTTCCAGCACCTCGCGCTCCAGCCGCTCCATCGCTTCCGCCGTGTAGAAGGTCAGGTGCGGCAGCAGGAGGACGTTCGGCAATCCGCAGAGCGGGCTCATGGGGTGGCCCGTGAGGCTCAGCGGTTCGGCGGAGAAGACGTCGAGGCCGACGCCGCCGATGCGGCCTCCGGTCAGGGCCGCGACCAGTGCCCCCTCGTCCACCAGCGCCCCGCGCGAGGTGTTGATGAGGATGGCGGCGGGCTTCATCGCGGCCAGCTCCGCGCTGCCGATGATGTGGCGGGTCGTGTCGTTCAGTGTGCAGTGGAGCGAGACGATATCCGACCGCGCCAGAAGCTCCGGCAATGCCACCTTAACCACCCCGTGCGCCGTCATCCCGGCCGCGCTCAGGCCCGGATCGCAGGCGATGACCCGGGCGCGGAACCCCTGCCCGGCCATGCGCGCGAAGCTGCGGCCGATGCGGCCCAGACCGACGATCCCCACCGTCTTGCCGGCGATATCGCTGCCCATCCAGCGCGGCTCGGGCCAGGCCCAGCCCTCCGCCCGCATCTGCCGGTCGAGGGGCACGATCCGCTTCAGAAGCGCGATCATCAGCGCGAAGGCGCCTTCTGCCACCGTCTCCTCGGCATAGTCGGGGATGTTGACGACGGGAATGCCCTTCGCCATCGCCGCCGGAATGTCGATCGCGTCGATGCCCACCCCGTATTTGACGATGGCCTTCAGCCGCGTCGCGGCGCCGATCACCCGTGCGGTCACCGGCGTGTAGCACATGAGGAGAAGGTCGGCATCGGCCACCTCCTTGGCCAGCACCGCCTCGTCCACCCCGTCGGGAAGCACGACAAGCCGGCCGCGCCGGCCGAGATCCGCGTCGATCCGCGGCACCCTCAGTTCACCGTCCGTGCGTACGATCTTCATGGCGTCCCCCTCTCCTGCCGTTATCGCCGCGATGCGCGGGCGGTCAAGGGCGCCGATCCGTGCTATCCTCGGCTGAAGGATCGAACCGGGAGGGGCCGGAATGAAGGACATCGCCTATTCCGTGCGCGTCACCGGCCGGGTGCAGGGCGTCGCCTACCGCGCCTGGGCGCGGGCGGAGGCGGAACTCCTCGGCCTCCGGGGCTGGGTCGGCAACCGCGACGACGGCTCGGTCGAGGCGCTGATCGCGGGGCCGGAGCCAAGGGTCGAGGCGATGATCACCGCGATGGGCGAGGGTCCGGGGGCGGCGCGCGTGACCGATGTCTGGACCGAAGCCGCCGATCCCGGATCCGTACCCGGCGGCTTCACGATCCGGTGCTGACGGCCA
>WOZM01000110.1 GCA_011620265.1 Paracoccaceae bacterium
CCATACCATCCTGGCCGATCCGCCGTGGCAGTTTCAGAACCGCACCGGAAAGATGGCGCCCGAACACAAGCGCCTGTCGCGCTATCCGACGATGACCTTGCGCGAGATCTGCGACCTTCCGGTCGAAGCGATCGTTGCCGAGACCGCGCATCTCTATCTCTGGGTGCCGAACGCGCTCCTGCCCGAAGGGCTGAAGGTGATGGAGAACTGGGGCTTCAGCTACAAGTCGAACATCATCTGGTACAAGATCCGCAAGGATGGCGGACCGGACCGGCGCGGCGTCGGCTTCTATTTCCGCAATGTGACCGAGATCCTGCTCTTCGGTGTGCGCGGCAAGAACGCCCGGACCCTGCAACAGGGCCGGACGCAGGAAAACATCATCTCGACGCAGAAACGCGAACACAGCCGCAAGCCCGACGAACAGTATGATCTGATCGAAGGTTGCAGCAACAGCCCCCGGCTGGAGATGTTCGCCCGCGGGCCACGCATCGGCTGGACGGTCTGGGGCAATCAGGCCGATGAGTACACGCCGACTTGGGATACCTATTCCAATCATTCGCAGGCCAATGTGGTTCCGCTCACGGCAGGACGCAAAGGCCGCTGAACGAAGCCGCCCGCGCCGGTCATCGGCGCCTTCTCCGGGGAAGGTGGGTTGAAACCCGCCTTGCGGGGGCCAGCCGACATGTCGTGAAAACCCTTCCATTCAGGTTAACGAAACTCGCGAAACCCTTCGATATCAACGGCTTGAAAATCCTTTCACGCGTGAAATCCCTGTGAAATCACGCCCCCCGAACGCTTGAGATTCCCGGTTCCCCTCGCCCCCCGGATCGGGCATAACTCGCGCCCGAACGGTCCTGAAGGTGAAATAATGCACGACATCCGCGCCATCCGCGAAAACCCCGCCGCCTTCGACGCCGCGCTGACGCGGCGGGGGCTGCCGGGGCTGTCGTCCGAGATTCTCAGCCTCGACGAGGCGCGGCGCGGCCTCATCAAGCAGGCCGAGGAGGCACAGGCCGAGATCAACCGGCTGTCGAAGGAAGCCGGGGCAGCGAAAGCGCGCGGGGTGGAGGGCGATTTTCAGCGGCTCCGAACCTTGGTGGCCGAGCGGAAGGCCGCGTCGGAAGACTACGTCAAGGACGCGGATCGTTTGGACAAAGACCTCCGCGACCTTCTCCTGACCATCCCCAACCTGCCCCTGCCCGACGTCCCCGACGGCGCGGACGAGGCGGGCAACGTCGAGATCCGCCGCTGGGGCACCCCCCGCAGCTTCGATTTCACCCCGGTCGAGCATTACGAGATCGCCGGCGTGAAGCCGGGGATGGATTTCGAGACCGCCGCGAAGCTTTCCGGCGCCCGCTTCGTCCTCCTGCGCGGCGCCGTCGCGCGCCTCCACCGGGCGCTGGCGCAGTTCATGCTCGACCTGCACACGACCGAGCACGGGCTGACCGAGACGATGACCCCGGTCCTCGTCAGGGACGAGGCGATGGTGGGCACCAACCAGTTGCCGAAATTCGCCGAGGACAGCTACCGCACCACCAACGGCTGGTGGCTGATCCCGACCTCGGAAGTCACGCTCACCAACACCGTCGCGGGTGACATCCTCGACGAGGCGCAGCTTCCGATCCGAATGACCGCCCACACCCTCTGCTTCCGCTCCGAGGCCGGTTCGGCGGGCAAGGATACCGCCGGAATGCTTCGCCAGCACCAGTTCGAAAAGGTCGAGATGGTGTCGATCACCACGCCCGAGACCAGCCTCGCCGAACACGAGCGGATGACGAAATGCGCCGAGGCCGTCCTCGAACGCCTCGGCCTGCCCTACCGCACCATCGTGCTCTGCACCGGCGACATGGGCTTCGGCGCGCGGAAGACCCACGACCTCGAAGTCTGGCTCCCCGGCCAGAACAGCTACCGCGAGATCTCCTCGGTCTCGGTCTGTGGCGACTTCCAGGCCCGGCGCATGAACGCCCGCTACCGCCCCGCCGGCGGCAAGCCCGATTTCGTCCACACGCTGAACGGCTCCGGCCTCGCCGTCGGGCGCTGCCTCATCGCGGTTCTGGAAAACGGCCAGCAGGCGGACGGCTCGGTCGACCTGCCGCAGGCGCTCCACCCCTGGCTCGGCGGCAAGACCCGGATTACCGCCGAAGGCCAGCTCGCCTGACTTCATCTTGCCGGAAATATCCCCGCCGGAGGCAGCCCGCCCCGGGCGGGCTTTCCGCTATTTCTTCACCGGATTGCCGACATGCTTCCTCAGCCGCGACGGCGTGTGGAACTTCCGGTCCTTGAACGGGTTCTTGTCGCCCTGATCGCGGAAGGTCAGCCGGATCGGCGTTCCCGGCATGTCAAAATCGGCCCGCAACCCGTTGACGAGATAGCGGGAATAGCTCTCCGGCAGCTTGTCGGCATGGTTGCACATGACGATGAAGGCCGGAGGCCTCGTCTTCACCTGGGTCATGTAGCGCAGCTTGATCCGCCGCCCGCCGGGCGCCGGGGGCGGATGCGCCTCGGTCATCGCGCCGAGCCACTGGTTGAGCTTCGCCGTCGCCACCCGGCGGTTCCAGACCTCGTGCGCCTTCATGATCGCGGCATGCAGCCGGTCGAGCCCCTTGCCGGTCCTGGCCGAGACCGTCACCAGCGGCGCGCCCCGAAGCTGCGGCAGGAGCCGCTCGAACGCCTCGCGCAACTCCTTCAGCTTCTCGGTCTTTTCCTCCTCGAGGTCCCACTTGTTCGCGGCCAGAACCACCGCCCGCCCCTCGGTCTCGGCGAAGTCGGCGATCCGCAGATCCTGCTGCTCGAAGGGGATGGCGACGTCGAGCAAGACCACCACGACTTCGGCGAACCGCACCGCGCGCAGCCCGTCCGAAACCGACATTTTCTCAATCTTGTCAGAGATCTTCGCCCGTTTCCTCATCCCGGCCGTATCGAAGATCCGTATCGGCGTGCCGATGAAATCGGCCCTGACGGAAATCGCGTCGCGGGTGATCCCGGCCTCAGGCCCGGTCAGAAGCCGCTCTTCCCCGATGATCTTGTTGATCAGCGTCGACTTGCCGGCATTCGGGCGGCCGATCACCGCGATCTGCAAGGGCTTTTCCCGTGTCGGCACGCGCGGACCCTCGTCCTCGCCGTCGACCACGTCGACATCGACCTCGGGCGCGTCGAGCGCGGCCTTCGCCTCGAACTCGGCGGCGAGCGGGCGGAGCATGTGGTAAAGCTCGTCCATCCCCTCGCCATGCTCGGCCGACAGGCGCAAGGGTTCGCCAAGGCCGAGCTCATAGGCCTCCAGCACCCCGGCATCGGCGGCCGCGCCCTCGGCCTTGTTGGCGGCGAGGATCACATGGGCGCTCTTCTTGCGCAGGATCTCGGCGAAGACCCGGTCCTGCGGGGTAACACCCGCCCGCGCGTCGATGACGAACAGGCAGATGTCGGCCATCTCCACCGCGCGCTCGGTCAGCCGCCGCATCCGGCCCTGAAGGCTGTCGTCAGTCACGTCCTCAAGCCCGGCGCTGTCGATCGCGATGAACCTCAGATCGCCGAGCCGCGCCTCGCCCTCGCGCAGGTCGCGCGTCACGCCCGGCTGGTCATCGACGAGCGCGAGCTTGCGGCCGACGAGCCGGTTGAACAGCGTCGATTTGCCGACATTCGGTCGCCCGACTATGGCGAGGGTAAAGCTCATGCGCCTGTTCCTTGAGGGTCGAAGCCGCCCTCATACACAAGCTTCACGTCAGCGGAAAGCCCGAAGCTTGCCATCCTTCGTCACGACATAGAGAACCCCGCCCGCGATCGCCGGGGCCGAGGCCGCGCCGTTCGGCAATTCGACCGGGGAAAGAAGCGCGCCCGAGGTCGGATCGAAGCTGCGGATCAACCCGTCCGAAGAGGCGACAACCAGCCGCCCGCCGGCAAGGACGGGCCCGTAATGGGCGACGATGTTGCGCCGGCGCTTTTCCTTGTCCTTGATGAAATAGGGCATGTCGACGCGCCAGACCTCCGCGCCGCTCGCGGCGTCGAGGCGCAGAAGCTGATCTTCGTCGTTCACGAGGAAGAGCGACCCGCCCGCGACCACCACGGGCCCCATCGCGCCATCGCGCGCGGTCCAGACGGTCTGGCCGGTATCGGCGTTGACGGCGGCGAGCTGCCCGGCCGAGGTGCCGGCATAGACCATGCCGTCGGCGATGACCGGATCGCCGGTGAGGTCCGAAAGCGAAGCATAGGCCCGGCCGCGCCGCTGACCGGCGACATAGGCGCCCCAGAGGCCGAGCCCGGTGTCCTTCGCCACCGCGACCATCTGGCCCGAGGAGAACGGGAAGATCACCTGCCGCGCGTCGACCGCCGGGGCCGACACGCCCATCACGCCGGTGGTCGAGGGTGTGCCGGGCAGCACCCATTCGACCTTGCCGTCCGAGGCGCGGACCGCCCAGGCCGAGGCATCGCGCGCCACGACATAGACCCGCCCGTCCGACACCGCCGGCGCGCCGGCCACCGCGGCGTCGAAGCGCTGGCGCCAGGCGACCGCGCCAGAGGCGGGGTCGAGCGCCACAAGCTCGCCGAAGCCGGTCGTCGCGAAGACCCGGCCCTCGCCGAAGGCCAGACCGCCACCCGAGGCATCGCCCTCGCGCTCCGTGGACGGCGTGAGGTTCGCCTGCCACAGCGTCGCGCCATTGGTGCCGGTCGCCGTCACCGTCGCATTGGCGTCGAGCGTGAAGATCCGCCCGCCCGCGACCACGGGATCGGCGGTGATCCGGTTCTTGCGGCCGTCGCCGGCGCCGATCGGCGCGGCCCAGACCGGGGTGAGCGCGCCATTCAGCGCCACATGCCCGGCCCGGTGCGCGGCATTGCCGGCGCGGTGGGTCCAGTCGCCATTGACACTCGCGGCGCCGAGCGAAATCGGCACCGCGACGACCGGCGCGGGCGCCAGCGAGGCGACCTCTTCGGCGCCGATCACCGCGTCGCGCACGTCCTGGCGCGGCCCGTCGAGGACCAGCTCTCCTTGACCGCACGCGGACAACAGGGCCAACGCGGCCAGAGCACCCATGCCTTGCGAAAATCTCACCTTGCCTGCCCCTTCGTTCCTTGCGCCCGTTGCGGCGCGTCCGGCCGCGTCACGCGGCCCCCGGATCGCCGCCCAGAACCACAATCAACTGTGTCACCCGGCGACGCAAGCCCGCGGTCGCATCCGGTTCCTCGAGGATCAGCCGCGCCAGCGCCAGCGCCTCCTCGTCCTTGCCGTCGGCCATAAGCGCCAGCGCCTGCTGTTCCATCGCCAAGGCCCGGAACGGCGCGCCTGGCTGGGCAAGGTCGGAAAGTGCCGCGTCCCGCGCCGCCGGCTCCATCGACGGGCCGGCGAGGATCACCGATTTCAGCCGGGCAAGCTGGCGGTAGCTCGGCGCGAGCGCCGGATCCTCGGCCAGTGCCTCCAGCCGGGTCAGCGCGCCCGCCCGGTCGCCACCGCGCAAAGCCTCGTCCGCCGCGAGAAAGCCGAGAACGGCCTTCTGCGTCGCGCTGTCGCCCCAAGCGTTCGAGCCGACCGAGTCGAGCGCCGCGACCCGCGCCGCCGGATCGTCGCTGGCAAGCGCCGCGACGACGGCATCGCCGAAGGCCTGCGCCCCGGCCCGCGCCTGCGCCTTGCGCCATTCGTTCCAGCCCGCGCCGCCGACGATCAGCACCACCAGTGCGATCCCGATCCAGCCGAATTTGCGGAAGATGGCGAAGAGCCGGTCGCGGCGCACCTCTTCGGTCACTTCGTCGATGAAACTGTCGGTCTCGCTCACGCGCCTGCTCCCACCCGTCGGGACCGCGCGACGGCCCCGAGTTCCGGCCCTGTCTACACGCAAGTCCGATAGCTTGCCAAGACCGGGGCCGTCACTGCGACAGGGCGCGCCGCCAGCGGCCATCGGCCGGCAGATCGGTGACGTCGTCCGGGCTATCCGCCGGAATTTTCGGTCGCGGAATCCGCTCGCCGTCGTCTTCCTCTTCGGCCGACTGCCGCGCCCACATCGCGGCATAGCGACCACCAAGCGCCAGCAGCGCTTCGTGCCGGCCTTCCTCGACGATCACGCCCTTTTCGAGCACCACGATGCGGTCGGCATCGGCGATGGTGGAGAGCCGGTGGGCGATGGTGATCACCGTCCGCCCCTCGCCCATCGCCTTGAGGCTGTCCTGGATGTCGCGCTCGGTCTGGGTGTCGAGGGCACTCGTCGCCTCGTCGAGCAGGAGGATCGGCGGGTTCTTGAGAAGCGTGCGGGCGATGCCGACGCGCTGCTTCTCGCCGCCCGAAAGCTTCAGCCCGCGTTCGCCGACCCTGGTTTCATACCCTTCGGGCAGCGACATGATGAAATCGTGGATCTTCGCCGCCTTCGCCGCCGCGATCAGCTCCTCGCGGCTGGCCTCGGGGCGGCCATAGGCGATGTTGTAGAGGATCGTGTCGTTGAAGAGCACCGTGTCCTGCGGCACCACGCCGATCCGGGCATGAAGCGAATCCTGCGTGACGTCGCGCACGTCCTGCCCGTCGATGCGCAAGGCGCCCCCGGTCACGTCGTAGAAGCGGAAGAGCAGCCGGCCGATGGTCGACTTTCCCGAGCCGGACGGCCCGACGATCGCCACCGTCTCGCCCGCGCCGATCTTCAGGCTGACGCCTTTCAGGATCGGCCGCGCGGCCTCGTAGCCGAAGCTGACATTGTCGAGCTCGACCTCGCCGCCCGTCACCTTCAGATCGGGCGCGCCGGGTCTGTCGGTGATCTCGGCCGGCTGTTCGAGAAGGTCGAACATCTCGCCCATGTCGACCAGTGCCTGCCGGATCTCGCGGTAGACCGTGCCGAGGAAGTTGAGCGGCATGGTGATCTGGATCATGTAGGCGTTGACCATGACGAAATCGCCCACGGTCAGCGCGCCCGACTGCACCCCCATCGCCGCCATGATCATCACGACGATGAGCCCCGCCGAGATCAGCAAGGCCTGACCGAAATTGAGCGCCGAGAGCGATTGCCCGGTCTTGATCGCCGCCGCCTCGTAGCCGCGCATCGCGTCGTCGTAGCGCGCCGCCTCGCGAGCCTCGGCGCCGAAGTATTTCACCGTCTCGAAGTTCAGAAGACTGTCCACCGCCTTCTGGTTCGCATCGGTATCCTGCGCGTTCATCTCGCGGCGGATCTTCACCCGAAGCTCCGTCACCTTTAACGTATAGGCGACGTAGAGCGCGATGGTGACGAGGACGACGACCGCGTAGCGCCAGTCGAAGACCAGCGCGAAGATCGCCGTGACCATGCTGAGCTCGAGGATCAGCGGTCCGACCGACAGGAGCATGAAACGCAGGAGGAACTCGACCCCCTTGACCCCGCGCTCGATGACGCGGGAAAGTCCGCCGGTCTTGCGGGTGATGTGGTAGCGCATCGAGAGGCGGTGGATATGGGTGAAGGTTTCCAGCGCGAGCTTCCTAAGCGCCCGCTGGCCGACCCGGACGAAAAGCACGTCGCGCAATTCGTTGAAGCCGATCGAGCCGATCCGCGCCATCCCGTAGGCAACCGTCAGCCCGATCGCGCCGAAGGCCAGAAGCCAGGCGTCGCCCCGCGTCTCGTTCGACAGCGAATCGACGGCGGCCTTGTAGAAGAACGGGGTAAGGACCGAGACGACCTTCGCAAGCACCAGCGCGATGAGCGACAGCACGACCCGGCGCTTCACCCAGAATTCGTTTTCGGGCCAAAGGTAAGGCGCGACCCGACGCAAGGTGCGCCCGCTGCGCTTCCAGCCGTCCGTCGCTCGCGTGTCGCCCGCCATTGCCCGCCGATCCCCGATCACTTGCTGCCCGGTTGATCGCAGAGACTGGCTCGGGTATCAAGGGGCATAATTCAACACTTCATGAGCAATTGAAGCATGGACCAGAGCAAAGCCCTCGCCGCCCTCTCGGCGCTGGCGAACGAAACGCGGATCGAACTTGTGCGCGCGCTGATCGCCGGCGGGCGGGACGGGCTCGCGGCGGGCGAGATCGCTCGGCGGCTCGGCGTCTCGTCATCCCGGCTGTCGTTTCACCTCGCGGCGCTGGAACAGGCCGGACTCATCACCTCGCGCCGCGCCTCGCGAAATGTCTTCTACGCCGCCGATGCGAACGGGATCGGAGGGGTGATCTCCTACCTTCTCAACGATTGCTGCAAGGGGCATCCGGATATTTCGGCCTGCTGCCTGCATCCGGCCCCGGCTATTCGCCCGGCACAGTGAAGATCTGGCCGGGATAGATCAGGTCCGGGTCGCGGATCTGGTCCTTGTTGGCCTCGTAGACCTTCACGTAGAGGATGCCCTCGCCGTAATTCTCCCGCGCGATCCGCCAGAGCGAAAAGCCGGGCTGGACGGTGACGATCACCGCCTTCGTCGACGGCGAGGCCGGCGCGTCCGGGGCGGCGGCAAGGCCGGATGGCGCCGGCGCCTCGGCGATCGCCACCTCGGCCACGGACGCGGCCGCGCCCATCTCGGGCGTCCCGGCCTGCGGCAGGACGGCCGGCACCTCGGGTTCGGCCGGCGCGACGGCTGTCGCCAGCGATTCGGGCCGAGGCGGCGCCGGGGCGGCGCCCGGCTCGGGGCTCGGGGTCGCGGCCGATTGCAGCGCCGCCGCAACGGTCTCTGGCGCCTCGCGCTGGAACGGCGTCTCGAAGCGGGAGGAAACCTTGCCCGTGCCGTCGATCTGATCGACGCGGAGCGTGTAGATCCCTGCCGCGACGCCAGCCAGCGCGGCGCGCCAGCCCCCCTCGGCACCGATCGGCACCGTATCGGCCTCGACATTGTCGAGGTAGAGCCGCGCGAACGCCCCCGCCCTTCCGCGCCCGGTGATCTCGACCTCGCCCGCCGCACCGTAGCCGATCGTGTCGATGACGATGTTGGCGACCGGCACCGCCTCGGTCTGCTTGCGCACCCCGCCCGCATCGACGATCAGGATCTCGGGCCCGGCGGCCGGCTCGGGCGCGGCTTCGGGCTCGGCTGTCGCGACTTCGGTCTGGGGCGCCGCCGTGGTCTCTGGCGCGGGTTCGGGCGGCACGGAGGCGACCGCGACCGGCGCGGCAAAGGGCGCCACGATCACCTCGGCTTCCGAGGCAACGATAGCCCCGTCCGCGCCGGGGGTCACGAGCGTCATCACCCTCGGCGCCTCGCTCGGCATCAGGGTGAAGAGGGCGGCGAAGGTCCCGCGCGCATCGGCGACGGACGAGGCCGCCTCGGCCCCGTCGACGAGGATCGAGATCATCGCCCCCGCCGCGGCCCGACCGGCGACCAGGACCGACCCATCGGCATCGACCCGGACCGTATCGAAGCTCGGCGGCAGGGTGGCCATCGCGGCCTCCGTCCCGGCCTCTGCCTCCGGCGCCGGCGCGGCCGGGGGGTCGGCAGCCGGCTCGGCGGCGACCGTTTCGGCGGGCACTGCCGGCTCTTGCGCCACCTCGGCCGTCGCCGCTTCGGGCGCGGCGGGCGTTTCGGCGGGCGTTTCGGCGGGCATTTCGGCGGGCGCTGCCGGCAGGGCGCCAAGGTCCGCGCCCGCGTCGGCCGGTGATGTCTCCGGCGCGGTCACCGCCAACGGCGCCTCTTCCGGTGCCTCGCCCCGGAAGCCGACATACCAGATCAGCCCCGCGACACCGAGGCCCGCCACCGCGCCGAGGATCCAGCCCAGTGCGGAACCCTGCCCGCCATTCGAGGCCCCGTCGCCGGATACGCCCGCAACCTTCTTGTCCGTCATGAAGTCCCCCAACGCCGCGCCGCTTTCCGGGCGCGCTTGAGCGACCATAACAACGCCGCTATCACGGGTCAAAGAAACCGTTGAGCACGAGGCCGCCATGACCCGACCGCCAAAATCCGTCTGTGTCTACTGCGGTTCGCGCTCCGGCGTCCGGCCCGCCTATGCCGAGGCGGCGCGCGCCACCGGGCGGATGCTGGCCGCGAACGGCTGGCGGCTGGTCTACGGCGCCGGCGATGTCGGGCTGATGGGCGAGGTGGCGCGCACGGCGCAGGGCGCCGGCGCCGAGACCTTCGGCGTCATCCCCACCCACCTTCTGGCGCGCGAGGTCGGCAAGCGCGACCTTTCCACCTTCGTCATCACCGAGACGATGCACGAGCGCAAGAAGGTGATGTTCATGAATGCCGACGCGGTCGTCGTGCTGCCCGGCGGCGGCGGATCGCTCGACGAGTTCTTCGAGGTGCTGACCTGGCGCCAGCTCGGTCTGCACGAGAAGCCCATCGTCCTCGTGAACACCGAAGGCTACTGGGATCCGCTCCTCGCGATGATCAAGCGGATCATCGGCGAAGGTTTCGCCGATCCGTCCTTGCGCGACTTCATCGACGTCGCGCCGAGCGTGCAAGTCCTGGAATCCCTGCTGCAAGACAGCCTGAGCTGAATCCGGCCGGCCCCGGCCGCCGGTTTCGGCCAATTCCAGCGCATCCGGGCGACGCAAGGGAAACCATAC
>WOZM01000077.1 GCA_011620265.1 Paracoccaceae bacterium
GCCCCTCGGGCCCCGGCGCGCCATGCACCGTTTCCAGCCAGGTGACCGCCATGCCCGAGGGCGTGACGATCTCTTCGGCCGCCGCAGCCGTGGCGGCGAGCATCACCATGCCCATGACGATCCCTTGCCGCACGCGGGGGCCCCTCTACAGCGGAATGTTGTCGTGCTTCTTCCAGGGGTTCGACAGCTTCTTGCTGCGCAGGCTGGCAAAGGCCCGGGCCACGCGCCTGCGGGTGGAGCGCGGCTGGATCACCTCGTCGATGAAGCCCTTCTCGGCGGCGATGAACGGGTTGGCGAAGCGGTCCTCGTAATCCTTGACCCGCGCCGCGATCTTCTCGGGATCGCCAAGCTCGCTGCGATAGAGGATCTCCACCGCGCCCTTCGCGCCCATCACCGCGATTTCCGCGGTCGGCCAGGCATAGTTGAAATCGCCGCGCAGATGCTTGGAGGCCATCACGTCATAGGCCCCGCCATAGGCCTTGCGGGTGATGACCGTGACCTTCGGCACCGTCGCCTCGCCATAGGCGAACAGCAGCTTCGCGCCGTGCTTGATCACGCCGCCATGTTCCTGGCCGGTGCCCGGAAGGAAGCCCGGCACATCGACGAAGGTCAGGATCGGTACCTCGAACGCATCGCAGAACCGCACGAAGCGCGCGGCCTTGCGGCTGGAGTCGATATCGAGGCAGCCGGCCAGCACCATCGGCTGGTTGGCCACCACGCCCACCGTCTGCCCCTCGATGCGGATGAAGCCGGTGATGATGTTGCCGGCGAATTCCTTCTGGATCTCGTAGAAATCGCCCTCGTCGGCGACCTTGAAGATCAGCTCGCGCATGTCGTAGGGCTGGTTCGGGTTGTCGGGGATCAGCGTGTCGAGGCTGTCCTCGATCCGGCCCGGATCGTCGAAGAACGGCCGCACCGGCGCCTTGTCGCGGTTGTTCAGCGGCAGGAAGTCGAACAGCCGCCGCACCTCGGCCAGGGCCTCCACGTCATTCTCGAAGGCGCCGTCGGCGACCGAGGACTTGCGCGTGTGGGTGGTGGCGCCGCCCAGCTGCTCGGCGGTGACGACCTCGTTGGTGACGGTCTTGACCACATCGGGGCCGGTCACGAACATGTAGGACGTGTCCTTCACCATGAAGATGAAGTCGGTCATCGCCGGCGAATAGACCGCGCCGCCGGCGCAGGGGCCCATGATCACGCTGATCTGCGGCACCACGCCCGAGGCCATGATGTTGCGCTGGAAGACGTCCGCATAACCGGCGAGCGAGGCGACGCCTTCCTGGATGCGGGCGCCGCCGCTGTCGTTCAGCCCGATCACCGGCGCGCCGTTCTGCATCGCCATGTCCATGATCTTGCAGATCTTCTGGGCATGGGTCTCCGACAGCGATCCGCCGAAGACGGTGAAGTCCTGGCTGAAGACATAGACCATGCGGCCGTTGATCGTGCCCCAGCCGGTGACGACGCCATCGCCTGCGGGCCGGTCCGCCTCCATGCCGAAATCGGTGCAGCGATGGGCGACGAACATGTCGAATTCCTCGAACGAGCCTTCGTCGAGCAGAAGCTCGACCCGTTCCCGCGCCGTCAGCTTGCCGCGGCCGTGCTGCGCGTCGATCCGGCGCTGGCCGCCACCGAGGCGCGCGGTGGCCCGGCGGGCTTCGAGCTGTCCGAGTATGTCCTTCATCGTCTCCCCCTCAGGCAATTGGCGCAACCTAGCGCCTGGCCACGGCGCGGCAAAGCGGATTCCCGAAAATTTGCAACTTATACGCAATCAGCGTTTTGCTAATCGCAAATTTGCGAATTCTCCTCCTCTTCACGGCAGCCACGCGCCACGCTATACGAGGCCGATCCTGCCCCGCACGGACATCATGGCCTGGCTTCCCGTCCCCGTCCTCACCATCGGCCTCCTCGTCGCCTCGAACGTCTTCATGACATTCGCATGGTACGGCCATCTGAAGTTCAAGTCCGCGCCTCTGATCGCCGTGATCCTCGTGAGCTGGGGCATCGCCTTCTTCGAATACCTCTTGCAGGTGCCGGCGAACCGCATCGGCCACGGGCATTTCTCGGCGGCCGAGCTGAAGACCATCCAGGAAGTGATCACGCTTTCGGTCTTCGCGGTCTTCTCCGTGACCTATCTGAAGGAAAGCCTGAGCTGGAACCACGCGGTCGGATTCGCCCTGATCGGCCTTGGCGCGTTCTTCATCTTCCACCGCTGGACGTGACCCGCGCCGCACAGCGCCCTGTACGATTTCGCCGCAGGACAAGCCCCGCCCCCCGGCCATAGGCCACCGGGATGAATGTCTCCGACCGCCCCGCCATCCGCTTTCCCGACCGGGCGGCTATGCCTTCGGCAACTCCGTCCCGGGGCGCCATTCCGTCCGCTTCGGCATCGACCCGATGGTCCTCGCCGGAACCGCGATCACGGCGCTCTGCATGGCGCTTCTGACTGCGGCCTCGGCGGCCGGGTTCGCCGGGCCGAACCATTTCTTCGGCGCCATCGTCCCGGTTGGGGTCGGCAACGGCCGGGCATTGCCCAACGCCAATGCCGGGATGCTCTCGGTGCGGCCGGGGCTTGCCGGCCCCGCCTCCGGCCTTGGCGACAGGGTTTGCAAAGACTATCCTCGGCTTCGCAAACCCGAGGATCGCGGAGCGGACATGGCCACCCAGAAACTCTATGCCGGCGTCAAGCTGCGCGAGACAAGGAACCGCCTCGGCCTGACCCAGAAGGCCTTCGCGACCAAGCTCGGCGTCTCCCTGCCCTATCTCAACCAGATGGAGAACAACCACCGCCCTGTCTCGGCCACCGTGGTCCTCGCCCTTGCCGGCGAGTTCGGCCTCGACGTGACCGAGCTTTCGGCCGGCGATGCCGAACGCCTCGTCTCCGACATGCGCGAGGCGCTGGCCGACCCGGTCTTCGCCGACACGCCGCCGCCCCTTGCCGACCTGCGCCTCGCCGCCTCCAACGCGCCGATGCTGGCGCGGGCCTTCCTCGAGCTTCATCGCGCCTACCGGCAGAATCACGAACGCCTCGCCTCGCTCGACGAGGCGCTCGGCCGCGACGGCGCCGCGACGACTGCCTCGCCCTGGGAAGAGGTCCGCGACTTCTTTCACTATTGCGACAATTACATCGACGCGGTCGACCGCGCGGCCGAACGCTTCGCCGCCCCGGACGGCAAGCCGCTTGACCTCGAAAAGCAGGCCCGTGCGCTTCTTTCCGCCAAGGGGATCGACTTGCGCTTTTCGGACAATTCCGACATCCGGACCCTCGCCGGGCGGAGCCTCG
Organism: Paracoccaceae bacterium; assembly: GCA_011620265.1. Classification (GTDB taxonomy): domain Bacteria; phylum Pseudomonadota; class Alphaproteobacteria; order Rhodobacterales; family Rhodobacteraceae; genus Albidovulum. The sequence goes on from WOZM01000077.1 coordinate 3,278, forward strand.
CCATCTCTACCCGCGCGGCCGCGCCGACCCAGCGCTTCCAGCTTCTCCACCAGATCGCGCTTCTCACGCAAGGCGAGTTGCTGGAGGCGACGCTCGACCTCGCCCGGTTCCAGTCCGAGACCGCCCGCGCCATCGCCAAGATCGGCCTTGCGAACTATTTCGCCGGCGCCGCCCTCCTGCCCTACCGCGCCTTCCTCGAGGCGGCGGAGGAGACGCGGCACGATCTCGAACGCCTCGCCGACCGCTTCGGCGCCTCGATCGAACAGGTCGCCCACCGGCTCTCGACGATGCAGCGGCCGGGGATGAAGGGCATCCCCTTCTTCTTCGTCCGCGTCGACCAGGCGGGCACCATCACCAAGCGGCATTCGGCCACCCGGCTCCAGTTCGCCCGCTTCGGCGGCGCCTGCCCCTTGTGGAACGTCCACCAGGCCTTCGAGACGCCGGGCCGCTTCCTGCGGCAACTGGCCGAAACCCCGGACGGCGTGCGCTATCTCTGCCTCGCCCGCGACGTCTCCAAGCCCGGCGGCTCGTTCAACGCGCCGGTGCGCCGCTACGCCATCGGGCTTGGCTGCGAGATCAGCCACGCGCGGGGCCTCGTCTATGCCGACGACCTCGACCTCACCAATGCCCGCGCCTTCGAGCCGATCGGGATCTCCTGCCGCATCTGCGACCGGCGGGACTGCCACCAAAGGTCGGTCCCGCCGCTCGAGCGGCAGCTTCGCGTCGATCCCGACCGGCGCGGACTCTTGCCCTACGAGATCGGCTGAGATCAGGCGGCCGAGAGTATCCGGAAGATCTCGTCCTTCAGCGCCGCGCGCTTCTTGCGCATCTCGACCTCGGCGAACTGGTCGACCGGCTCGACGCCGGTCTCGGCCCGGTGCACCTCGCGGTTCAGCGCGTGGTATTCGTCGGCGAGCTTGGCGAAATGCGCGTTCGAGATTTTCAGCGCGTGGATCTTCTCGGCCTCTGCGGGGAATTCCTCGTGCAGTTCGTGGGGCGTGTTCGACATGAGCGCTTTTCCTTTCGTGCTGTCCCCTCCTTTCTGACGCCGGTCCGGGCCGCGCTCCTTGACCTCGGTCAAACCGGGCCCGCGTCAACGGCGGGAACGGTCGCAAAAGCGGCGGCATCGCGCTTGCGCCCGGCCGCCGGAGCGCCCAAGTTCGGCCGCGACTGACCCCGATCCGGCGCGCATCCATGATCCTCCTCGAAGACGGCCCCGACGGCGCCCCGACCGCGTTCGCCGCGCCCCGCGCCCTGATCCGCGCCGACCGGGCGGCGGAGATCGACGCCGCGCTCGATGCCCTCGACGCCGCCCGTGCCGAGGGCCGCTGGCTCGCCGGCTTCGTCAGCTACGAGGCGGGCTACGGGTTCGAGCCGCGCCTCGCGCCGCTGATGCCCGCGCCCCGCCGGGTGCCGCTCCTGGCCTTCGGCGTCTATGACGCGCCCGGTGACGCAGGCCCGGTCCTCGCCCGCGCCGCGACCGAGGCCGGCACCGCCCGGCTCAGCCCCGCCACCCCCGGCTGGGACGCGGAAATCCACGGCAGGGCGCTCGCCCGCATCCTCGCCTATATCGGCGCGGGCGACATCTATCAGGCCAACCTGACCATGCCGATGCGCGCCCGGCGCGCGGGCACCGCGCTCGGCCTCTACGGCGCGCTCGCCGCCCGCCAGCCGGTCCGCCACGGCGGCTTCGTCGCCCTGCCGGACCTGCCGGTCCTGGTCTCGCGCTCGCCCGAGCTTTTCTTCGCCACCGATGCGTCGGGCCGGATCGAGACCCGGCCGATGAAGGGCACCGCCCCCCGCGCCACGAACCCCGCCCATGACGCGGCGCTCCGGCTCGACTTGCAGCAAAGTCTGAAGAACCGCGCGGAAAACCTCATGATCGTTGACCTTCTGCGCAACGACATCTCGCGGATCTGCACCGTCGGCTCGGTGAAGGTCCCTGAGCTTTACGCCATCGAATCCTACACGACCGTCCACCAGATGGTCTCCCGCGTCACCGGCCTTCTCCGCCCCGGCACCACGCCCGCCGCCCTCTTGCGCGCGCTCTTTCCCTGCGGCTCGATCACCGGCGCCCCGAAGATCCGCGCGATGGAGATCATCCGCGAACTGGAACCCGCCCCCCGCGGCGCCTATTGCGGCGCCATCGGCTGGATCGGCCCGGACGGCGCCGCAAGCTTCAACGTGGCGATCCGCACACTCACCCTCTACGGTGAGACCGAGGTCGAATTCGGCGTCGGCGGCGGCATCGTCGCCGATTCGACGGCCGAGGGCGAATACGAGGAGGCACTGTGGAAAGCCCGGTTTGCAGATCTGGCACAAGGCTGATCGAGACCTTCGGCTGGGACGGCACGACGTTTCGCCGCCTCGACGCCCATCTCGCCCGCGCCCGCGCCTCGGCCGACACCCTCGGCTTTCGCTGGAACCGGGCGGCGATCGACGCCGCCCTCGCCACCGTCGCCGGCCCCCCGCCGCTTCGCATCCGCCTCACGATCGGCCGCGCCGGCGATGCCGAGGTCGCGACCGCCCCCCTCGCCCCGACCCCGCCCGAGTGGCGGCTCATGATCGCCCCCGGCCGGCTCGATCCCGACGCCCCGCTCCTCTGCCACAAGACCACCGAGCGCGACCTCTACGACCGCACCCGCGCCGCCCTGCCCGAAGGCATCGACGAGGCGCTCTTCCTCAACACCCGAGGCGAGGCCGCCGAAGGCACGATCACCAGTCTTTTCGCCGATCTTGGCGCCGGCCTCCTGACCCCGCCGCTCTCCTCCGGCTGCCTGCCCGGCATCCTCCGCGCCGAGCTTCTCGCCTCCGGCCGCGCCCGCGAGGCGATCCTGATGGCCGAAGACCTCCCCCGCGCCCGGCTTTACATGGGCAACGCACTCCGCGGCCTCATCCCGGCGCGTCTCGACGCCACGCCCTGATCTTCTTCTGTTCAAAAATACCTCGGGGGGGCGTCCATTGGTTCGTGAACCAATGGACGACGGGGGGCAGCGCCCCCCGGCGGGTCGGCCCGCCGCAGGCGGGACGAAACCGGATCTATCGCTGCGCCGTCTTCCAGCGCGGGCTCAGCCACGGCTCCGAATTCGCCGGTGCCAGCATGCCGCGCCCCAGCACATGGTCGGCGACCTTCTCGCCCACCATGATCGACGGCGCGTTCAGGTTGCCGTTCGGGATGCGCGGAAAGACCGAGCTGTCGGCGACGCGCACCCCCTCGACCCCGATCACCCGCGCCTCGGGGTCCACCACCGCCATCGGATCGTCACGCCGGCCCATCTTCGCGGTGCCGCAGGGGTGATAGGCGCTCTCCGCATGCTCGCGGATGAAGGCGTCGATCTCGGCATCCGTCCCGACCGCGGCACCGGGCTGGATCTCGTGTTTCACGAAAGGCGCGAAGGCGTCCTGCGCGAAAATCTCGCGCGTCAGCCGCACGCATTTGCGGAACTCGGACCAGTCGTCGGGATGCGACATGTAGTTGAAGCGGATCTCGGGCGCCGCCTTCGGATCGGCCGACCGGAGCGTCACCGCGCCGCGCGATTTCGACCGCATCGGCCCGCAATGGGCCTGGAACCCGTGCCCCTCCGCCGCCGCGCGGCCGTCGTAGCGCACCGCGATCGGCAGGAAGTGATACTGGATGTCGGGATAATCGACCCCCTTGTCGGAACGGATGAAGGCCGCGCTCTCGAACTGGTTCGAGGCACCAAGCCCGCGCCCGGTGAAAAGCCACTGCGCGCCCACGAAGGCCTTGCCCCAGAGGTTCCAGTATTTATAAAGCGTGATCGGCTGTTTCGAGGCATATTGCATGTAGATTTCAAGGTGATCCTGCAGATTCGCCCCGACCCCGGGCCGGTCCGCCAGCACCTCGATCCCGTGCGCGGCCAGATGCGCCCCCGGCCCGACGCCCGACAGCATCAGAAGCTTCGGCGTGTTGATCGAGGACGCGGCGAGGATCACCTCGGCCCGCGCGCCGATGACCTCGACCCGGCCGCCACGCTCGACCTCGACGCCCACGGCGCGCCCCTCGCGGATCACCACCTTGCGGGCAAGCGCCCGGACCAGCGTGCAGTTCTCGCGCTTCAGCGCCGGCTTCAGATAGGCATTCGCCGCCGACCAGCGGCGTCCCTTCCAGATCGTCGCCTCCATCGGCCCGAAGCCTTCCTGCTTCTCGCCGTTATAGTCCGCGGTCACCTCGTAGCCGGCCTGCCGCCCCGCCTCGACAAAGGCGTGGAAGAGGGGATTGCTGCGTGGGCCCCGCGTGACATGCAAGGGCCCGTTCGCGCCGCGAAACTCGCCCGCGACGCCGTTGCCCCCATGCCAGGTCTCCATCCGCCGGAAATAGGGAAGCACGTCCGCATAGGACCAGCCCGCCGCACCGCTTTCAGCCCAGTGGTCGAAATCCTTCGCGTGGCCGCGCACGAAGACCATGCCGTTGATCGAGGACGAGCCGCCGATCACCTTGCCGCGCGGCGTGGCGAGGGTGCGGCCATTCAGATGCGGCTCCGGCTCGGTCCGGAAGCCCCAGTCGTACATCCCCATGTTCATCGGGTAGGACAGCGCCCCCGGCATCTGGATGAAGGGGCCGGCATCCGAGCCGCCATGCTCCACGACGATGACGCTCCGGCCCGCCTCGGCCAGCCGGTAGGCCATGGCACAACCGCCGGAACCGGCGCCGACGACAATGTAATCGGCCTCCATCACGCGCCCGCCTCCAGTTCGCGGTCCAGGCAATCGAGCACGACGGCCGCCGCCGCCGACCCGTCCGGCGCTCCGCCCTTCAGCGCCTCGCGGATATAGACCCCGTCGATCATCGCGCCGAGCGCATGGGCCACGTCGCCCGCCCGCGCGCCCACCAGCGGGCGCAGCGACTGGACGAGGTTCGACCGGAGCCGGCCCTGATAGACGGCCAGGAGCCGCCGCGCCTCGGGCAGGGTCTGGGCGAGGACGTAGAAGTTCAGCCAGGCGCCGATCACCTCGCGCCGAAAGCTCGACGTGGCGAAACTGGCGCGCACGATCGCCTGAAGCCGGCCCTGCGGCCCCTCGGCGGCGGCAAGCGCGCCGCGCACCTCGGCGCCGTAGAGCGTCAGGATATGGCGCATCGCGGCGAGGAAGATCTGTTCCTTCGAGCCGAAATAGTGGTGCGCCAGCGCCGAGGACATGCCCGCCCGCTTCGCGATCTGGCTCACCGTGACGTCGAGCGATCCGGCGCGCCCGATCTCGGTGATCGTCGCCTTCACCAGCGCCGCCTTGCGAATCGGCTCCATTCCAAGCTTCGGCATGAGACCCGCCTTTCCCGATGAGGCCCTATTCGCTAGCCGACCCTTTATTGACTCGTCAATCAACAAAAATGCACTCCGCCTCGGCAAAGTCCCTTTTTCCTTCGCGAAACTTGTTCTAGGTTTGCGAGCACTCAAATCTGGCGGGCCCCTTGCCGGGGCTCGAGACTGACCTAGCCCAGGCCGGAAGCCCGCCGCTTATCGACACACCCAACAAGAAAACAGGGAGCAACAAAGGATGACCTTTTCCTCCAAATTCCGGACGACACTGCTGGCCGCCGCCGCGCTGTCCCTCTCGGCGCCGGCCTTCGCCGCCGGCTGCGACAAGGTGATCTTCTCGGATGTCGGCTGGACCGACATCACCGCGACGACTGCCGTCACGACGACAATCCTCGGCGCGCTCGGCTACGAGACCGAGGTGAAGATCCTCTCCGTCCCGGTCACCTAGACCGGCCTCGCCCAGGGCGACATCGACGTCTTCCTCGGCAACTGGATGCCGACGATGGAGGCCGATATCGCCCCCTACCGCGAGGCGGGCACGGTCGAGACGGTGCGCGTCAACCTCGTCGGCGCGAAATACACGCTGGCGACCAACGAGGCGGGCGCGGCACTCGGGATCACCGATTTCGGCAACATCGCCGAGCACAAGGACGATCTCGACGGCAAGATCTACGGGATCGAGCCCGGCAATGACGGCAACCGGCTGATCCTCGACATGATCGAGGGCGACAAGTTCGGCCTGTCGGAATTCGAGCTTGTCGAAAGTTCCGAACAGGGGATGCTGGCGCAGGTGGAAAAGGCCGGTGGCGACGGCGAGCCGATCGTCTTCCTCGGCTGGGAACCGCATCCGATGAACGCCAACTTCAAGATGACCTATCTCTCGGGCGGCGACGATGTCTTTGGTCCGAACTACGGCGGCGCCGAGGTCGCGACGAACGTGCGCGCGGGTTACGTGGCCGAATGCCCGAATACCGGCAAGCTTCTGCAGAACCTCGAATTTTCGCTGGCCATGGAGAACGAGATCATGGGCGCGATCCTCAATGACGGCGAGGACGCGAACGATGCCGCCAAGGCCTGGCTCGCGGCGAACCGCGACGTGCTCGGCCCCTGGCTCGACGGCGTGACGACGAAGGATGGCGGCGACGCGATGGCAGCGGTCGAGGCCGCGCTCGACTGATCCCGCCACGGCCTTCTGCCCCTGCGGCGGAAGGCCTTTCGCGAAAGTGCCGGATGGCCGGGCGCAACCGGCCACCGGCGTTCCCACAGGGAGGGTGCGGGAATGGAATGGCTGACGGACAGCAAGATTCCGATCGGAAAGGCCGCGAAACAGGGCTTCGACTGGCTCAAGGAAAACGCCGAGCCGTTGTTCGACGCGATGTCGCTGGTGATGGAATGGCTGATCGCCTCGATCCTCTGGGTGCTGCAGACGCCGCATCCGCTGGTCATCGTCGGCGCCTTCGTCGGGCTGACCTGGCTCTTGCAGAAAAGCTGGAAGACCTGCCTTCTGGTCCTCGCGGGCTTTCTCTTCATCCTCAACCAGGGCTACTGGAAGGAGACCACCGAAAGCCTGACGCTGGTGCTTTCCTCCTGCGTCGTCTGCATGGCGGTGGGCGTCCCCATCGGCATCGCGGCGGCGCATAGGCCGAAGCTCTACGCCTGGATGCGGCCGGTCCTCGACCTGATGCAGACGCTGCCGACCTTCGTCTATCTCATCCCGGCCATCGTCTTCTTCGGCATCGGCATGGTGCCGGGCCTGATCGCCACGGTGATCTTCGTGCTGCCGGCGCCGATCCGGCTCACCC
>WOZM01000076.1 GCA_011620265.1 Paracoccaceae bacterium
CACTCCGCGATCATGGGGTCTAAACAGCGTCTAAGTCCAATCAACGACTCCCAGATCGGCGACGTTGCATTCTCGCAAACCCTGAACCTTGTCGCAGAAAACAACGAGATTCTTTGCATCCGACCTTGCCGAAGGAACAATCAATCCGTCAAAATCCAGAAAATGCGCCACTTCGCCGATTTCCTGTGTGCGAGGATACTCGTGGTTCTTCTGCTCGTATGACAGACGACCGAAATTCTCCACGTTCAAGCCAACGCTGGACAGAGCTTCGAGATCCAGGAATTGAAGAGCCCGGCCCACCGAAAGTTCGATCTCAAACATGCGATACCTGACTTTGCTCGGCATCACCGGTTGTCCGCGCATCAGATGACAAAACATTTCTTCCAACGCGCCGGATCGGGACCGCGAAGTATAAAGCACGTCGAATGTTCCATCGTCCCACCGACCTCCGGACGCGCTGCATTGAAGCGGGTCTCGTCCGTCGCGAACGAGGCGCCAGACGCTCCCTTCAAACACCCGCCGCTATTTGGTGGCCGCAAGCTTCATCAGCGCGTTGACCCCTGTTCCGTTTTCCACAAGTTCCACCGCAAAACGGCCGAACACCGCGCGATGCTCATCAAGGTCATCTGAACCTGCTATCAATCGCTGTGCTGCCGCCGCAGCGCGGGTATCGGCTTCTCTCCGCTCGGCTGCCTCCGCTTCTGCCCGGCGGGCGGCTTCTGCAGCTTCGGCCTCGCGCTGGGCTTGCAGTTCCGTTTCGCGTCGTGCGATTTCTTGGGCATAGCGCTCTGGGCGGAGTTCGCTGAGTTCTTCAAGCCAACGCTCTTGATCGATGGGTGCTAGCTCTGCTAGATATGCCTCGGGCTCGGCTTGCCTGAGTTCAGCCCAGCGGGTTTCGCGCTGATCTGCTTCATGGGCTTGTGAGGCGATAAGCGCGAAAATCCCGGCGACCGCGAAAGCGGATATACCCTTGATCCGCCCTCGTAGCCTTGGCAGCCCTCGTCCAGTAATGGCGGCTACAAGCCCTGCGAAACTGACAGCCAGCGCGGCGACAAAAGCGGCAAAGGGCGACGCAATCAGGACCAGCGTCAAAACGACGAACATCAAGCCAAGCTCGGCTACAGCAATCAAAAATCGTAATATTTGCGAAGTCACAATAGCACCTGTCACATCCTCTAGGTGCTTCGAAGTCAGCACATCCAGACTCCGGTGACAATAAAAAAGAGACTCATAGTCTGTAGATCAATAGGGTGCATATCCGCGCTATGCCCGCATGGACATCAAAGCGGTCGTGGGCAGAAACGTGAAGCAGCACCGGGAGGCCAAGGGTCTTTCGCAGGAGCAGCTTGCGTTTGAAGCTGACCTGCACCGCACTTATGTCAGCGGCGTAGAGCGCGGCATACGAAACCCAACAGTTCTCATTGTTGCGAAGCTCGCGAACGCGCTGGGCGTCGAGCCGTCGAAGCTATTGGAATTAAATGACTAATGTGAGAAGAATGGTGCCGGTGATAGGACTCGAACCTACGACCCCATCATTACGAATGACGTGCTCTACCAGCTGAGCTACACCGGCACTTTTCTCTGCAAGGCCCCGATCCGGGCCTGCCTGGTAACGTCCGGCCACGTCCCGCCTTCTTGGCTCAGCAGGTCGTCCTCGGAGGACCTGGTTTACCGGCAGGGCTGAAGCGGCCGAGTGGCGGGCTGATAGCATCAACTCGCGCGGGTGTGTAGCCCCAAATTCAACTGCGCTGGCCGACTTCCTCGTCGAGGATCACCGCCTCTTCCGGCTCTTCGCCCGAGGGGTTCTCCGGCAGGCCGGGCGCGGGCGCTTCCTCGGCCACGGCGGCGCTGCCGACGATCAGCGGCAGCATGTCGGCGCCGTTCGGCATCGGGGTGGCGCTGTGCGGCGGCTCGCGCCAGGCGAGCGTGTCGAAACCGCCGCAATTGTCGCAGGTCGGCACCCAGTCAGCCTGGACGTTGTGGCACTTCTCGCACATCCATTGCGGGCCGCGGCTGGCGGTCAGCGCCCGCGTCAGCCAGCCCCGCACGATGGCGTCGTCGGCGCCTTCGCCCCGCGCGATGGCCGCCATCACCGTCAGGCTGCGCGAGGTCGGATGGGTTTCGGCCAGATCGCCCAGCGCCCGGCGCGCGGCCGGGAAATCCTCGGCCCCGATTTGCAGTTCGGCGCGGAGGAGCTTCGATTCCTCATGGTCCGGATTGGCCGACAGCAGCGACTCGAACCGCTTCAGCCGGGCGGCGGGCGATTCGTCCGGGGCGATGGCGGCGAACGCGGCGGCGAGGTCGGGATGCGGCTGCGCCTCCCAGGCTTTCTTCAGGACGCGGGCAGCGTATTTCGGCTTGCCGGACTGCACATAGCCCCGCGCCGCGAGAACCGCGGCGGGGATGAGGTCGGGCGACATCCGGTTGGCGGCAATGGCCGCCTCGCGCGCCTCGATGGGGGCGTCGTCGGAGAAGACCTCCTTCGCCTCCTGCAGGGCCAACACCGCATCGCGGCGCTTGAAGACATCGCGTGGCAACAGACCCTGTTTCAGCTTCGCCCCCAGAACGGTCCGCGCGCCCTTCCAGTCGCCCTTCTCGGCCTGAAGCTGCAAAAGCGTATCCTGCACGCCCTGATGCTTCGGCTTCAGCGAGAACGCCTTCTCGGCGAGCTTCATCGCGGTGTCCGTGTCGCCTTCGGCCAGCTTCTGTTTCATCAGCCCGCGCACACCGACGAAGCGGGTGCGGTCGTCGGCCAGAAGGCGCTTGTAGGCCTCGGTCGCGCGTCTGGTGTCGCCCGCAAGCTCGGCCGCCTGTGCCGCGATCAGGTTCGTCAGTTCCGGCCGGCCGAGATACTTCTCCGCCTTCGCCGCCTGCGACAGCGCCACCCTGCCCTCGCCCGAGGCAATCGCCATCAGCCCGTCGGCCAGCGCCTGGAAGCCCTTGCGTTCGCGGTTGCGATCGAAATAGCGGCTGAGCGCGGTCTCGTCCCCGTTGAGGAACCGCAACGTCGCGACGATCAGGCCGACGATCTTCAGCAGCAGCCAGAGCGCGAGGATCGCGACGAGAACCGCGATCACCATCTGCACCGGGCCGAGGGTGAATTCCATATTGGCCAGCGAGATACGAACGCCGCTGCCGGAATCGGCAAGGTAGCTCGCGCCGAGCGTCAGTCCGGCGACGATGGCGACGAACAGGACGATTTTGACGAAGGACCAGATCATAGCTTCCTCACTGAAGTTCCTTCGCGAGCGCCGCCGCCGCGTCGGTGGCGGCGATCCGGCGTTTCGCCATATCGACCCATTCGGCCATCCGGGCCTGACCGCCCGGCGGCAGTTGCCCGATCTCCTCGATCGCGCCGGCCAGCGCGCCGGCGGTCAGCGCCGCCTCGGCCCGCGACAGGACCGCATCGGGATCCTCGCCGGCGCGCGGGCTCAGCGACCGCGCGCCGGACTGGCTGCGCAGGAAGGCCGTCACCCGGTCCCAGGCGCCCCCGCCGGCGGTTTCCTTCAGCGAGATCGCCAGCGCATCGCGCGCGGCGGGCGGGAAGGCGGCGCGCAACGCGCCAAGGCTCGGCACGCCCTGCGCCTGCTCGGCAAGGGCCGGCGGCACCTCGATACCCGCCGCCCCGAGATCGCCAAGTGCGCTTTCGAGCGCACCGCCGGATTCGAGGGCGGCCTGAATGCGGCTGAGGGCGGCCCGGGCGGCAACCTGCCGCGCCACGGCCTCGGCTTCCGCGCGCAGGCGGCTTGCCTCGGCTTCCGCCGCGGCTATCTTTTCGGTCGCGGCCGAGGCGGTGGCGGCGATGTCCTCCTGCGCCTGCGTCGCGGCCTTGCGCTGGGCGTCGATCTCGGCCCTGAGGTCGGCCATCTCGCGCCCGAACGCCTCCAGAGCCGTCGCCGAGGCGGAGCCGCCTTCGACGGGGCGCTTCTCGATCTCGGCAAGGCGCGCGTCGAGCGCGTCGAATCGCGCCGCTTCCTCTTCGAGGCGCGTCTCGAGCGCGGCAAGCGCCGTGCGCAACGCGCCGATCTCGCCGTTGAGCGCTTCGGCCAGCGCGGGCAGTTCGGCGGCCACATCCTGCGCGGTCTTGTCGGCCTTGAGCTTGCCGATATCGGTATCGACGCCGGCGATCCGCGCCGATTGCGCCGCGAGTTCGTCGCGCAGAGTGGCGATTTCGGCGACCGGCTGCTCCGGCGTCCAGAACCGGGGAAGCACATAGCTGGCCGCACCGAACCCGAGACCGGCCGCGACGGCACCGCCGAGGACCATCGGGACGAAGCCGCCCTTGCGGCGCGCCACCTCGCGCTCGGGCTGCGGGTCAGGCCCGACCTCGTCGCGCGGGGCCGCTTCGGCGGCGGCCGGCTCGTTCAGGACGACGGTTTCTTCGACGGTCTCCGCGATGTCGGACGGCGCCTCCGCCGGCTGTTCCCCGGTCCCGGCGGATCCGGCGGCGTCTGGCCGGGCATCGATGGGCTCGGACGATTCAGTGATTCCGTCCGCTGCCGGCGTATCGCCTTCGTCCGTCCTGTCTTTCTTCGCTCTTGCCACCGGCATTCTCCCTCGGGCCAACACCGGACCCCGTCCGGACGCCGCGCTTTCGGCCAATCTAGGCCCCCCCGTCCGGTCCCTCAACCCATCTTCGCTGCGTCAATAAGGACGCCCAGTGCGGCGAGCATCGCCGCGGCATCGGGGCGTGCCGCGACGACGCAGTCGCGGGCGGCAAGCGTCGCCCCTGCCTCGGCGGTCGCGGCGCTGATCGCGGCGACCCGGAATGGTGCGCTGCCCGAGGCGAAGGCTGCGGCTGCGAGCACGGCGGATCGGGGTGAGAAAAGCGGCAGGAGGACCGGGGCCGCGCCTGCGATGAGCCGCTGCGCCTCGGTGGTCGGCGGGCGGGGTTGCTGATCGTAGATCAAGAGCGATTTCGTCTCTATCCCGGCGGATTTCAGGGTTTCCTCGACGTCTCCGGCGGCATGGACCGGGCGCGGATAGAGAAGGCGGGTAGCGGTCCCGTCGGCGATGATCGCCCGGCAGAGTCCGGCGACGTCGCCCGGCCCGGTGCGGGTCCGGAACCCCGCCGCCTGCGCCGCCGCCGCGGTGCGGCCGCCGACGCACCACGCCGTCGCGGAGCGGTCAGCCGCAAGCCGCGCGAACGCCCGGACCGCGTTCTCGGAGGTGAAGATCACGTCGGCCCAGTCGTCCTCCGGAAGGTCCGGGGAAAGGTCGACGATCTCCGTCAGGGGCGAGATCACGATGGGCCAGTCCGCCCCGAACCGCGCGCGAAACGCGGCGGCGAAGCGCCGGGACTGCTCCGCGGGCCGGGTCAGGAGCAGGGTCGGACGGTTGGGGTCCACGGGTGCCCTCGGGATTGTCTGGCGTCGCCCCCGGTGTTACCTGCCGGGGGACCCTTGCGCAATCGGCCGGGACATGAGCGAGACGATCACCCTCCTTGGTCTGGAAAGCAGCTGCGACGATACCGCCGCGGCCGTCGTCCGCCTGTCGGGCGACCGGGGCGAGATCCTCTCCTCCGTCGTCACTGGCCAGACCGCGCTTCATGCCGCCTTCGGCGGCGTCGTGCCGGAAATCGCCGCGCGCGCCCATGTCGAGAAGATAGACCTCTGCGTCGAGGCGGCTTTGGAGCAGGCGGGGCTCGGGCTTTCCGACCTCGACGGGATCGCGGTGACGGCGGGGCCGGGGCTGATCGGCGGGGTTCTCGCGGGTGTCATGTGCGCCAAGGGCCTCTCGGCCGCCACCGGGCTGCCGCTGATCGGGGTCAATCACCTCGCCGGCCATGCGCTGACTCCGCGGCTGACGGATGGCTTGCGCTTTCCCTATCTCGTGCTTCTGGTTTCGGGCGGGCATTGCCAGTTCCTGATCGCGCAGGCCCCCGACCGCTTCACCCGGCTTGGCGGCACGATCGACGATGCGCCGGGCGAGGCCTTCGACAAGACCGCGAAGCTTCTCGGCCTGCCACAGCCCGGCGGTCCCGCCGTCGAGGCCGAGGCCCGCGACGGCGATCCGAAGCGGTTCGGCTTTCCGCGCCCGCTGCTCGACCGGCCGGGCGCCGACATGTCGTTTTCGGGGCTGAAGACCGCGCTTCTGCGGGCGCGGGATCAGGTCGTGGCGGAAAAGGGCGGACTGACGGTCCGGGACCGCGCCGACCTTTGCGCCGGTTTCCAGGCCGCCGTCGCCGACGTTCTGGCGGAAAAGTCGCGCCGCGCAATCACGGACTACCTCGCCCTCGCGCCCGCCGAACCGGTCCTTGCCGTGGCGGGCGGCGTCGCCGCGAACGACGCGATCCGCGCGGGGATCGAGGAGGTCTGCCACGCGGCCGGGCTGCGCTTCGTCGCGCCGCCCCTGGCGCTTTGCACCGACAATGCGGCGATGATCGCCTGGGCCGGGATCGAGCGCTTGCGGCTCGGCCTTGTCGACGGGCTCGACCTCGTGGCGCGGCCGCGCTGGCCGCTCGACCTCAGCCAGCCGGCGCTGGTCGGGTCGGGAAAGAAGGGGGCCAAGGCATGAAGGTCGCGATCCTCGGCGCGGGGGCGTTCGGCACGGCGCTGGCGGTGACGCTGGCGCGGAACGGTGCCGAGGTCGGGCTTTGGACGCGCGATCCGGACCATGCCGCGGCGATGCGGCGCGAGGGCGCGAATACCCGGCGGCTTCCGGGTGTTGATCTGCCGGAATCGGTGTCTGTTTCGGCGAAGATCGCGGATTTCAGCGCCGCGCCGATCCAGCTTCTGGCAATGCCGATGCAGGAGCTGGCGGGGTTCCTCACCGCCCATTGCGCGGCGCTGGACGGCAAGGCGCTTGTCGCCTGTGCGAAGGGGATCGACCTTGCCACCGGGCGCGGGCCGACGGCGATCATCGCGCAGACCTGCCCGCATTCGACAGCCGCCGTCCTCACCGGGCCGAGCTTCGCCGGCGACATCGCGCGCGGGTTGCCGACGGCCCTGACGCTGGCCTGCGGCGACGATGCCCGGGGCAAGGTGCTTCAGGATACGCTCTCCACCCCGACGCTGCGGCTTTATCGCACGGCCGACACCGTCGGCGCGGAACTTGGCGGGGCGCTGAAGAACGTCATCGCCATTGCCGCCGGCGTCGTCATCGGCGCGCGGCTCGGCGACAGCGCGCGGGCGGCGCTGATGACGCGGGGCTTCGCCGAGATGAACCGGCTGGCCCAGGCGCTCGGCGCGCGGGCCGAGACGCTGGCGGGGCTCTCGGGGCTTGGCGACCTCGTCCTCACCTGCACCTCGCTGCAGTCGCGGAACTTCCGCTTCGGCCATGCGCTCGGCGCCGGCGAGGCCTTCGATCCGGGTGTCACCGTAGAGGGCAGCGCGACCGCGAAAGCAGTCTCTGTCCTGGCGGAAAAGCACCGGATCGAGATGCCGATCGCCTTCATGGTCGCAGCGCTCGTCGACCGCAAGATCACCGTCGAGGACGCGATGACCGCGCTTCTCGCCCGTCCGCTGAAGAAGGAATGAGACATGCTTTTTGCCGTCATCTGCCGGGACAGGCCCGGGCATCTGCAAACCCGCCTCGATACCCGTGCCGCGCATCTGGCCTATATCGAGGAAACCGGGATCGTGAAGATGGCCGGGCCGCTGATCGAGGGCGGCGCGATGTGCGGCTCGCTCATCGTGCTGGAGGCGGAGAGCCTTGAGGCGGCCGAGGCCTGGGCGGCGGGCGATCCCTACAAGGCGGCGGGGCTTTTCGACAGCGTCAGCGTGACGGAATGGAAGAAGGTGATCGGCTGATGGCGTACTGGCTTTTCAAGTCTGAACCCGACACCTGGAGCTGGGACCAGCAGGTCGCGAAGGGCGCGGCCGGCGAGGAATGGAACGGGGTCCGCAACTATCAGGCGCGCAACAACATGCGGGCAATGAAGATCGGCGACCGGGGCTTCTTCTACCATTCGAATGTCGGCAAGGAAGTGGTCGGCATCGTCGAGGTCTCTGCCCTCAGCCATCCCGACAGCACCACCGACGATCCGCGCTGGGACTGCGTGGATATCAGGGCGGTGAAGCCACTGCCCCGGCCGGTGACGCTGGAAGAGGCGAAGGCCGATCCCCGGCTGGCGGAAATGGCGCTGGTCAAGAACACCCGGCTTTCGGTGCAACCTGTGACGGAGGCCGAGTGGCGGGTTATCTGCGAGCTCGGCGGGCTGTAGACCGCCAGCGCGTTTGGCGGCAGGATGGGTCGACCCAACTGCGCGGGAAGGACAAATCGAACTCATCATCCACGGTGGATATGCGGTGATCGGATCGACGATCATCGGGACGGTTCTGGCGTTGTTTTGAAAAAACAAAGGGTCCCGGACACCCCGACCGGGACCCTTCGCCACCCCACGTGCTCCCTTCGCACCACGCGTGAAACTGAATAGGTCTCGGCCGTACTGGCCTTGTTGAGATCAACCTAGGCGCAGACGGCGATTCGGGCAAGCATTGCGTTCATACAATACCGTTCAAAACCAGTATGTTAGGGTAATGCTTCGTTTACCACGCCGGCCGGGCCGGACCGCCTCGGCGGACCAGTCCGACGGGCGGTTCGGGTCTACTTGTAGACCGATTCCTTGCCGAAATGCTTGGTGAGCATGTAATAGACGACGGCCCGGTGCTTGTTGCGCTCGGACTTGCCGTAGGTCTCGATCACCGAATTGATCGCGGCCATCAGCTGCGGTCCGTCCTTCAGGCCGAGCTTCTTGATCAGGAAGTTGTTCTTCACGGTCTCCAGCTCGGACGCCTGACCGCCCGCGACGGTGGCGGCATCGGCGTCGTAGATCGACGGGCCGCAGCCGATCGTGACCTTGGTCAGAAGCGCCATGTCCGGCGTCATTCCGCATTTGTTCTTCAGATCGTCGGCATATTTCGCGATCAGTTCGTCACGTTTGCCCATGGGTATCTCCAACTATCCCTGTCTTGTTACCAGAAACGGGCGGTATCCCCCTGCCCGATACGGGCGAAAGGTAACGTCGAACCGCCCCCGCGGGCAAAGGAAAACTCCTTTTCGGTCCCGATTCGAGGGGAATTCCGGGAGATTCGACGCAGAACCGGAGCGGGCCTGCGGCGGAAAGAGGACGGGCCGCACCAGCGGCCCGCCGTCGCGTCAGTAGCGGTAGTGATCGGACTTGTAGGGCCCCGAGACCGTCACGCCGATATAATCTGCCTGATCCTTGCGGAGTTCCGTCAGCTTCACGCCGATCTTCGCCAGATGCAGGCGTGCAACCTTTTCGTCGAGATGCTTCGGCAGGATGTAGACGCCGGGCTTGTAGTCCTTGCCCTTGGTCCAGAGCTCGATCTGCGCCAGCACCTGGTTGGTGAACGAGGCCGACATCACGAAGGACGGGTGGCCGGTGGCGTTGCCGAGGTTCAGAAGCCGGCCTTCGGACAGCAGGATGATCCGCGCGCCCGAGGGCATCTCGATCATGTCCACCTGGTCCTTGATGTTGGTCCACTTGTGGTTCTTCAGGCTCGCCACCTGAATCTCGTTGTCGAAATGGCCGATATTGCCGACGATCGCCATGTCCTTCATCGCGCGCATGTGCTCGATGCGGATCACGTCCTTGTTGCCGGTGGTGGTGATGAAGATGTCGGCGCTCGCGACGACATCCTCCAGCACGACGACCTCGAACCCGTCCATCGCCGCCTGAAGCGCGCAGATCGGGTCGATCTCGGTCACCTTCACGCGGGCGCCGGCACCGCGGAGCGAGGCGGCGGAGCCCTTGCCGACGTCGCCATAGCCGCAGACGACCGCCACCTTGCCGGCCATCATCGTGTCGGTGGCGCGTCGGATGCCGTCCACAAGCGATTCCTTGCAGCCGTACTTGTTGTCGAACTTCGACTTGGTGACAGAGTCGTTCACATTGATCGCCGGGAAAGGCAGGAGGCCCTTCTTGTGGAGGTCATAGAGGCGATGAACGCCGGTCGTGGTTTCCTCCGAAACCCCCTTGATCGCGTCGCGCTGCCTGGTGAACCAGCCGGGGCTTTCCTTCAGCCGCTTCCTGATCTGGGCGAAGAGGCAGACCTCCTCGTCCGACGTCGGCGTCTCGATCAGGCCGGTCTCGCCGGCCTCGACCCGTGCACCGTAGAGGATGTAGAGCGTCGCGTCGCCGCCATCGTCGAGGATCATGTTGCAGGTGCCTTCCTCGAACTGGAAGATCCTGTCGGTATAGGCCCAGTAATCCTCCAGCGTCTCGCCCTTGATCGCGAAGACCGGCACGCCGCTTTCGGCGATCGCCGCCGCCGCGTGGTCCTGGGTCGAGAAGATGTTGCACGAGGCCCAGCGAACATCGGCGCCGAGCGCGGTCAGCGTCTCGATCAG
>WOZM01000284.1 GCA_011620265.1 Paracoccaceae bacterium
CGGGATTGGCGAAGGTCAGGCCCGAAAGCGTGCCGGTCGGGTCGTAGGCCGGCAGCGTCGGGATCTTGGCGCCGAGATCGACCTTGGTCGGGTCGAGCGCGGGCGGATAGTTCTGCCCCTCGGCCACCGCGATCGAGGTCGCGGGATCGAGCATGAAGTTCAGAAGCTCCTCGCAGGCCTCCATCGGGCTGCCCTTGATCACGAAGAGGCATTCCTGCCAGCCGAAGCCCTTCGGCGGATCGTAGTAGCCGATGTCGTGGCCCTGTTCCTGGAGCGCATAGATGCGGCCCGACCAGCCTTCGGTCACGTGGATCTCCTCTTCGGCGAGAAGGCTCATCAGTTCCGCGCCCGAGGCCCAGTATTTCAGCGCGAGGTCGCGGTGCTGGCGCACGGCATCCCAGACCGCCTCGATATCGGTGATGTTGTTGGGGTCCTGATCGGTTTGCAGGGCGCCGTACCAGACCCGGGTGCGCCAGTCGCTCCAGCCGCCGATCTTGCCCTTGTGGGCCGCGTCGATGAGGATCTTCGCGCCCTTCTCCTTCATCTCCTCGTCCGAGATGTACTTGCGGTTATAGGCAAGGCCCGTGCTGCCGTAGTCGTAGGGCACGGCGCTGAGGCTGTCGGGCGTGACGGCCGCGAAGGCGTTGGTCAGCGCCGGCATCACCAGCGCCATGTTGGGGATGTTGTCGAGGTTGAGCGCGCTCGTGAGCTCGAACGAGTGGTAGCGGGCATAGTCGAAGACGCCCGACAGGTGCGCGATATTGTATTCGCCGGGCTGCGAGGCGCGGACCTGGGCGAGGTATTCGTCGCCGCCGGGGAAGGTGCCGTCGACCACGGTGACGCCGGTCTTGGCGGTATAGGGATCGAAGGCGTATTTGCGGAACGCCTCGGAGACGATGCCGCCCCAGCCGTCGAACCGCACCTGGGAGACGGTCTGGGCGTTGGCGTATTTCGCGAACGGGGTCTGGAGCCCGTAGGCCGCCCCCGCCGCCCCGATCAGGCCGAGGAACTTCCGCCGGTCAAGATCGCCGTTCCGAAGCCGCTCGCGCAGCCGTTCGTAGCGTGTCGTATTGTCCATGGTCAGCCTCCTTGCTGTGTATGGTTGCGTCCGGGCGGTTCATCCGCCTTTTCTGTTGGCCAGGTGCCGGGCGATCCCGGCCCCGATGAGCGGCAGTCCGACGGTCATCACGATCATCACCGTGCCGAGCGCGTTGATCTCGGGCGAGATCGAGTTGCGGAGCATCGAGAAGATCTGCGTGGGCACCGTCTCCACCCCGCCGGGCTTCCAGAAGAGCGTGCCGGTGATGTCGTCGAAGCTGATGGTGAAGGCGAAGAGGGCGCCGGCGGCGACGGCGGGCATGAGAAGCGGCAGCGTCACCGACAGGAAGGTCTGGCGCGGCGTGGCGCCAAGGCTCAGCGCCGCTTCCTCGACATCGCGGCGGATCGAGACGAGCCGTGCCTGCACCACGAGGATCACGAAGGGCAGGGTGAAGATCACATGGCCCATGAGAAGAAGCCCGAAGCTCTTGTTGATGTTGAGCGCGTTCAGGAAGAGCAGCAGCGCCACCGCCAGCACCACCTCGGGCACGAGGATCGGCGCGATGAGAAGCGTGGTGATCATGTCGCGCCCCGGCACCCGGTAGCGCACCAGTGCCAGCGCCGCGAGGACGCCGAGCGTGGTGGAGACGACGGCCGTCATCAGCCCGAGTGTGATCGAGGTGCGGAAGGCGCGGACAATGGCATCGTTCTGCCACAGCGTCTCGAACCAGCGGAAGGAAAAGCCGGTCATCGGGAAGCTGCCGAACTGGCTGGCGTTGAACGACAGGAGCACCACCACCGCCACGGGCAGGAACATGAAGAGGTAGACGAGGACCGTATAGGCCCGGATCAGCGCCCAGCCCATCAGCCCAGCCCCTTCGCAAGCTGCGCCATGCCGAGATAGCGGTTGTAGATCAGCACCAGCGCGCCGAGCACGGCGAGAAGCAGCAGCGACAAGGCCGAGCCGAGCGGCCAGTTGAGCTGGCGGATGATCGCCTCGAAGACGAGGTTGGCGAACATCGCGTCACGCGGTCCGCCGAGGATCACGGGCGTGATGTAGGTGCCGGCACCGAGGACGAAGCACAGGAAGCCGCCCGCGGCGAGACCCGGCAGCGACAGCGGCAGCGTGACCTGCAGGAAGCTCTGCCACCGCGTCGCGCCGAGCGAGTTGGCCGCGTCTTCAAGATTCGTGTCGATGCCTTCGAGGCTGACATAGATGTTCAGCACCATGAACGGCAGCAGGAAATGCACGAGGCCGAGGATCACCGTCACCTCGTTGTAGAGCATCTGAATGGGTTCAGAGATGATCCCGAGCGTCAGAAGCACGGAGTTCAGCGCCCCCGAGATGCCGAGGATGTTGATCCAGCTCATCGTGCGGATGATGTAGCTGATCCAGAAGGGCAGCATCAGGAGGACGAGCAGGATCATCCGGTTGCCCTTCGAGCGGGCGATGAAATAGGCCGCCGGATAGCCCATGACGGCGCAAACCGCCGTGGTGATCGCGGCGATCTTCAGCGTGTTCAGCAGGATGTCGCGGTAGAATCGGTCGCTCAGAACCTTCTGCCAGTTGTCGAGGTGAAAGCCCGGCGTATCGGCGCCGGCGGCGCTGCGCAGCCAGAACGAATAGACCACGATGAAGAGAAGCGGCACAACCAGAAGCAACACCACCGCCGCCAGCGCCGGCGACAGCAGGATCCAGGGTTGCCGCCTTTCCCGTGCCTCGATGGTCATGCGCCGGTTCGTCCTTGCAGCGGTCTCATCGCTACAGGATGACGGTCGGGCATGGCATCAATCAAATAGATAATTGGAATTCCGATAATAGATGGTATCTATGGTCATGGCCAACCTCACCTCGACCGAAAAGCTCGCGCGGGATCTCGACTGGAACCTCTTGCGGACGTTCCTCGTCCTCGCGCAATCGCGCTCGGTCACCGACGCCGCCGACCGGCTCGGGCTGAAGCAGCCCTCGGTATCGAGCGCGCTGAAGCGGCTGGAGGACCGGCTTGAGAAGCGCCTGATCGACCGCCGGCCGGGGCGGTTCGAGCTGACGGCGGCGGGGCGGCTTCTCGCCTCGGAGGCGACCGACATCCACGGCGCGATCCTGCGGCTCGGCACCGTGATGCGGGATGTCGAGGACGAGGTGCGGGGCCATGTGTCGATCGCGATGGCGAGCCATGTCGTCTGCCCGATCTTCGATTCGACCCTGACCGAGGTTCACGCCTCCTCTCCCCGCGCCACGCTCTCGATCGAGATCATGGCCAGCCGCGAGGCGATCGCCGCCGTGACCGCGCGCCGGGCGTCCTTCGCGGTCTGTCTCGTCAACGAACACCGGCCCGGCCTCGAATACCGGCGGCTCTTCCGCGAGCATTTCGGCCTTTTCTGCGGCCCGGCCCATCCCTTGTTCGGGCGTCGCGGGCTGAAGACGGCGGATCTCGCCGGCCAGTCCTCGGTCAGCTTCGTCACCGACCAGATGAACGACGCCCTGCGCGCGGTGACGGTGATGCGCGCCGAGGCGCGGCTCGACGAACGCATCGTCGGCACCTCGGCCAATCTCGAGGAGGTCCGCCGCATGATCATAGCCGGCCTCGGCATCGGGCCGCTGCCGCTCCATGTCGTCGCCGAGGATGTCGAGATGGGCCGCCTCTGGCGGCTGCCGCCCTACGACGCGCCGCCGGCGATCGACGTCCATGTCGCGTGGAACCCGCGCACGCGGATGAACCGGGCCGAGGCGATGACGCTCGACATCCTGCTGAAGCGGATCGAGGCGACGCCGATGGAGGAGCGGATCTATTGGTGAGCGGATGCCCGGGGGGCAGCGGTCTTTCCTCCGGCCCCGGGATCGGGTAGCAGGAGGGCGGATGCTGCGGCCACGGCCCCTCCGGTGGCAATGGCAGACCAAATAAAACGCTTTGATCTCAGCGCATTGCCTGACGATCCTTATACAGTTGAGACGCCAAGGAAATGACCCCCGCCGCCCGGATCGACGCCGCGATCGGCATCCTTGACCGGATCCTCTCCGGGGCGGCGGCCGAACAGGCGCTGACCGGCTGGGCACGGGCCAGCCGTTTCGCCGGTTCGGGCGACCGCGGCGCGATCCGCGATCTCGTCTTCGACGCCCTGCGCTGCCGGCGCTCCTTCACCGCGCGCGCGGGGGCGGCCGAGCCGTCGGGGCGGGCGCTGATGATCGGCGCGCTCGTCGCTGGCGGCGAGGATCCCGGGGCGGTCTTCACCGGGCAGGGCTATGCGCCGGCGCCGCTCGACGCGGCCGAACGGGCCGCGCTGGCCGCCGCGCCGGCGCCCGACGCCCTGCCGGAGCTCGTCGCGCTCGACTGCCCCGACTGGATCGCGCCGGCGCTGCGCCGGTCGCTCGGCGCGGATTTCGCCGCGATCCTCGCCGCCGAACGCGACAGGGCGCCGGTCTTCCTCCGCGTCAACGCGATGCGGATGGGCCGCGACGAGGCCCGGGCCATGCTTGCCCGCGACGGCATCGGAACCGAGCCGGTTCCTGATGTTGACTGTGCGCTGAAAGTCACGGAAAACCCACAGAAACTCCGCGCCTCTTCCGCCTATCTGGGCGGCCTCGTCGAATTGCAGGACCTGAGCCCGCAGGCCGCGGTCGAGGCCTTGCCGATCGGTCCGGGACGAAGCGTGCTCGACTATTGCGCCGGCGGTGGCGGCAAGGCGCTGGCAATCGCGGCGCGGGGCGCGGGTTCGGTCGCGGCCCATGACGCGGAGCCGCAGCGGATGCGCGATCTTCCCGCCCGCGCGGCGCGGGCGGGCGCCGAGGTGACGGTCCTCGACGCCCGCGGGTTGCGGGGCAGGCGCTTCGACCTCGTCCTCCTCGACGTGCCGTGTTCGGGGACCGGCACCTGGCGGCGGACGCCCGATGCGAAATGGCGGCTGACGCCGGCGCGGCTGGCCGAACTGGTGGCCCTTCAGGCCGGGATCCTCGACGCCGCAGCGCCGCTCGTGGCGCCGGGCGGACATCTCGGCTACATGACCTGTTCGCTCCTGGCCGAGGAAAACCGCGCGCAGATCGACGCGTTTGTTGCCCGCAATCCGGCGTGGCGGCTCCTGAACGACCGATTGTACACGCCCCTGAGCGGCGGCGACGGCTTCTACAGCGCTCTCTTGACGCGCGCGTGATCGCGGTTCTACACAATTGAAAGTTGTGTTTCCTTGGCGGTTAATCGCTGTTTAAGCATTTCAGGTCGGAATGCGTTGGAACCGAATCTGAAGGGAGCCACGTGGTGTCGCATCCGGCGCTTTCCCCGCATCCGCTGACCAGAACCGCGCTGAACCTCGCGCCGCGCAGCCTCTATCTCGTTGCTGCGGCCGTTCTTTGCGCGACCGTCGCCTGTTTCGTTTCCGACGGCGCGATCGGGCTCGCGATCTTCGCCGCCGCCGGGACTTTCGCGGCGCTCGCCGGGCTGATCGCCTGGCTCTCCAGGCGCCACGGCCGCGCCCATACCGACCTGCAGGACCAGATCGCCGAGTTCATCGCCCATGACGCCTCGCCGAGCTTCACGACGGATGCGCAAGGCGAGATCGGAACCCAGAACCGCGCCGCGCTCGAACGCTTCGGCAGCCGGGGGGGGCAGACGCTGACCCGGACGCTCGGCGAGGTCTTCGCCAATCCCGCCGCCGTCCTCCACCGCATGCAGAACCGGGCCGAGGCGCTTGGCGCCGCGCGCGAGGATCTGGTGACCCGGCGCGGCCATGTCCGGCTCGCCGTGCACCGGATCGGCGAGGCGGGCTTTCTCTGGCGGCTCGAGGACATGGCAGAGCGGGCCGTCGGCGGGCGCGGGGCGGAAACGATCAGCCTGCCGATGCTCACGGTCTCGAAGACCGGGACGATCCTCTTCATGAACGAGGCGCTGCGCCGCCTCGTCGGCGAGAGGGTGAAATCCCTCGACCGCATCTTCAAGGACCTTCCGCTGCGTCCGGGCGAAGAGCACGAGATCGCCGGCGCCGAAGGCCCGATCCGGGCGCTCGTCGCATCGCTCGAAAGCGCGGGCGGACGGCGCGAGATCTACCTGCTGCCGGCCTCCGAGGGCGCTCCCTCCTATGCCGGCGATCCGACCGCGTTCGAAACCCTGCCCGTGGCGCTCCTGCGCCTCAGCGCCGCCGGCGAACTCCGCGAGGCGAACCGCGCCGCGCGCGTGCTTCTCGGCGATGCCGAGGCCGGGACCGGGCTCGCCGCACTCCTCGAAGGGCTCGGGCGGCCGGTCAACGACTGGCTCGCCGATGCGATGGCGGGACGGGCCGACCAGCGCCCCGAAGTGCTGCGCGTCAGGGGCGCGGAACAGGACGTCTACCTCCAGGTGACGCTGACCCGCGTCGTCGAGGAGGGGCGGCCGGCGCTCGTCGCGGTGCTGTCGGACGCGACCAAGCTGAAGACGCTCGAGGCGCAATTCGTGCAAAGCCAGAAGATGCAGGCCATCGGCCAGCTCGCCGGCGGCGTCGCGCATGATTTCAACAACCTCCTGACGGCGATTTCGGGGCATTGCGACCTCCTGCTCCTGCGTCACGACAAGGGCGACCCGGATTATGCCGATCTGGTGCAGATCAACCAGAACGCCAACCGGGCCGCGAGCCTTGTCGGCCAGCTTCTGGCGTTCTCGCGCAAGCAGACGCTGAAGCCCCAGGTGATCGACCTGCGCGATTCGCTGTCGGACCTGACCCATCTCCTGAACCGCCTTGTCGGCGAGAAGGTCCGCCTGACCCTCGTGCACGATCCCGAATTGCGCTCGATCCGCGCCGACAAGCGCCAACTGGAGCAGGTCATCATGAACCTCGTCGTGAATGCCCGCGACGCGATGCCCGGCGGCGGCGAGATCCGGATCGAGACCGAGAACCAGTCCCTGAAGGACGAGTTGAAGCGCGATCGCGCCGTGGTCGCGCCGGGCGACTATGTCGTCGTCCGGGTCACCGATTACGGCATCGGGATCGCCGCGGACAAGCTGCCGAAGATCTTCGAGCCGTTCTTCACCACCAAGCGCCAAGGCGAGGGGACCGGGCTCGGCCTGTCGACGGCCTACGGCATCGTGAAGCAGACCGGCGGGTTCATCTTCTGCGACAGCATCGTCGGGCAGGGGACGACCTTCACCCTCTACTTCCCGGTCCACGATCAGGTCGAGGAAGCCGAGGCTCAACCGCAACCCGCGCCGGCGCCGCGCCGCGTGACCCGCAGCGGCGAGGGCGTCGTTCTCCTGGTCGAGGACGAGGCGCCGGTCCGCGCCTTCGCGAGCCGCGCGCTCCGCATGCGCGGATACACGGTGATCGAGGCGGAGAATGCGGAAGATGCGTTGAAGACGCTCGAGGATGATACGCTCGCGATCGACGTCTTCGTCACCGACGTGATCATGCCGGGGATGGACGGGCCGTCCTGGGTGCGCGAGGCGCTGAAGGAACGCCCCAATACCCGCGTGGTCTTCGTCTCGGGCTATTCCGAGGAAAGCCTGACCGAAACGCGGGAGCGGATCCCGAACTCGGTCTTCCTGCCGAAGCCGTTCTCGCTCAGCGAACTCACGGCGACGGTGCAGGGCCAGATCCACTGACGCGGAGGAACCGGCGGGCGGGGCGCATCGCCCGCTGCCGGCCGCCCCCGCAAGCGGGCAATTCGCGGCGATCATCCCAAGGCAACGGGCATCCCAAGGCAACGGGCATCCCAAGGCAACGGGCATCCCAAGGCAACGGGCGGCGATGGAAGCCGGCGGCGGGGAGCGGCCGGCGCGGGCCGGATTCGGGTGGACGCCGGACACAGTCCTCTTGCGACGATCTTCCTGACCGGTCCCCGGACCGGCCGCTCCGGTCTCCGTCACCGACGTCTCAGGACTTGAGCGACTCGTAGAGGGCGAAGTCCTTGGCGCAGGCCTCCCGCAGCCGCGCCTCCAGCGCCGGATCGAGGTCGGTGGCCCCGGCCGGCGAGACGTTGAGCCGGGGCAGGGTGATCTCGCAATCCAGCCGGTCCTCGAGGAACCCGACAAGGCTTCCCATGTCGTCGTAGCGGAACAGCCGGTCGACGCCCGGCCCCTTCTCGGGGACAAGGAACCTGCTCTGGCGGCCGACATTGGCGAATTCGGGCTGCGGGTCGCTCAGATATCCCTCGACGAATGTATTGAAGCTCATGCCCGAGGTGCTGCGGTCGGGGTGGACCCCGCTTCCCCGCTGCCGGTAGCGATACCAGCTGCCGAGCCAGTCGACCGGCTCGCGCATCACCGCGACGACCATGAAATCCTCGTCCGCTGCCAGTTCGAGATAGGGGGCGAGGAAGCGCCAGTAGCGGTGCACCGAGGTGTGCTTCAGCTCCGGCGGCCGCTGGATCACGACGCTCGCCAGCGGCTCCAGCGCCGCCTCGATCGCCGTGGTGCCCGTCTTCGGCGTCGCGAGGTAGACGAGCCGCTGCTTCCAGAAAACCAGCATGACGATCCCTTTATCTGCACGTCGAAGGCGAAATCACGGCGCCATTAACTAAACATTTACCCAAAGAAGAAAAAGTGGATTTTCAGAAAATCGGGTTGAAATGTTCTCTTTTTGATCTCATAAGGTCGAGAACAAGAGGCGAACACGAGCAATGATTGCCGCGCCCCCGTGGGTGTGAAATAAGGAACCGAACAATGGCAGTGACGAACCTTCTCGACATGAACGACAAGCGCTCCGCGGAAAAACAGAAGGCGCTCGACAGCGCCCTGGCCCAGATCGAACGGCAGTTCGGCAAGGGCTCCATCATGAGGCTCGGCGCCGACAATCCGGTGATGGAGATCGAGGCGACCTCGACCGGCTCGCTCGGGCTCGACATAGCACTCGGAATCGGCGGGTTGCCGAAGGGGCGGGTCGTGGAGATCTACGGTCCGGAAAGCTCGGGCAAGACCACGCTGACGCTGCATGTGGTGGCCGAGGAACAGAAGAAGGGCGGTGTCTGCGCCTTCGTCGACGCCGAACACGCGCTCGACCCGCAATACGCGAGGAAGCTCGGCGTGAACCTCGACGAGCTTCTGATCTCGCAGCCCGATACCGGCGAGCAGGCGCTCGAGATCGTCGACACGCTGGTGCGCTCGGGCGCCGTCAGCCTCGTCGTCATCGACAGCGTCGCGGCCCTGGTGCCGAAGTCGGAGCTCGAGGGCGACATGGGCGATTCGAGCGTCGGCGTCCATGCCCGACTGATGAGCCAGGCGATGCGCAAGCTCACCTCCTCGATCAGCCGCTCGAACTGCATGGTGATCTTCATCAACCAGATCCGCATGAAGATCGGCGTGATGTTCGGCTCACCTGAGACGACGACTGGCGGCAACGCGCTGAAGTTCTACGCGAGCGTCCGCCTCGACATCCGCCGCATCGGCTCGATCAAGGATCGCGACGAGGTCGTCGGCAACACCACCCGCGTCAAGGTGGTGAAGAACAAGGTGGCGCCGCCCTTCAAGCAGGTCGAGTTCGACATCATGTATGGCGAGGGGATTTCCAAGACCGGCGAGCTGATCGACCTCGGCGTCAAGGCCGGCGTGGTCGAGAAATCCGGCGCCTGGTATTCCTACGGCGACGAGCGCATCGGCCAGGGCCGCGAGAACGCCAAGCAGTTCCTGAAGGACAATCCCGATACCGCCTTCGCGATCGAAGACAAGATTCGCGCCAGCCACGGGCTTGAATTCGGGTCGTCCGATGAGGGGCCGGGCGAGGACGTGATGGAGGCCTGACCGGGCCGCTCCGACAGATTTCGAGGCCGGGCAGCGATGCCCGGCCTTTTTCGATCCGGCATTCCCGGCCGGCAGCCGTCCCTCTCCGCAGGGCGATACACCCCCTGGCGGCGGTGCGGCGAACGCCTTCGCAGCTGCGGAAACCCTTGCTGGACAGGGGGGCGGGCGAAAGATAAACGTGTCGGGCCGAATGCCCCTCGCTTTCCCCCGGAGCCGCGATCCGATGCCCAGCCTGAACGATATCCGCTCGACCTTCCTCGACTATTTCAAGCGCAACGATCACCGCGTCGTCGCAAGCTCGCCGCTCGTGCCGCGCAACGATCCGACGCTGATGTTCACCAATTCGGGGATGGTGCAGTTCAAGAACTGCTTCACCGGGGTCGAGAAACGTGACTATGTGCGCGCCACGACGGCGCAGAAATGCGTCCGCGCGGGCGGCAAGCACAACGACCTCGACAATGTCGGCTACACCGCGCGCCACCACACCT
>WOZM01000298.1 GCA_011620265.1 Paracoccaceae bacterium
GTCGACGACGAACGCGACGTGTGGCCGCGCGACGCTCATGCCGTTCTCCGCGCCCCGGGAAATGGAGCGCGCACTATAGCGGCGGCGTGGGGCGGGGCAAGGTCAGGCGATGATGTCGGGCGTCAGGATATCCTCGATCCGGGCGATCTGGTCCTTGAGCATCAGTTTCTGCTTTTTCAGCCGCTTCAGCCTGAGCTGATCGGCACGGCCCGAGGTTTCCATCACGTGGATCGCCTCGTCGAGATCGCGATGCTCCTGCCGCAGGACTTCGAGCTTCACGCGCAGAACCTCGGTGTTGTCCATCTCCATATGCGCGTTCATGTCGTCCATTTCTTGAGTCGTCCCCGGGAGCGGTATCGGACGATAGCAAGTCCCGGCGATTGCGGGAAGCTTTTCGCGCGAAGGCGCCTTGTCTGGCCCGCCCCGAGCCTCCATATTTCCCCCGAGGCTGCCCGATCGGGGGCTTCGAAGAATGTCGCTTGATGCCGAGGACATGTCCGGATGACGAAACTGACCTTTGCCGCCCATCCCTTCCTTCTGGGCTTCGATCAGCTGGAACGGCTGGTGGAACGCACCGCGAAGAGCGGGAACGAGGGCTACCCCCCGTTCAATATCGAACAATCCTCGGAACACGGCTTTCGCATCACCCTCGCCGTTGCGGGGTTCCGCGAGGACGACATCGCGATCACGGTCGAGGACCGGCAGCTGATGAT
The DNA here is from genome assembly GCA_011620265.1 of Paracoccaceae bacterium. GTDB lineage: Bacteria > Pseudomonadota > Alphaproteobacteria > Rhodobacterales > Rhodobacteraceae > Albidovulum. Next base: position 714 of record WOZM01000298.1, read on the forward strand.
CCGCGGCCGGCAGGCCGGGGACGAGGAGGCCGAGGGCCGCATCTTCCTGCATCGCGGCATCGCCGCGCGCGCCTTCCAGCGCAGCTTCGTCCTCGCCGAGGGCGTCGAGGTCGCCGGCGCGCGGCTGGAAAACGGGCTTTTGCATGTCGATCTGGTCCGGGCTGTCCCGGAAATGACCGTGCAGACGATCCGCATCACCAAGGGGTAAGGAGGTAACAGGCATGGATAGCAGATACGATTTCGGGCCCGAGGCGGGCGAGCGCATCGTCTATGTGCGCGAGGTTCCCGTCGCGGACCTGCCGGAGGAGATCCGGGCGCAGGCGATGGGGCTCGAGACACTCTATGCCGTCCACGACGCCTCGGGCGAGCGGCTGGCGCTGGTCAAGGACCGGCGCATGGCCTTCATGCTGGCGCGCCAGAACGACATGGCGCCGGTCAGCGCGCACTGACGATCTGCAACCCCGGTTGCATTGACCCGCGACGGAAAATCAATCTCACTGCGTATCAAGAGATGTGGCCGGGACGGCCATCGATTCTGCAAGGCATGAGAGGACAAATGTCAGAGGTTACCGGATACAGCCGCGCGCAGATTGCGCTTCACTGGGGCATATTGCTGCTGCTTGGCGTGAGCTATTTCAGCAGCGACGCGATGAAGTCTGCCTGGTCTGCCTTTCACAACGGCCGCGACGCCTTCGGCACGGTGGCGGCGGCCCATCTCTGGGTCGGCGTCGCGATCCTCGTCCTCGCGCTCGCGCGTGTCGCGCTTCGTCTGAGCCGGGGGGCGCCCGCGCTGCCGGCGGGCGGCAGCAAGGTGACCGACACGATCGCGAAGCTCACCCATCTGGGGCTCTACGCGATCCTGCTGCTCATCCCGACCTCGGGCCTCGTGGCCTGGTTCGGCGCCGTCGATCTTGCCGGCGAGGCGCATGAGGTGATGTTCAACCTTGGCGTCGCGCTGGTGGTCCTGCATGTCGCGGGCGCGGTCTACCACCAGTTCGTCCTGAAGGACGGGCTGATTGAGCGGATGAGGCGCCCGGGCTGAGCGGGGCGCGGGGTCGTAAGGTGGGTTTCAACCCACCCGGGCCGGAGGGTGGGTTGAAACCCACCTTACCGGAAGGCCGCCGCCGGCAAACCGGATGACGGGTACGAAAAAGGCCCCGGATGTCCGGGGCCTTTTCGCGCGGGTCTTTCGGGATCGCTCAGGCCTTGATCAGGCCCATCGATTCGAGCTTCAGGATCACCTGATGCGCGCAGTTGTCGACATCGACATTCTCGGTCTCGACCTTCAGTTCGGGGTTCCGCGGTTCCTCGTAAGGGTCCGAGATGCCGGTGAATTCCTTGATCTTGCCTTCGCGGGCGAGCTTGTAGAGACCCTTGCGGTCGCGCCGTTCGCATTCCTCGAGGCTGGTCGCGACATGGACCTCGACGAAGGCGCCGTAAGCCTCGACCATCTCGCGCACGGCGCGGCGGGTCGAGGTATAGGGCGCGATGGGCGCGCAGATCGCGATGCCGCCGTTCTTGGTGATCTCGGAGGCGACGTAGCCGATGCGCTTGATGTTGATGTCGCGGTGCTCCTTCGAGAAGCCGAGTTCCGATGACAGGTGCTTGCGCACCACGTCACCGTCGAGAAGCGTCGTCGGACGGCCGCCCATCTCCATCAGCTTGACCATCAGCGCGTTGGCGATGGTCGACTTGCCCGAGCCGGACAGGCCGGTGAAGAAGACGGTGAAGCCCTGTTTCGCGCGCGGCGGCGAGGTGCGGCGCAGTTCCTGCACGACCTCGGGGAAGGAAAACCATTCGGGAATCTCCAGCCCCTCGCGCAGCCGGCGGCGCAGCTCGGTGCCGGAAATGTCGAGCACGGTCGAGCCTTCCGGCACTTCGTCCACCGGGAAATACTGTGCCTTTTCCTGGACATAGACCATCTGTTTGAAATCGACCATCTCGATGCCGATTTCCTCCTGATGCTGGCGCACCAGTTCCTGCGCGGCATAGGGATCGTAGAAATCCTTGCCCTGGCTGTTCTTGCCCGGCCCGGCATGGTCGCGGCCGATGATCATATGCGTCAGCCCGTGGTTCTTGCGGATGATCGCGTGCCAGAGCGCCTCGCGCGGGCCGCCCATGCGCATGGCGAGGTTCAGAAGCGAAAGATGCGTGGTGGAGGCGGGGTACTGGTCCAGCACCGCCTCGTAGCAGCGCACCCGGGTGAAGTGATCGACATCGCCGGGCTTCGTCATGCCGACGACCGGGTGGATGAGAAGGTTCGCCTGCGCTTCCTTCGCGGCGCGGAAGGTCAGTTCCTGATGCGCGCGGTGCAGGGGATTGCGGGTCTGGAAGGCGACGATCTTGCGCCAGCCGAGCTTGCGGAAATAGGCGCGCAACTCGTTCGGCGTGTCGCGACGGGCCTTGAAATCGTAGTGGACCGGCTGCTGGATGCCGGTGACCGGGCCGCCGAGATAGATCTTGCCGGCCTGGTTGTGCAGGTAGTTGACCGCCGGATGGGCGAGATCGTCGGCGCCGAAGACGCCTTCGGCCTCCTTCGCCTTGTTCGGCTCCCACTTGTCGGTCACCGAGAGGATGGCGAGGATCACGCCTTCCTGGTCGCGCAGCGCGATGTCCTGGCCGGGCTCGATCCCCTCGGCGAATTTCTCGCTCACGTCGAGCGTCACCGGCATCGGCCAGAGCGCGCCGCTTTCGAGCCGCATGGTCTCGACCACGCCGTCATAGTCGGCCTCGGTCATGAAGCCCTTGAGCGGGTGGAAGCCGCCATTCATCAGAAGCTCCAGATCGCAGATCTGGCGCGGGGTGAGATCCCAGGACGGCAGGGTGCCGGCCTCGTGCTTCAGCTTCTGGGCGGACTCGTAGGAGACATAAAGCTCCGGGATCGGAGCGAGATTGGGAAGCGACATTGCCAATGGAACCTCTGCAAACGGATGGCGGCGCGCGCGGGGCAGCTTTCGCGCGGGGGATAGACCCGAAACGGGGCGGATTTCAAGCGGCTGGGCGCGATTCCCCTCGGATTCGGGCGGATAGCGCGGAAATTCCGCGAGGCGGCGAATACTGTTGCCCGGACGGCACTCAAGTCGGGAGAACCGCCCGGGCCCGGGGCCGGCGAGCGGTGAAGGCCGGTCAGCCGGCCTCCTGCGCTGCCAGCCAGCGCTCGGCATCGAGCGCGGCCATGCAGCCCATGCCGGCCGAGGTCACCGCCTGCCGGTAGACATGGTCGGTGAGGTCGCCGGCGGCGAAGACGCCGGGGATCGAGGTCTCGGTCGTGCCGGGCTTCACCTTCACATAGGCGCCGTGGTGCAGCTCGATCTGGTCCTTCACCAGATCCGACGCCGGGGCGTGGCCGATGGCGACGAAGAAGCCGGCGCAGGGGATATCCGTCACCTTGCCGGTGTTCACGTCCCGTGCCCGGACGGCGGTGACGCCGAGCGGATCGGCGTCGCCCAGCACTTCCTCGACCGTGTGGTTCCAGAGAACCTCGACCTTCGGATGCCTGAAGAGCCGGTCCTGCATGATCTTCTCGGCGCGAAGCGCGTCCCGGCGGTGGATCAGCGTGACCTTGGTGGCGAAGTTGGTCAGGAACAAAGCCTCCTCGACGGCGGTATTGCCGCCGCCGATCACCACGACGTCCTTGCCGCGATAGAAGAAGCCGTCGCAGGTGGCGCAGGCCGAGACGCCGAAGCCCTTGAACTTCTCCTCCGAAGGGAGCCCCAGCCATTTCGCCTGCGCGCCGGTGGCGAGGATCACCGCGTCGGCGGTATAGGTCGTGCCGCTGTCGCCCGTGGCGGTGAAAGGGCGCCTGGAGAGGTCGAGCGCGGAGATATGGTCGGAGATCACCTCGGCCCCCATCGCCTTGGCGTGCTCTTCCATCCGCACCATCAGGTCGGGGCCCTGGACATGGGTGTCGCCGGGCCAGTTCTCGACCTCGGTGGTGATGGTGAGCTGGCCGCCCGGCTGGATGCCCTGGACAAGGATCGGATCGGTCATCGCGCGGGCGGAATAGACGGCGGCGGTATAGCCCGCCGGGCCGGAGCCGATGATCAGAACCTTCGTATGCCGCGTCTCGCCCATGGCCGCCCCCGCTGAAATGCTGTCAGGGGCGATATAGTCGGCCCGGGCGACGGAGGAAAGTCCCCGGGATGCGGCGCGGGCGGCCGGGGCAGGCAAGGTGGGTTCAAACCCACCTTACGGATCGGCCGGCGATCCGGTGCGCCCGGTGTCCACAAGCCGGCAAGTTGGGTTCAAACCCACCTTACGCGCGGGGCGCGGGCAATGGTGTCGCGAAAAAGTTGCGCGAGCGTGAAATAATATTGCGTGAGCGGCTCCCGGAGGATAAGTTCCGGAAAAATTCAGGGAGAAGCCAGGATGGCCGCCAACAGGCTCGACGAGATCGACCGCAAGATTCTGGCCGAGTTGCAGGATGACGGGCGCATGACCAATGTCGAACTGGCCCGCCGCGTCGGCATTTCGGCGCCGCCCTGTCTCCGCCGGGTCCGGACGCTGGAGGAGGCGGGCTATATCCGCGGCTATCATGCCGACGTCAATCCGCACGAGCTTGGTTTCGAGGTGCAGGTCTTCGCGATGGTCGGCCTGCACAGCCAGGCCGAGGCCGATCTCTCGGCTTTCGAGGCGAAGTGCCGCGGCTGGCCGCTCGTCCGCGAATGCCACATGCTGAACGGCGAGATCGACTTCATCCTGAAATGCGTCGCGCCGGATCTCTCGTCCTTCCAGACCTTCCTGACCGAGGAACTGACCTCGGCCGCGAACGTGGCGAGCGTGAAGACGAGCCTCGTCATCCGTTGCGCCAAGGACCAGCCGGGTGTGCCCTTCGACGTGCTCGAAGCGCGGCTCGGGCGCAGCGCCTGAGCGGCGCCCGAGCCTCCCGGATCTCAGCCGGCCAGTGCTGCCTCGACATCGTGCGCCGACATGCGCGGATGCGCCATGCCGCCGAATTCGCTGAAGGATTTCAGCTGCGGGAAGAGCGACAGGAAGAGCTGCGCCACCTGCGGGTCGAAGCCGTCGGCCATCCGCGTGCCGGGATGATAACTTTCGATCTCGAGCCCCGCGGCGCGCAACGAACCCTGGCGTTCGAGCACGAGGTGATAGACCGCGACCGGCGCGACCGGTGTCACCTCGATGATCGATACCCCGTCGGCGAAGCTTTGCGCCGGCGCATAGGCGCTGTCGATCCCGGTGGCGAAGCGGCAGCGCGCGTCGCGCACGAGAAGCCGGGCGCGCGGCCCGAGGACGAGGTCGGGCATCGGCCGGCCGATGCCGAACGCATCCGCGGTGATGCGGGTGAGCTTGCCGCCCTGCATCCCCGGCATCGCCCGGGGCGGGAAGAGCGTCATCGAGCCGATCCAGGTGATCGTCTCGGCCCGGCCTTCGCCGGTCAGCGCCAGCATGCCGGGCACGAGGTCCTCGACCGCGACCGGACCTTCGGTCGTGGCGATGACGCCGCCCCGCGCGAAGGCGGAAAATGCCTCCTCGAATTCGGGGATCGCCGGGGCGAGGCGGGTGCCGGTCTCGATCGAGCCCGACCGATCGAGATAGGCGATCTCATAGCGCCGGGTAAGGGGCGCGCGGCGGGCGGGCCGGGTCTCGGCCGGGGCGGCGGGAAGTGCGGGGAGTTGAGCGGGAATGCTCCTGCCCTGAGGAACGGGCGAATTGAAAACATCCGTCGTGAGACGGACAATACCGGCATGAGGGTACGACACGCGAACAGCCTTTCGGTCTGGTCACATCTGCGGAGCCCCCACCCCTAAATGCAGATTGACTATGGGGACAATTTGCCCGGATTTACTGCTCCTGTCAAAAATTGAGGATGATTTTCAAGGCGCTGCCGCCCAATCGCGGGTCCGGGGCCGGCTTTGTTGCAGCGGGCGCGACAAGCCGGGCGCGTTAACGCTTCGACAACGATTCGCTGGGCGGGGCGCTGCGAATCGGGGCGTCGGGACTGTCGGAAAGCGCAAGCCGGCGGACCGATCCCCGGGGGGGAGAGCGATCGGCCCGCCGGTTCACGATGCCCCGCACGAGGAGGGGTGCGTGGGGACAGGTTTGGGGCAGGGAAGGGTCAGCTGCGGGCGGACGGACCGGTGTCGCTCTGGCTCTCGCGCTTGCGGGCGGCGAGTGGGCGGGCGCCGCGTTGCCAGGGCAGGGCAGGGCCCGGCTTGGCGCTTTCGGCGAGAACCGTCTTCATCCAGCGACGTTCCGGTTTCATCTGACTGCTCCTTTGCCTCAATTCACGACCTCTTGCGGGCCGCTTGCCTGGTTCCGATTCTGCGACCGGATGGGGAGATATTACCCGGCATTGCGGCGGAGATTGGGCAGGGTTCGGGGTATTTTCGGGGCAGTGCGTGGATGGGGCGGGGCGGCGCAGTGCCGAAATCCGGCTTGAGATCAGACGGTTGCGGCGGCGGGGCGGGCATGGCCCGGCGGCCCCCCGTGTCTATAGCCGGATCGCCGAGATCAGCCGGCCGTAATCGGCCTCGTGCCGCAAGACGGAGCGGCGGTAGGAATAGAAGCGCCCAGGGTCGGAATAGGTGCAGTGGCGGATCCATTCGGCCTGACCGATGCCGGCCTCGCGCAGGCGGAAAAGCCCGAAACCCGGCAGGTCGAAATGCGCCCGGTCGCCCTGCCCCCCGGAGAAGAAGCGCGAATAGCCGGGATCGGCGCCGAGGAACTCGTCGAGGAATTCCGGGCCGACCTCGTAGGCGCGCTGGCTGATCGCCGGGCCGATCACCGCGACGGTATTCTCGCGCCGGGCGCCGAGCGCCTCCATCGCGTCGAGCGTCGCCTCGAGGACGCCGAGAAGCGTGCCGCGCCAGCCGGCATGGGCCGCACCGATCACGCCGGCCCCGGCATCGGCGAAGAGCACCGGCTGGCAGTCGGCGGTCAGCACGGTCAGCGCCAGCCCCGGCGTCGCGGTCACAAGCGCGTCGGCGCGGATCGAGGTTGCCATCGGGCCGGTCACGGTGACGACATCGGCGGAATGGACCTGATGGACGCCGATCAGCGCCGCGGGCGACACGCCGAGCGCGGCCGCCACCCGCCCGCGATTGATCGCCACCGCCTCGGTCTGGTCGGACGATCCGTGGCCGCAGTTCAGCCCCGAGAAGATCCCCGACGAGGCGCCGCCCCGGCGGGTGAAGAACCCGTGGCGCAGGGGAACGAGGGCGTCATGGGTCAGGATCTCGAGCGTCATGGCAAGGGGTCAAATCCGGGCGGTGGGGGGCCTCCCCGTGGAAAACTCGCAATCACCTTGAACAACTGTCCCATTTCCTCAGGGTGGGTCAAGCGCCGATGCGCCGCGACATGGGCGTCGAGCGCGGCGCCGCTGAGCTTGCGGGCAAGCGCCTCTGCCCGGGCGGTGATGCCGAGCCGTTCGAGAAACACCCCCTGCGGCGTCATCGCCGTCACGTCGGTGCCGGCGGCGTCGAAGGCGGCGGCGAGGGCCTCGAAATCGACATGGGCGGTGAGGTCTGCCTCGCCGGGTGCCGCGAAGGGATCGACCGGTTCATGGGCTTTCAGCGCCTGGAACGTGTCGCCGAGGGAATGCCAGCCGCCATAGTCGACGATCAGCGCCACGCCGCCCCGGGCGGCGATGCGGGCGCCGATGGCGGCGGCGATGGCGGGCAGGGCGGGGCAGGTCTCCACCACGTCGCCGGGGCGGGTGTCGCCGAGCCGGGCGGCGAGGGCGGGGTAGCGCGTCAGCGGGCCGAGGCCGGGGGCGAGGCCCCCCTCGCGCAGCCCGACCTGGCGTTCGGCCCAGCCGTCGGCCGTTCGTTCGAACTGCCGGATCGGCAGCGCGTCGAAGAACTCGTTGGCGACGACGAAGAGCGGCAGGTCGGGCAGGTCCTCCACGCGCTCGTGCCAGACCGGTCGTTGGCCGGCGAGCGTATCGGCCTGCCGCGCGCGCAGGACCGGCGAGGCTTCGACGAGGTGGATCTCCGCCGCTTCGCCCATGCCCGGCACCGCGCGGAGCGCGCGCAGGATGTCGGCCATCAGCGTGCCGCGCCCCGGTCCGATCTCGGCCAGCGCGAAGGGCGCGGGGCGGCCCTGGTCGAGCCAGCCCTGCGCGAGGCAGAGGCCGAGCATCTCGCCGAACATCTGGCTGATCTCGGGCGCGGTGGTGAAATCGCCGGCCGCGCCGAACGGGTCGCGGGTGGCGTAGTAGCCGTGATCGGGATGGAGCAGGCATTCGGCCATGTAGTCGGCGATGCTCATCGGCCCGTCGACCGCGATGCGCCGGATGAGGATGCGCGCGAGCGGCGTCACGCCCGCGCCCGCCGCCAGAACCAGAGCCCGGCCGCGATCATCGGCAGCGACAGGATCTGGCCCATCGAGAGACCGAAGCCGCCGGCCTGGACCGCGTAGCCCAGCGGATTGTCCGGCGTGATGAACTGCGCGTCGGCCTGGCGGACGAATTCGACCGCGAACCGCGAGAGGCCGTAGCCGAGAAGGAAGACGCCGGTAATCAGCCCCGGCCGCTTCAGCGCGCCGGCACGGAGAAGCGCGAGGAGCACGAACCCGAGGAGCAGCCCTTCGAGCCCGGCCTCGTAAAGCTGGCTCGGGTGGCGGGCGCAGGTTCCGGGGGCGATGCCGGCGCAGTCCTGTGCCGCCGCTCCGGGGAAGATCACGCCCCAGGGCAGGCGCGTCGGCCGCCCCCAGAGCTCGGCATTCACGAAATTCGCCAGCCGCCCGAAGAAGAGCCCGACCGGCGCCACCAGCGCCATCGCGTCGGCAAGCTGCATCGGCGGCACGCCGTGGCGCCGGCAGAACCAGAGGCCGGCGACGACGGTGCCGAGAAAGCCGCCGTGAAAGGACATGCCGCCTTCCCAGACCTTCAGGATCTCGGCCGGATGCGAGAGGTAGTAGCCCGGCTGGTAGAAGAAGACGAAGCCGAGCCGCCCGCCGAGGATGACCCCGAGGATGATCGCGGTCAGAAGGTCCTCGGTCCGCTCCGGCGCCATCGGCGCGCGGTTTCCGGGCCACAGGGTCGCGCGGCGCATCAGCGCCCGGACGATGAAGAAGCCCGCCAGAAGCCCCGCGAGATAGGCGAGCGCATACCATCTGAGCGCCAGATGGAAGCCGAAGATGTCGATGGCAAAGATCTCGTTCGAGATGTCGGGGAAGGGAATGGCGGCGTGCATGCGGTCTCCTCGCCCCCTCTCTGAGCGCGGGGCTGCGGCGAAGTCAACCTTGAGCTTTCGGCCCCCCGCGCGCATATAGGCGGCAGATGGTAACTGCCCCGACGGAGGCGCCCGATGAGCGGACCGAACAAGTTCTTCGATGACATGTCGAAGCTGATGACCAACGCGATGGGCGTGGCGCAGGGGGCCAGGACCGAGGCCGAGACGGCGATGAAGTCGTGGATGGACCGCTGGCTGGCCGACCGCGATTTCGTCACCCGCGAGGAATTCGACGCGGTCCGCGCAATGGCGCAGAAGGCCCGCGAGGAGAACGAGGCGCTG
>WOZM01000247.1 GCA_011620265.1 Paracoccaceae bacterium
CTGACTCAAGGTACTTGTTGAGAAACAGGTGCTTGATGAACGACTGTTCGCGCCCCTGATAGTTTTCGATCCGAGGTGGCATCAAGCATCCTCGGGCTGCAGAGCACGGATGATGAGTTCGGGAACGATCTGCCACGGAAAGCCATTCCACTCTTCACCATCAAGAAGGCGCCCGCCTGACTTCGGCCGGGCACCGCCCCATTGTTTGAAAAAGAACGCCACGTCGTCACGGTCGCAGATGTCACGAAGTTGGCGTGCCCAGCTCTCGTCCATGGGCCGAGCCCGAGGCCCGCTCTCCCCCCCGACGATGGCCCACGCGACGCCCTGCAGATCAACATCCCCGATCGGTCCGAGCAGCGGCTCGAACGAGATGAAGCGTGCATCGGAATTGATCTGCTTCAGGTGCTCGATCCGGCTCGTATGCGCGGCGTCCTCTACAGAAACGCCGAGCCAGATGTGGCGAGGGACCGACCCACCACCATACCGTCGCCGGACGTAGTTGCGCATGAGCGAGCTGCGCTTGGTCAGCACCTGGTAGACATGCCAGTCCGCCTGCTCCATGGCATCGAACACCGCGTCGACGAATTTCCGATCGATGTCCTTGTGGAAGAGGTCGCTCATCGAGTTGACGAAGATCATCCGCGGCTTCTTCCAGAGCACGGGCTGCTTCAGCCTTGATGGCCAGAGTGTCAGGTCGAAGCCCTGCTCGTAGGGGTGTCCGGCAATTCCGCGCCAGCGCTCTGCGAACCGCTCAGCATAGCAGTTGTCACAACCGGGACCGACCTTGGTGCAGCCTGTCACCGGGTTCCACGTCGCGTCCGTCCATTCGATGTCTGACTTCTGGGCCAACTGCTCGCCTCACCGCTTTTTGGCGATGCTAACACGCAGTTGAGTCAGCACAAAGCACGAACGGCCGCTGTGCCGGGATTGGTTGCCAGCTGCAGCCGAACTGCAGCGCAGCGGACAGCGTTCGATCTCTGTTCCATCCGCCATGCAGATGGATTTACCAAATCGCATGCATCAGGGATTTCAAAATATCGATTTAAAACAAATACTTGAGGCTATTCACCGGAACGGAGGCGGTTAACAGGTCGGGAGAATACCGCCCTTGAGAGAACGCGTCCGGGCCTCACGGCGCGTGGGCCGGTTAACAGCCCCACCGGCATAACCCTCGAATACAACGGAAAAATCCGGCCGCAGCCGGATCGGGAGAACGCTTTCGCGAGGGCAAGTGGCGGAGAGAGAGGGATTCGAACCCTCGAGACGGTTCCCCGCCTACACACTTTCCAGGCGTGCGCCTTCGACCACTCGGCCACCTCTCCGTGAGGCGCGGTTATAGCGGGCAATGCGGCGCGATCAAGGGCGAAGTCAGCGGAAGAGAAGGCGCTTGCGGAACTTTTCGCGCCCCGGCGTGAAGTGGTCGCGCTGCCAGCCGTCGTCGGGGGCGGGCAGCGCGGCCCACGCGCCGCCGCCCCCGGGGCCGTGCCCGCGACCTTGAGCGCGACGGTGCGGAAGTAGAGGTGGCGGTGCAGCCGCATGAACTCGTTGACGAGGATCGGCGTGACCTCGGCGGCGCGGTCGCGGGAGAGGAGGAGCATGTTCCCGTCGTTCCCGATGACCGACGCGGCCGAGAAATTGGCCGCGCCGGAAAAGACCCGCAGTGTCGGGCCGAAGGGGTCGATCATCATCAGCTTGGTGTGGATGAAGTAGACATGCGCGGACTTGCGGTGCGTCTCCTCGCCCAGGAACCAGAGCGGTCGAGCGCCTCGCCCTCGAGCCCCGCCGCGATGCTCTTCCCGGCCAGAAGCGCGCCCGTCGCGACGATGTTGTCGGGATCGGCCCCGATCGCTTCCATCACCCGGCGGGCCGCGTCGGACCGCCCGGAATTCTCCGCGACGATCATCCGCAGCGTGTTCGAGGGCGGGCGAAGGCGGCGCCGATCTCGGGCGCGACGCCGAAGGCCGCGGTGAGGAAGCCGGCCTGCTCCGCCGCCGCCATCCGGTCGGCGTACCAGCCGAGCATGCCTTTCGGCCGGGGCGAGAAGACCGGCGTCATCGCGTTCCCGGCCAGCGGCGCCGGGTCGGGGGTGAGGCCCGCGTTGAAGCTGCGAAACCCGGACGGCGTGAAATTGGTGGAACCGGTCCAGACCGCGACCGGGTGGCCGTTCTCCAGAAGCACCATGAACTTGTCGTGGGGGATGCCAGCCCACCGGGTTCGGGGATGCAGCGTCAGCCCCTTCCGCCCCGGCGAGGCGAGTTTCAGGTTGGGGTCGAGCATCGCCGTCCAGTTGGCAAGAGAGGTCTCGTCCCGGTAGATGTCGCCATTCACCCGCCGGTCGCCGGTCGCCGGTCTTGACGCTGATCCGGACCCGCGCGCCCGACAAGGCCGCGTCGCGCAAGCCCGCGAGGAAGGGGTGGTAGGTGAATTCGCAAGCCGCCACGCGCAGCTCGAACGCCACGCGCAGCTCGAACGCCCCGCCCCGCCCCGAGCCCTCCCGGCCGACGCTTGCCGAGCGCGAAGCCGAGAAGCCCGGCCCGCGCGGCGTCGGTCGCGCCCATGCCGAAGAGGACCGTATGGGTCCCGGGGATCGCATGGACGCCGATCCCGTCCTTCGTCACGCCCACGGCGCAAGTCCCTCCGGCAATCCAGGGGCGCAAAACTTGCGTCCGAGACGACCACAGGGATACCACCGCCCGAAGACAACTCCCGTGCCAGTCCGACAGGATCAGGCTCACCCGGCGGTTCTGGCGACCCTTCTTCTCGATCTTGCCGATGGTGACGCGGCCGATCTCGCCGGTGCGGGCGACATGGGTGCCGCCGCAGGGCTGGAGGTCGATCTGCCCGGCCCCCTCGCCGATCCGGATCAGCCGGACCCGGCCCTGACCGACCGGCGGCGCCACCGACATCGTCTTCACGAGGCCCGGATTGGCGGCAAGCTCCTCGTCGGTGATCCAGTCCTCGCTGACCGGCAGGTCGCGGGCGATCAACTCGTTCACCCGCTCTTCGAGTGCGGTCACGTCGCCCGGCGGATGCGGCATGTCGAAGTCGAGCCGGCCCTTCCCGGCGCCGATCTGTCCGCCGGTCACCGGCAAGGGGATGACGACGGAAAGAAGGTGGAGCCCGGTATGGATCCGCATGTAGCGGTAGCGCCGGCCCCAGTCGATGCGCTGGCGCAGTTCGGCGCCGACCGGCGGCAGCGGCTGCGGCTGCGGCTGCGGCTGCGGCTCGGCCGGGACGAGGACGACCGCGCCGCCCTCGCCCTTCACGGTGGTGGCAATGGCGATCCGGCCGCCCGACCACTCGACATGGCCGGCGTCGCCGGGCTGGCCGCCGCCGGTCGGGTAGAAAAGGCTCGCCTCCAGGACGATGCCACCCTCGGCCGTGTGGCCCGCGACCCGGGCCGGCGCCTCGCGCAGATAGGGATCGTCGCGGAAAAGGAGCGCGGTCAGATTTCGTCCCCCTCGGCCAGCGCGTCGGCATCGGGATCGTTGCGGATGAGCGCGGGGTCGGTCTCGGCGACCTCGGCGGGCGGCTCGGCCTCGGCCTCGGGCTCCGGTTTCGGCTTCGGCTTCGGCGCCTTGCCGCGCGGCCCCGGCACCAGCGCCTCGGGATTGCGGATCCAGAGGTCGCGCTGCGCGAACGGGATCTCGATCCCTTCGGCGGCAAAGCGGGCAGCGATCTCGTGCAGGATCTCGGACTGCACCGTCAGCTTGAAGTTCACATCCGAGAGGATCGCCCGGATCTCGAAATTCAGGCTGTCGGCGCCGAAGCCCACGAAGAACACGTTCGGCGCCGGATCGACCATCACGAGGGGCTGCGCCTCGGCGATCTCCAGCAGGATCGCCTCGACCCGGCGGGTGTCGGTGCCGTAGGCGACGCCGACCGGGACGATCAGCCGGCCGGTCAGGTTGCCGCGCGTCAGGTTCGTCACCACGCCCGAGACGAGATCGGCGTTGGGCACGATGACATCCGTGCGGTCGAAGGTCTCGATCCAGGTCGAGCGGACGGAGATGCGCTTCACCGTGCCGAACTGGCTGTTGACCTCGATCATGTCGCCTTCCGAGATCGGCCGCTCGATCAGGAGGATGATACCCGAGACGAAATTCTGCACGATGTTCTGGAGGCCGAAACCGATCCCGACGGAAAGCGCGCCCACGACATAGCCGAGGGCCGAGAGGTCAATCCCCGCCCCGGTGATCGCGATGAGCGCGGCGAGGAAGATCCCGACATAGCCGAGCCCCGAGGTCAGCGCGTTCTGGACCCCCTTGTCGAGCTTGGTGCGCGGCAGGATCGCCGATTTGAGCGCGCCCTGGGCGAGCCGGGTGATCATGTAGCCGATCACGAAGATCACCACGAAGGTCACCAGCACCGCCGGCGAGAGCCGCGTCTCGCCGATGGAGACGCCCTCGCTGAACCGGGTCCAGGCCTCCGCGAGGTCGGTCACCCGCGCGCCCCAGATCAGCGCGAAGAGCGGCACGGCGAGGATCGTCAGCAGGAAGCCGATGAGAACCGGCAGCAGCGCCTCGCGCCCCTCCTCGCCGGACTGGGTCACGACAAGGTAGATGTCGGTCGCGAAGCGCTGGAGCAGCACGATCAGACCCAGAAGGCCAAGCGAAGCCACCGTCGGCCAGATCAGCGCATTCGCCGCCGCGACATAGCCGATGACGGCGAGAAGCGGCGCGACAACGGACACGGCCATGACCGCCATCGCGATCATGGCGAGAATGCGGTTGCGGAACTCGGCCGCGGAGGCGACATGCGCCCCGTCCTCGCTGCGCGGCCGCAGAAGCTGGCCGAGGCGGAAGAGGAAGATCGCGAGGATGCAGACGAGGGGGGCCGCCCAGACCGCCTGCGCGGCCATCGACAGGGGCGGCCTGACCTCGGTGATGAAGGCGCGGCGGAACGCTTCGAGCGCCATCATCAGCGCGATCATGTTGACGTGGAACCGCGCCTCGGCCGGGCGGGCGCAGAGGGCGGTGCCGATGCCCTCGACGCGGAACAGCCAGGCGCCGATCCAGCGCGCGGTGAAGAAGTAGAACGCCGCCTGCGGCAGCGCCGAGATCAGCGCGCCGGAGCGGATCCCGGTCATTCCGGTGGCCTTGATCGCCGCGACGAGAAGCAGCATGCCGCCCACCGGCACGATCACCTGGCCGAGCGAGACGAGCGCGGCGGCAATATCGCGGCCGCGCATCGAGACGCCGCTCTGAAGCCGCAGCGAAAGCCGCTCGATGAAGATCGGGCCGCGCAGGACGAGAACGCCGGCGATGGCGAGGAAGAGGACGATGACCGGCAGGTTGTTCTTCAGTTCGGTCCGCCGCGCGGGATTGTTCCACGCCTCCCCGGCCTCGGCCCAGAGCGTCTTCATGCCCTGGTTCAGCACCGCCCAGCCGGCGGGCCAGTTGGCGGGATTGGCCGGCGTCGGCGACAGCCTCAGGAGCTCGCTCGCCTGCCGCGCCCGGACGCGGGCGTCGATCTGGCGGATCAGCCCGTCGGCCCGGCTGCGGGCCTCGACCGCGGCGATCCCCGGCGCCTGAAGCTTCGCAAGCTGATCGTTCAGCGCCTTGCGCCGGTCGGCGATCTCGGGCGCGTCGGGCTTGTCCTCGGTCGGCGCGGGGCCGAGTGCCGCGATCTGCGCCTTCACCGTCTCGATCTGGGCCGCGTTGGCGGTCTGCGCCTGCGTGAAGGTGGCGCGCCAGTCGACGATGTCGCTGCGCACCTCGTCCAGCGCGGCGGTGCTGGCGCGGTCGGCCGACAGCGCCTCCTCGGCCCGCTTCGCGACCTCTTCCCAGGCATTGTAGTCGGGTTCCTTCACCTCCTGAGCGGCCACGGCGCCCGGCATCAGGCAGACCGACAGGACCGGCAGGAGGCCGAGGCAAAGGCCGAGGAGAAGGCCGCGCAGCGCCCGCATCAGTCGACGAACGCGCTCGGAACCGCGCGCGGCGTCCGGGCGAGCCAGTCCGGCGCCGGCAGGCCCTTGGCGCGCAGGAAGTCGGGGTTGAAGAGCTTCGACTGGTAGCGCGTGCCGTAGTCGCAGAGCGGCGTGACGATGGTATGCCCCGGCCCCATTTCCCGCGCCATGCGGATCGCGCCGGCGATGTTGATCCCGGTCGATCCGCCCATGCAGAGCCCCTCCTCGGCGAGAAGGTCGAAGACGATCGGCAACGCCTCGGAATCGGGGATGCACCAGGCCATGTCCGGCGTGATCCCTTCGAGATTGGCGGTGATCCGCCCCTGCCCGATCCCCTCGGTGATCGAGGAGCCTTCGGATTTCAGCTCTCCGGTCGTGTAGTAGCTGTAGAGCGCCGCGCCCTCCGGGTCGGCGAGGCCGATCTTCACGCCCTTCGGCTGCAGCGCCATCGCGACCCCGGCGAGCGTGCCGCCCGAGCCCACCGCGCAGACGAAGCCGTCGACCTTGCCGCCGGTCTGCTCCCAGATCTCGGGACCGGTCGTCTCGACATGGGCCTGACGGTTGGCGACATTGTCGAACTGATTGGCCCAGATCGCGCCATTTGGTTCGGTTTGTGCAAGTTTATCGGCAAGACGGCCGGAATAGCGCACATAATTGTTCGGATTCTTGTAGGGCGCGGCGGGCACCTGAACCAGATCGGCGCCGGCCAGCCGCAGCATGTCCTTCTTTTCCTGGCTCTGCGTCTCGGGAATGACGATCACGGTCTTGAAGCCCATCGAGGCGCCCACGAGCGCGAGCCCGATGCCGGTATTCCCGGCCGTCCCCTCGACGATCGTGCCGCCGGGCTGCAACCGCCCCTTCGCCACCGCGTCGCGGATGATGTAGAGCGCGGCGCGGTCCTTCACCGACTGGCCGGGATTGAGGAATTCCGCCTTGCCGAGGATCTCGCAGCCGGTCAGCTCGCTGGCCTTGCGGAGCCGGATCAGCGGGGTCTTGCCCACCGCATCGGCGAGGTCGCTGTAAACACGCATCTGCATCCTCCTGTCGCCCGTCCCCTTCCTAGGCCGCGCGCGGGCCGACCTCAAGCCCCGGCTTCGGCCCGGAGCCGCGCCCGGTTGCGGTCGAGCCAGTAGGCCAGCACGATCAGCGGCCCGGTATTGACCTCGCCGGTCGCGACCAACTCCATCAGCCGGGCGAAGGGCAGGACATGGGCGCGGATATCCTCCGCCTCGGACGGCAGGCCGCCGAGCCCTGCCGCCGCATCCGGCAGATCGGCGATGCCGACATAGGTATAAAGGAACTCCGCCATCGCCGCCGGCGAGGGATAGTAGCTCGACGCCGGGATGAGGGCGCGCAGCGTCAGCCCCGCCTCCTCCTCGGCCTCGCGCCGGGCCGTGGCCTCGGGCGTCTCGCCGGCATCGACCCGTCCCGCCGGCGCTTCGAGGAGCCAGGTGTTTCGGTCGCCGCGCGCATGCGGCCCCATGCGGAACTGCTCGATCAGGAGAACCCGGTCGCGCACCGGATCGTAGGGCAGCACCACCGCCGCGTCGCCGCAGAGGAACACGCCGCGATTGACCTCGGGGCTCATCGCGCCGTCGAAGCGGCGGAAGCGGAGGTCGAATTCCTCGACCGCGAAGTAGTTGGCATAGACCTGACGCACCCGCGTTTCGACCACGTCGCCCGGTGCGGGCGCGCGCCGCAGCGTCAGCGCGTTTGCCTCGCGCCCGGCCCGGACCCGCGCGCCGCCGCGCATCAGCATCATGCCGTAGCGCGCCCAGAGCCGTTCGGCCGGCACCACCCCCATCTGGCGCATGAAATCGCCCGCCGCCGCCACCGCGACCTCGCCCCAGCGCGCCACCCAGTCCGGCAGCGACCATGGCGCACCTGGTTCCCAGCGGCCGTGCTCGGGGAAATAGACCCGCGCGGCGCGCGGTCCGTCCGCCGTCTCGACCGTGATCGCGCGGGGGAGGAAGGCGAAGCCCGCCTCGTAGAAGTCGAGCCGCGCGACATCGGCCGGCGTGAGCCCCGCCACGAAGACCCCCTCCGCCCCGGCGCCGCCCTCGACGATCAGCGGAAAGGCGCCTTCGCCGGCCCAGGCGACCGAATGGCCCGGCAGCCGCGCCGGCACCGCCCGGACCTCGCGCCCCAGCACCGCGCGCAGCAGCGGCGGGTGGCAAAGGGACCCGTAGAAGAAGAAATCGGTCAATAGCCTATTTCCAGCGCCGTGCCGCCCATTCCGACAGAAGTCCCGCCAGCGCGCCGCCGACGATCAGCACCGCGATCACATCCCAGGCGATCATCCGCAGGAGAAAGTCGATCGCCAGTTCGAAGATGCCGACGATCGCCTCCATCGGCCCCTTGTAGGCCGGCCGGAACGCGAGAAGGAACATCTCGTAGGTCGAGAAGATGATCAGCGCGAGCCCGACCATCACGGCCGAGGTCTTGAGCCCGGAATTCACCGCCTGCCAGTTGCCGTGTCCGGCCTCCGGCCCCATCACGCGCCACCCGCCAACGAACCCGATCAGCGCCGAGACGAACGAGAAATAGCCGAACTTGGTGCCCTCGGGCATGTGCGGCTTGAAGATTTCGGCCGTGAAAAAGGCCACCACCGCGAATGCGAAGGCGGCGAAAAGCTTGGCTGCCGTGGGCACTAGACTGCTGGCCTCGTTACCGTGATCTGCGTTACATCGCAGTTTCCGCCGTGAAAGGCCCCGGCGCAAGAGGTGAGATAGAAATTCCACATCCGCCGGAACCGCGCATCGAAGCCGAGCGGGGCGATCTCGTCCCAGCGGTCGTTGAAGACCTCGTGCCAGCGCCTGAGCGTCTGGCTGTAGCTCTCGCCGAACTCGAACGACCCGACCAGGCCGAGGCCGGCGCGGCTGATCTCGGCCCTGAGCGCCGAGGGCGACGGGAGCATTCCGCCCGGAAAGATATATTTCTGAATGAAATCAACGCTTTTTCTGTATATCTCAAAGCGTTTTTCCTGCAGGGTGATGATCTGCAAAGTGGCGTTCCGCCCCGGTTTCAGCCGTTCGCGCAACGTGTCGAAATAGACCGGCCAGTATTTCTCGCCCACCGCCTCGAACATCTCGATGGAGGCGATCCCGTCGTAGGAACCGCGCTCGTCGCGGTAGTCCTGAAGCTTCAGATCGACCCGGTCCGACAGCCCGGCCCGCGCGATCCGGGCCCGCGCGTAATCGAGCTGGGCCTGCGAAATCGTCAGACCCGTGACTTTAAGGCCGCGCTCCTTGGCCGCATATTCGGCGAATCCGCCCCAGCCGCAGCCGATCTCCAGCACATGATCGCCGGGGCTCACCCCCATGCGGTCGACGAGGGCTGCGTATTTCTGCCGCTGCGCCGCCTCGAGGCTCTCCTGTCCGGTGCGAAACAGCGCCGAGGAATAGGTCATGCTCCGGTCGAGCCAGAGCGCGTAGAAGTCGTTGCCGAGGTCGTAGTGGTAGGAGATGTTGCGCTTTGCCTGCCGGCGCGAATTGCCGCGCAGGAGGTGGCGCAGCCGCTCGTAGGCGCGCACGAAGACCATCCCGGGAAAGCCGTCATAGACGCTCTGGTTGTCGGCATGGATGAGGTCCATGAAGCCTTGCAGGTCGGGCGAGGACCAGCCGCCTTCGAGATAGGCCTCGCAGAAGCCGAGGTCGCCCTCGCGGATCAGCCGGGCGAAGATGTCGTCGTCATGGACATGGATCTCGCCGACCGGCCCGGCGCCCCTGCCCTCGGCCCGGAAGCGTTTTCCGTCCTTCAGCACGAAATCGAGCCGCCCGTTCCGCAGCTCGCTCGCAATCCGGAAGACTTGCGCGAAATAGCGCGGCAGGTCGTTCTGGCCGTCGGTGGTGCGCAGGATGTCCATGTCAATTCCCCCTGGGCGGAGCCTAGCCCGGTCACGCACGGTCCGGCAAGAAGGTCATTTCGCGAATGCGGCATCCCGCTTCGCATATGCGGCAAGCGCCCGGGCGCGGCCCTCGGCGAGGTCGATGAGCGGTGCCGGACAGGCCGCCGCCGGCGTGAGCCCCCAGCGCCGTGGCGCCGCCTCGAAGAAGGCGCGCGCCGTCGCGGGGGGCTCCGGCTGACCCTCGGCGATATAGGCGCGCCGGTAGGTGCCGCCCGCGTCGAACTTCTCCGCCTGCGTCCGGGGATTGAAGATACGGAAATAGGGCGCCGCGTCCGGTCCCGACCCCGCGACCCATTGCCAGCCCATCGCGTTCGCGGCCGGGTCCCAGTCGGTCAGGCACTCGGC
>WOZM01000083.1:0-5251 GCA_011620265.1 Paracoccaceae bacterium
CTGCCCTGGGGCCAGATGTCGTTCTGGGGCGCCACGGTGATCACCGGCCTCTTCGGCGCGATCCCTGGCATCGGCGAGCCGATCCAGACCTGGCTTCTCGGCGGGCCGGCGGTCGACAATCCGACGCTGAACCGCTTCTTCTCGCTCCATTACCTGCTGCCCTTCGTCATCGCCGCACTGGTCGTCGTCCACATCTGGGCGTTCCACACCACCGGCAACAACAACCCGACGGGCGTCGAGGTGCGGCGCGGCTCGAAGGCCGAGGCCGAGAAGGACACCCTGCCCTTCTGGCCCTACTTCGTGATGAAGGATCTCTTCGCGCTGTCGCTGATCCTCGTGGTGTTCTTCGCGGTCGTCGGCTTCATGCCGAACTACCTCGGCCACCCGGACAACTACATCGAGGCGAACCCGCTGGCGACGCCGGCGCATATCGTGCCTGAATGGTACTTCCTGCCCTTCTACGCGATCCTGCGCGCCTTCACCTCGGACGTCTGGATCGTCATGCTGACGAACTGGGTGACCTTCGGCATCATCGACGCCAAGTTCTTCGGCGTCATCGCGATGTTCGGCGCGATCATCGTCATGGCGATCGTGCCCTGGCTCGACACCTCGAACACGCGCTCGGGCCAGTACCGGCCGATGTTCCGCTGGTGGTTCTATCTCTTCATCATCGACTTCGTCGTCCTGATGTGGTGCGGCGCGATGCCGGCCCAGCCGCCCTATTCGACGATCTCGCTGATCGGCGCGGCCTACTGGTTCGCCTACTTCCTCGTGATCCTGCCGATCCTCGGCGTGATCGAGAAGCCGACGACCCCGCCGGCGACGATCGAGGACGACTTCAATGCGCATTACGGCGCCAAAGCCCATGCGGCCGAGTGACGGAAAGGATCGATCGAGATGCTGAGAAAAATCGCAATCACGGCCGCTTCCGTCCTGGCGCTGTCCGGCGCCCTGTCCGGCGCGGCCTTCGCCGCCGCCACCGGGGTGCAGCACATCGAGGACGTGGCCTTCTCGTTCGAGGGCCCGTTCGGCACGTTCGATGAGCACCAGCTCCAGCGCGGGCTGCAGGTCTATACCGAAGTCTGTTCGGCCTGCCACGGCATGAAGTTCGTGCCGATCCGCTCGCTCTCGGACGATGGCGGCCCGAACCTGCCGGAAGACCAGGTGCGCGTCTATGCCACCCAGTTCAGCGCCATCGACAAGGACACCGGAGAGGAGCGCGAGGCGATGCCGAACGACTTCTTCCCGAAATCCGCGCTTGCGAACGCCCCCGACCTCAGCCTGATGGCCAAGGCGCGGGCCGGTTTCCACGGGCCCTATGGTTCGGGCATCAACCAGTTCTTCAGGGGCATCGGCGGGCCGGAATACATCGTCTCGATCCTCACCGGCTATACCGGGCACGAGGTCGAGCAGGCCGGGTCGGTCTTCTACGAAAACACCGCGTTCGCGGGCGGGCTGATCTCCATGCCGCCGCCGCTCTCGGACGATCTCGTGACCTATGCCGACGGGCATGAGGCCACCACCCACAACATGGCCGAGGATGTCGCGGCCTTCCTGATGTGGGCGGCGGAACCGCACATGATGGCGCGCAAGAAGGCGGGCTTCGTCGCGGTGTTGTTCCTCGGCCTCCTGACAGTGCTGCTCTACCTCACCAACAAGCGGCTCTGGGCGCCCCACAAGGGCAAGAAGACCGCCTGATTTCAGGGCCAAGGCCGGGGGCGCTGCCCGTCGTCCATTGGTTCTCGAACCAATGGCGCACCAACGGACGACCCCCGAGGTATTTTCGAACAGAAGAAAAAGAAGAGGAAGAGGCGCGCTGGTCAGGGTGCGCCTTTTTCATGTGCCGAGATAGGCGGCGAGCGCGGGGGGCGGGTTGTCGAGAAGCGCCCCGGTCGGCTCCGGCGGGGCGGCGCGTCCTTCGGCGACGACGATGGTCTCGCTGGAAAACCGGCGTGCGTCGTCCGGGTCGTGGCTGACCATCAGCACCGTTGCGCCGGTCTCTGCCGCGATCTCGGCGACGAGGTCGAGCATCTCGGCCTTGAGCGCCGGCCCGAGCGCCGAGAAGGGTTCGTCGAGCAGCATCAGCGGCCGGGCGCGGAGGAGAACGCGGGCCAGCGCGACGCGGCTTTGCTGGCCGCCCGAGAGTGTGCCGGGCCTGCGCTCCCCGAGCCCGCCGAGCCCGGCGCGGGCCAGCGCCTCGCCCACCCTCGCGGTTTCGACGGCGGAGAGCCGGAGGTTCGGCCTGAGGCCAAGGCCGACATTCTGGGCGACGGTCAGGTGCGGAAAGAGGTTCTGGTCCTGAAACAGGATCGAGAGCGGCCGCTGTCCGGGCGGCAGGCGGGATATGTCCCGCCCGTCCCAGAGGACGCGCCCCGACGCGGCCGGGAAGAAGCCGGATATGACCGAGAGCAGCGTCGACTTGCCCGCACCCGACGGGCCGATGACGGCGACCCGTGCCCCCTTCGCGACGGCGAAATCGGCCGTCAGCCGGAAGTCGTCCTGGGTGATGACGATCTTCTCAAGCACCAGCATCGGCGCGCCCTCCGCGGTCGAAGATCCAGAAAAGGCCGAGGCTGAGCGCCAGGAGCAGCACCGCCGCCCCCGCCGCGTCCGCCATCCGGTAGGCCCCCATCAGCCGGTAGAGCTGCAGCGGCAGCGTCGCGTGGTCGGCATCGGCAAAAAGCGCGATGACCCCGAGGTCGCCCATCGACAAAGCCGCCGTCAGCCCGGCCGCGAAGCCGAGCGGCCGGCGGAGCCGCGGCAGCGTCAGGAACCGGAGCCGCGCCGTTCCGGACAGGCCGAGGCTGAGGGCGAGGCGGCCGTAATCCGCCTCCAGATCGCGGGCGGCGGGGATCAGCGCCCGGAGCACGAAGGGCAGCGCCATCGCCGCGTTGACCGCGACGGTGACGGGCAGGGCGAGATCGCCGGGGCTCGCGACCGGGCGGAGGAGCAGGAAGAGCCCGGTGCCGGTCACGAGCGAGGAGGTGGCAAGCGGCAGCATGCCCACCGTCTCGAGCATCCGCGCCCGGCCGCGCCGCGCGATGGCGAGCGCGAGCGGCAGGGCGAGCGCGACGGTGAGGGCCGTCGATCCGATCGCGACGAGGACCGATCTGAACGCGGCGCGCCAGACCGCCTCGGGCAGCGCCGCGAGGCGCGGCAGGCCGGACACGAAGACCGCGGCGAGCGGCGCGAGCAGAAAGAGCGTGGCAAGGGTGAGGAGGCCCGCGTCGAGCGCCCGCAGCCCGGCGCCGCCCGCATCCCGGCGCGCCACCGGTCGGTCGAGCCCGGCGCCGAAGGCCGAGGGCACCGTGATCCGCGCCGCGACAAGCGCCGTGACCGCGCAGAGCGCGAGCTGG
Source organism: Paracoccaceae bacterium (assembly GCA_011620265.1). Lineage (GTDB taxonomy): Bacteria > Pseudomonadota > Alphaproteobacteria > Rhodobacterales > Rhodobacteraceae > Albidovulum. The sequence continues at coordinate 3,357 of WOZM01000083.1, forward strand.
AGGCTCGCGAGATGCGCCGCCCGGCCCGGATCGAAATCGAAGCGGAAGGCCTGGTAGATGGCGAGTTCCACCGTCGTCGCCTTCGGCCCGCCACCGAGCGTCAGGGCGACCGCGAAGCTGGTGAGGCAGATCAGGAAGATGGTGACGAAGATGCCCGGGGCGACGGCCCTCAACATCGGCCGTTCGAGGTGGCGGGCGACATCCGACGGGCCGAAGCCGAGTGCGGCGGCGAGGCGGAAGCGTTCGGCCGGGATCGCGAGCCAGCCCTGCAGCAGAAGCCGGACCGCGAGCGGCAGGTTGAAGAACACATGCGCGAGCACGACACCGCCGAAACCATAGATCGAGATGCGGTCGAAGCCGAGTGCCGCGAGCCCGTCGTTAAGCAATCCCGCGCGGCCGAAGAGGCCGAGGATCCCCATCACCGCGACGATGACCGGCAGGATGAAGGGCGCGCCAAGGAGCGTGATGAGCGCCCCGCGCCCCGCAAAGCGCCGGCGCGCGAGCGCGCGCGCGACCGGGATGGCGAGCGCGAGGCTCAGCGCCGCCGAGACCGTCGCCTGCGTCACGGTGAACCGCAGGGCCGCCCAGTCGGCCGGGCCGAGTGCGGCGAAGCTGCCGGCGCGGGCGAGGACCGCGCCGAGCGTGCCGAGCGTCAGCGCGAGGACGAACGTCGCCGCCGCCCCCGCGCCGAGCCGCAGCCCGAATGTCAGCGGCTGAGTGCTGTCTGCCATTCGACCAAAGCCGCATCCCGGATCGCGGCGGCTTCCTCCGGCGCGAAAAGCAGGCTCTTTTCAGGCCGGATCAGCGTGGCGAAGCCGTCGGGCAGGCCGGTTCCGGGGGTGACGGCGGGATACATCCAGTTGGTTTCCGGGATCTCCTTCTGGAAGGCCTCCGAGATCATGAAGGCAAGGAAGCGGTCGGCGAGCGCCGGCTCATCGGTGCCGGCGAGCTTCGCCGCGACCTCGACCTGCAGGTAGTGCCCTTCGGCGAAGGCCGCCGCGGCCTTGGTGTCGTCGCTTTCGGCGATCAGGTGATAGGCGGGCGAGGTCGTGTAGGAAAGGACCATGTCCGCCTCGCCTTCGAGGAAGAGGCCGTAGGCCTCGGACCAGCCCGGGGTCACGGTGACGATATTGTCGGCGAGCCCTTCCCAGATCGCGCCGGCGCGGTCGCCATGGGCGGCCTTGACCCAGAGAAGAAGCCCGAGACCGGGGGTCGAGGAGCGCGGATCCTCGATGACGATGGTGAGGTCCGAGGCTGCCAGAGCCTCGAAATCCGCCGGAACAGTGTCTGTTTTCGTCCGGTCGTAGACGAAGGCGAACCAGCCCCAGTCATAGGGAACGAAGACCGGGTCGGCCCAGTCGACCGGCAGCGAATAGGCCGTGCTCTCCTGCCCGTGCGGGGCGAAGAGACCCGATTTCGTCGCGGCGTCGGTCAGGCCGGTGTCGAGGCCGAGGACGATATCGGCCTCGGTGCCCGCGCCTTCCAGCAGCACCCGCGACAGCAGGGCCGCGCCGTCGCCGGTCGCGACGAAGTCGAGGTCGCAGCCGCATTCGGCCTCGAACGCCGCCTCGATCCGCGGGCCGGGCCCCCAGTCGGAGACGAAGCTGTCATAGGTGTAGACCGTGAGGACGGGTTTATCCTGTGCCACGGCCGTCGTGGCCGTCAGGAAACCCGCCATCATCAGGGTCGAGACATGGGGTCTTCTCATCTCTCATCCTCCAATGGCCAGGCGGGCGGAGATGGGGGGCATTGCGCCCTACCTTCCCTCCGCCGGTCTTAACCGGTTCAGGTTCGACGGGTTCGCATGCGCATCTCAGCCCTGATCCCAGAGCACCCCGAGGTGAGGCAACCATAGCGCAAGGTGCGCGGGGCGCAAGCGGATAGGGCAGAAGAGG
>WOZM01000083.1:5351-10105 GCA_011620265.1 Paracoccaceae bacterium
GCGCCCCGGAGCAGGTCCGGGGCTCACCCCGGGATATTTTCGGCAAGATGAAGCGGGGACGGGAGGGAAAGCTTGAGCGGGCGCGCGGGCTTCGCTATGCCGCTCTGGCAAAGGAGCCCTGCGCATGAGCCTCAATACCTTCGGTCATCTCTTCCGCGTCACCACCTGGGGCGAGAGCCACGGGCCGGCGCTGGGCGCGACGGTGGATGGCTGTCCTCCGGGCGTGGCCCTTGACGAGGCGATGATCCAGCACTGGCTCGACCGGCGGAAACCCGGGCAGAGCAAGTACACGACGCAGCGGCGGGAAGCGGATGCGGTGCGGATCCTCTCGGGCGTCTACGAGGGCCGGACGACCGGCACGCCGGTCCAGCTGATGATCGAGAACACCGATCAGCGGTCGAAGGACTACGGCGAGATTGCCGGAAAGTTCCGCCCCGGCCATGCCGACATCACCTATTGGCTGAAATACGGGATCCGCGACCCGCGCGGCGGCGGGCGGTCCTCGGCCCGCGAGACGGCGGCGCGGGTGGCGGCCGGATCGGTGGCGCGCGAGGCGTTGAAGCTACTGGCGCCCGAGGTGAGGATCAGCGGATACATGGTGCAGATGGGCCGGCTCAGGGCCGACCGTGACCGCTTCGACATGGGCGAGGTGGAGCGCAATCCGTTCTGGTCGCCCGATGCCGCAGCCGCCGCGATCTGGGCCGCGCATCTCGACGAGTTGCGGAAGTCCGGCAATTCGGTGGGCGCGGTGATCGAGGTCGTGGCCTCGGGTGTGCCGGCGGGGCTCGGCGCGCCGGTCTACGGCAAGCTCGACACCGATCTCGCCGCCGCGATGATGTCGATCAACGCCGTGAAGGGGGTCGAGATCGGCGCCGGGATGGGGGCGGCGGAACTGACGGGCACCGAGAATGCCGACGAGATCTTCATGGGCAATGACGGCAAGCCCCGGTTCAGCTCCAACCATGCCGGCGGGATCCTGGGCGGGATCTCGACCGGGCAGGACCTTGTCGTGCGCTTTGCGGTGAAACCGACCTCCTCGATCCTTGCCCCGCGCCGGACCATCACCGTCGCGGGCGAGGAGACCGGGATCGTCACCAAGGGCCGCCACGATCCCTGCGTCGGCATCCGCGCCGTGCCGGTGGGCGAGGCGATGATGGCTTGCGTCATCCTCGACCATCTCCTGCTCCATCGCGGTCAGATCGGCGATGCGGGCGGGCGGATCGGATGAGCCTCGCGCCGCTTCGCGCGGCCCTTCGCGAGGCGCTGGCGGCGGAGACCGGGGATGCCGCGCATGACCTTGCCCATGCCGACCGGGTCTGGGCCCATGCCCGCACGATCGCCCATGGCGAGGGGATGGCGCCGTCGCGGGTGCTGCTGTGCGCGGCCTATCTCCACGACCTCGTGACCCTGCCGAAGGACCATCCGAAGCGCGCCCGCGCCGCGATGATGTCGGCCTCGGCCGCCGGGCCGGTGATGCAGGCGCTCGGCCTCACCCCGACCGAGGTCGCCCAGGCCCGTCACGCGATCGAGGCGCACAGTTTTTCCGGCGGAACAGAGCCGCAATCGCCCGAGGCGCGGATCCTGCGCGATGCCGACCGGCTGGAGGCCCTGGGCGCCATCGGTGTCGCGCGCTGCTTCGCCGTCTCGGGCGCGCTCGGCCGGCCGCTCTTCGACCCCGACGATCCCTTCGCGGTGGGCCGGGCGCCCGACGACGGCGCCTGGGCGCTCGACCATTTCGCGGTGAAGCTCCTGAAGCTGCCGGAGAGCTTTCTCACCGCGACCGGCCGGCGCCTCGCGGAAGAGCGGGCGGCGGTGATGCGCCGCTACCTCGCCGATCTCGCGCGGGAACTCGGGGCGCCGCCGCCGGGCTGGTGATCCGCGCGACGGAACGCCGGGACCGGCGCGTGTCATGGCGAAGGACGACGGAGGTAGCGATGATCCGCAAGGCGGCCCTGATCCTCGCGCTGATGCTGGCGCCCCTCGCGGCGCGGGCGGAATTGCAGTCGCACCGGATGGTGCATGAGGGGACGCCGCGGAGCTTCCGCCTCTACGTTCCCGAGACGCTGGCCCGGTTCCCCGGGCCGAGGCCGTTGGTGCTCGTGCTCCATGGCGGTGGCGGCTCGGCGCGCGAGGTGCGGTATTCGACGCGCGGGCGGTTCGACGAACTGGCCGAGGCGCATGGTTTCCTCGTGCTCTACCCCGATGCCATCGGGCGGGTCTGGGATACCGGCAGCGGCGAGATATCCTCTCGGCTTGAGCCCCGGCGCGACGATGCCGGGTTCCTCGGGGCCGCCATCGCGGCCATCGCGCGGGACCACGCCATCGACCGCGACCGCGTCTTCGCCACCGGCGTGTCGCGCGGCGGGATGGAGAGCTATGCGCTCGCCTGCGGCGCGCCCGGGCTCATCCGCGCCATCGCCCCGGTGGCGATGCCTTTGCCCGAAGCCTCCGCCACGGCCTTGCGCCAAGGGCGCGCCGATGGGTTTCCTGCTGGTCCATGGCACGGCGGACCCGTTCGTGCCCTACGCCGGCGGGCCGATCAATCTTGGGCGGCGGGACCGCGACGGGGTGCTTCCGGCCGAGGCGACGGTGGCGGCCTTTGCCCGCCGCAACGGTTGCGCGGGCGCGGTCAGCCGCCGGATCGGCTCCGTCCGCCACCAGGAGGGCACCGGCTGCAAGGCGGCGACCGGGTTCTTGAGCATCGGCGGCGGTGGCCATGGCTGGCCCGGCGGGCGCAAGGTCATGCCGGGCGGACGGGCGGGGCCGGTGAACACCGACATCTCTGCGCCCGATGAAATCTGGGCCTTCTTCAGCCGCTTCTGACCGGCGCCTGTTTCGAAAGCTGCACCGCGAGGATGCCGGCCGCGACGATGGCGACGCCGATCCCGTCGGTGACGCCCAGCCGCTCGCCGAGAAGCAGGGCGGCGACGACGACCCCGAAGAACGGGTTGAGGAAATGGTAGGTCGCGGCGCGGACCGCGCCGATCCGCTCCACCAGCCGGAACCAGACCCAGGTGGCGATCAGCCCCGGCACCAGCGTCGTATAGGCGAAGGCAAGGCCGAGGCGCGGCGTCCAGTGGACCGGCAGCCCCCGCTCGGTCGCGGCGGCGGCGACGGCCAGCACGGCCGCGCCGACGAACATCTGCAAGCCGACGATCATCAGGAGGTTTCCGCCCGCCGAAGCCCCCCGGACCGTCAGCGTCGCCACCGCGAGCGCCAGCGCGCCGAGACCGCAGAAGAGGAGCCCCGGCAGGCTCACCCCGCCGGAAATCCGCGACCCCATGATGATCGCCACCCCGACGACGCCGGCGACCAGCCCGCCGACACCGAGGGCGCGCACCTTCTGGCCAAGGAAGAGCCAGCCGAGCAGCGCCACCAGAAGCGGCATGGTCGAGGCGATGATCGCGGCGAGCGAGGCCTCGATCCACTGCATCGCGACGAAGTTGAGCCCGAGATAGAGCGCGTTCTGGCAAAGCCCGAAGATCGCGACCGACCGCCACTGCGCCCGCGACAGGCTCCAGCTTTGCCCGAGCGCCCTGGCGATGCCGACACCGATGAGACCGGAGATCAGGAACCGCAGCGACAGCGCCGTGAGGGGCGGCGCATCGGCGACGATCATCCGCGCCGAGGTGAAGGCCGAGGACCACATGAGCGCGAAGGCCAGCCCCATGAAGATCGCGCGCAGGTCCATTGATCTTCTCCGTCCGGGGCGGGCCGCCGCCCTTGTGCCGGCCGCTCGCACCGGATGCAAGGGGGGCCGGGTCGCGCGGCGGGGCCCGAAACGAAAGAGGGCCGCCTTGCGGCGACCCTTTCGGACGCAGCCCCGGCCAGTGCCGGGGTCGCGAAACGATCAGCCGTTGACGCTGTCCTTCAGCGCCTTCACGATCGACACCTTCACGACCTTGTCGGCCGCTTTCGTCATCGTCTCGCCAGTGGCGGGATTGCGCACCTGACGCTCGGGACGGGCGCGGCACTGAACCTTGCCGATGCCCGGCAGCGTGACGGCACCGCCGCCGGCCACTTCACGGGTCACCACAGCGGCAATCGCATCGAGAGCCGACGAGGCAGTCTTCTTGTCGGACCCCATCTCTTCGGCCAGGGCGGCGACGAGCTGGGTTTTGGTCATCGGTTTGGACATGTCTGTCTCCTCACTGGTCCCCGTTTGGTAGGGGGTTATCTGCGCCATTTAGCGTCATCTGGTGGTGCTACACAATCTTTTGTGGCTCAAAGCAAGCAATTTCCGCCCGTTTGTGGCGTTTTTTCGCCCGTTCCGTCGGGTCTCAGAGGAAGGCGGTCTCTTCGAAGCTGCGCAACTTGCGGCTGTGGATGCGTTCGAGCGGCATTTCGCGCAAGCGCTCCATCGCCCGGACACCGATCAACAAATGGCGGCTGACTTGCGTCTTGTAGAAATCCGTCGCCATGCCCGGCAGCTTCAATTCGCCGTGCAATGGCTTGTCGGAGACGCACAGAAGCGTGCCGTAGGGCACCCGGAAGCGGAACCCGTTCGCCGCGATCGTCGCACTTTCCATGTCGAGCGCGATGGCGCGGGACTGCGACAGGCGCTGCACCGGGCCGGTCTGGTCCCGAAGCTCCCAGTTGCGGTTGTCCACCGTCGCCACGGTTCCCGTCCGCATGATCCGCTTCAGGTCGAACCCCTCGAGCTCGGTGATCTCCGCCACCGCCTCCTGAAGCGCGATCTGGATCTCGGCCAGCGCCGGGATCGGCACCCAGACCGGCAGATCGTCGTCGAGCAC
>WOZM01000113.1 GCA_011620265.1 Paracoccaceae bacterium
GGCTTGGCGCGCGGCCCTTGCAGATCATCACCACCACGCCGCGCCCGACGCGGCTGATGAAGAAGCTCATCGCCGACCCGGCGGTGCATCATTCCAGGCTGAGCACGGTGGCCAATAGCGGCAATCTCGCCGCCGGCTTCGTCGCCGCGCTGGAAAAGCGCTATGGCGGCACGCGGCTCGCCCGCCAGGAGCTTGACGGCGAACTGATCGAGGACACCTACCACTCCAACGCCGAGGACTACTACCGCAGCATAGTCCGACTCTATGACATGCCCGTGCGCATCGTTCACGGTGGGCATTTCCCGAGCTACGGTCGCGAACGCCACCGCGCGATCATCGGCGACTGGCTCAAGAAGAAGGAATCGGCATGACGCACTTCAACCAACCCTTGGGTGGCAACGACATGCCGCGCTTTGGCGGCCCTGCCACGATGATGCGCCTCCCCACCGCCACGACGGCGGAAGGCCTCGATGCCGCCTTCATCGGGATCCCGATGGACCACGGCACGTCGAACCGTTCCGGCACACGCCTCGGACCGCGCCAGATCCGCGACGAAAGCAGGATGCTCCGGCCCTACAACATGGCGACCGGCGCGGCTCCTTTCGACCACCTGCAGGTGGCCGACCTCGGCGACGTGCCGATCAACACGTTTGATCTGAAGAAGACGGTCGGCATCATCACGGATTTCTATCGCGAGGTGCAGGCACACGGCACCGTTCCGCTCACGCTAGGCGGGGACCACACGCTCACATGGCCGATCCTCAGGGCGGTGAAGGAACGACATGGCCCCGTCGCGCTCATCCATATCGATGCGCATGCCGACATCAACGAGACGATGTTCGGCGAAACCGTCGCCCACGGCTGCCCCTTCCGCCGGGCATGGGAGGACGGCTGCCTGATCAACGACAAGGTCTTCCAGATTGGCCTTCGCGGCACCGGTTATGCCCCCGAGGATTTCGACTGGGCGCGCGGGCAAGGCTGGACGGTTGTTCAGGCAGAGGAATGCTGGGGAAAGTCCCTTGCCGGGCTGATGCAGATCGTGCGCGACCGGATCGGCGACGCGCCGGTCTACATCAGTTACGATATCGACAGCCTCGACCCCGCGTTCGCGCCCGGCACCGGCACCGTAGAGCCGGGCGGCCTTTCGACCTGGCAGGCTCTTGAGGTAATCCGGGGCTGCTTGGGCTTGAACATCATCGGCGGCGACCTAGTGGAGGTGTCGCCGCCATACGATCCCAGTGGCAACACTGCGCTAATCGGCGCCAACTTGCTCTATGAAATGCTGTGCGTCCTGCCAGGCGTGCCAATAAGCCCATCCCGATTTTCCGGACTCACTTTCTGAGCACTCTAGCGACCACCACAATGGCCAAGTGCCGAAACCTGCGGCCGCTTTACACGGCCGCTCAGAACCATTGGCTAGGAAGCTGCTACTGGCTGCTGCGCGGACCATTGACTCCGACACGTAACCATTTGCTGCCCTGAAAGATTGCAATGCCGACTGTATCCTCAAAAGCCGTCGTCAGGCTCTTCTAGAAGACTAAGTTCTTGACGCACGGAACGGAGTTGCCGGCGCACGGAGTTCTTGTTCCATGCCAGACCACGACCAGAGAGTATTCCATCCTCGTTGAGTGCCGTGGCGATCTCGGCAGCTGTCGCGTCGCATAGCTCTCTATGCCGGAGAAGGTAATCTCGGATCTCAAGAACCTTCATTTGAGAAGCTGTTTTTCTAGACTTCGCAGAAGCCCTGTTTGCCTTGAAGGTCGTGGAAGGATTGCCAAGCTTCCTTCCCTGAGCCTTTTTGCCGGAGAGCGCATCCTTGGTGCCGGCAGAAATGTTCCGGCGCACCTGCTCACCCCGCGCGATTGTTTTCACCATCCTTTGAAAGTCTTCGGTTTCGCCGGGGACGGCTGAGACGATGCGGATCCGCTCCTGACCACAAAACTCCAAGAACTTCTTCTCATTGCGTGAAACTCGATCAAGACGCGCCACGATGATGGTTCCGTGGAGCCGCTTGGCCTCATAGACCGCTTCACCAAACTCCGGACGGTCCATCATCGAACGCCTGTCGTTTCCAGAGGCTATGTCCTGGAAGAAGTGTTCGAGCCGGTAGCCATTCTCATGGGCATACGCAAGGATGTGTTCCTGCTGATGATCAAGGCCGAGACCTTCTTCCACTTGCATGTGTGTGGAGACCCTCAAGTAGCCCACGGCCAACTTCGGGCGGCCACGTCGATTTTGCGTCACTGCTCTTCTCCTATAACTTACTGACACTGCTAGTCTTAAGGGATCATGGGGTGTGTGCATTTGCGTATGGTCGCGAACCTAGCCCGAACCATCAGTCCATCCGAGCCTATGGGTCGATGTCAGGGTTTTGGCCGGCTTCCACTCCCGGATCAGTCGCGTAAGTGCTTCGCGGGATTTAGAGCTGCTGTGGGTCTGCAATCCACGACTGACGAGGTCAGCGCGAACGGCACCCGGTTTAGCCACGAGATCTCTGTCGAACAGCGAAATGCGCTGCACCCGACCATCGGGATCGTCGATCTCAATTATGCGTCCCCAATTCTTACCCGACGGTTCCCGAAATCGGGTGGCCACAGCGAGCGGCGAGCACAACCAAGATGGCTCTGCTGCTTCATCGGCGCTGGCTTCATAGACTCCGCCTGGCAGGCACAAGAAGCCCTGTGGAAAGCTTTCTAGAGCATGGCGATCGGCAACACTCAACACTTCGGCCTCGAGGGCCGTTACAGACGTATCCAGCTTCATTGATTTCTCCTGGAGGGCTAACTTAGATCGACGCCGCGAAGCAGCACTGAAGGCCGCGTTCATGTTCTTCGATATCGGCCAGGCGCCAGCGTGTAGTGCTTGGTCCGACTTTTACTGCCTTGGGAAAGTCGCCATCGCGCTTCCAGCGCCAAATGGTGTCGTTTGAAACGCCGAAGCGGTCCGCCACTTGGGCGACATTCAGGAAGAGCGTTTCGGGGCTGAGAGGCTTGTTCATTTTAACACCTACCGTCTTGTTTCGGGGGTGCTAGGACGCGATGCTCCTAACGGTTGAGTCTATAGCAATCCGCCTCTGGGTTGCTCCGTCTTTCTGGTGGTTTTCTTTCGCTTCCCTGCAATTTTCGACGCATTCGCCGCATGCGTTGCAAATCCGCAACATACAGCCATTCCGTTCTGGAGGGCACCATCGCATGCGCATCCGAGAGTCGCGGCCTTCCAAACGGAGAGGCAATCAAATGTAGCCCATATGTAGCCCCGAGCGTTGTCGACACGAATGTCGAGCTTCTGCCTCGATATTTTTCACTTATTATTTAGGGGTTTAGGTGGTGCCCAGAGCCGGAATCGAACCAGCGACACGCGGATTTTCAATCCGCTGCTCTACCAACTGAGCTATCTGGGCACCGGGGGCGCTCGGCGCCCGGCCCGGCGTGTTTAGGCGAGCGGCGCGGGCCTGTCCAGAGGGTTTGGTGGAAAAATGGCGAGCCGGATGGGGGCCAAAGCCGGACTTCGGCGGGGGGGCCCCCGGCGCGCATTCAGTGCGGGCGCGGCGGGTCGAGGTCGTCGTCGTCGGGGCGGTCCTCTTCCTCGGCCGGGATCGCGTAGGCGCCCGTCAGCCAGCGGCCGAGATCGACATCGGCGCAGCGTTTCGAGCAGAACGGCCGGTATTTCGGGTCGGTTTCCTTGTGGCAGATCGGACAGCTCATTCCGCCCCTTCCTTCAGGATCGCGGCCAGCGGCAGCCGGTCGCGCTTGCGTTGCAGTTCGAAGTTGCCGAGCGGCGTCCAGCCGGCAAGGCTCGTCTCGGCCGCCTCGCCCTTGAAGGCGGCGCGGAGCTGCTGGTCGAGCGTGGCACGGTCGCGTTTCGGCATCGGCGCGAAATCGACCGTCACCTGGCCACCGAGGCCGCGCAGGCGCAATTGCCGCGCGAGGTCGCGGGCGGCGGCGATATTGGCCTTGAGGCTGGCGGCCGGCGAGGTGTCGGCGCCGGTATTCACATCGACGGCGACAAGCGCCCGGGTCGGTTCGATCGCCATGTGGCCGCCGCCGGGCAAGGGCACGACCGGAGAGAGGAGCGCGTCGATCATCTCCTCGATGCCGTGGCGGGCGAAGGCACCCTCGCCCTCAGCCACCTCGTCGGGCGCGGGGTCGGCCCAGTCGCGGGCGGCTTCCTCGTGGGGCGTGGCGGCATCGACCAGAAGCTCCGGCCCGCCGGTCACGTCAGCCACGACTGCCTCGGCCAGCGCGCGGGTCGCGGCGATGTCGATCGTGATTTCCTCGTCCTGCGCACTTGCGGCGGCCGAGCGCAGGATGAGGCCGAACCCGGACCCTGCCATCGCCGCGGCCGAGAGCGCCTCAAGCCGGGCGCGGTCCTCCGCCTCGCGGATGCGGCGCGAGATGTTGAGGCCGGGCGCGGCGGGGGTGACGATGCAAAGCCGGCTCTTGAACAGAAGCCGTGTCGTCACCGGCAGCGCCTTGCCGGCTTCGGCGAAGCCCGAGACCTGTACGATGACGGGCTTTCCGGGGGCGTGCCCCTTGGTCTCGCGCAGGAAACCCTTCGCCCCGCCCGGCAGTTTCACGAAGGCGCCACCCTGCCCCTTCATCGGCCGGTCGAGCACGCCGCGCAGGATCGCGCCGGGGGCGAAGCCCGCCGCCTCGCCCGGGTCGATCAGCAGATCCTCAAGCCGCCCGTCGACGATCAGCGCCGCCGCCTCGCGGCCGCGACAGTCTCCGAGGACAACGACCCGGCCCTTCATGCCTCCACCCCGTGAATGTCGATGCCGGCGGCTTCGAGGAGATGCGCGGTCTCGGCGACCGGCAGGCCGACGACGCCGGTGAAGGAGCCCTGAAGCCAGGGGATGAAGGCGCCGAAGCGGCCCTGGATGCCGTAGGCGCCGGCCTTGCCCTGCCATTCGCCGCTGGCGAGATAGGCGTTGAGCTCAGTGTCCGAGAGCGGCTTGACCTTCACCACCGTCTCGACCGCCCGTTCCCAGATCCGCTCGCCGCGCCGGACGGCGACGGAGGTGATGACCCGGTGGCGGCGGCCGGAGAGCTTGAGGAGGAATTCCGCCGCCTCGCCGGCATTTTCAGGCTTGCCGAGGATACGCCGGCCGAGGGCGACGGTGGTGTCGGCGCAAACCACGACCTCGTCGGGCCCGGCCGGGATGGCCGCGACCTTCTCGCGCGCCATGCGGGCGCAGTAGGGGCGGGGAAGCTCGCCCTTTTGCGGCGTCTCGTCGATGTCGGGGGCGCGGATGGCGTCGGGGATCAGCCCGAGCTGCGCCAGCAATTCCTTGCGGCGCGGGCTGGCCGAGCCGAGGATCAGTCGGGGCCGCACCTTACTTGAAGCGGTAATTGATCCGCCCCTTGGTCAGGTCGTAGGGCGTCATCGTCACCTGAACCTTGTCGCCGGCAAGAACCCGGATGCGGTTCTTGCGCATCTTCCCTGCCATCGTCGCGATGATCTCATGGCCGTTTTCGAGCTCGACCCTGAACGTCGCGTTTGGCAGGAGTTCCTTCACGACGCCCGGAAATTCGAGTCCCTCTTCCTTGGCCATGGTCACTCCATATCTGTCCTGCCCGGTCACGCCGGGCGCGTCTTAATTGCGCCCGACGGGCCGCGATTTCAAGCGCAATGTCAGGTTTTGCGGTGGAGCGCAACCTTGGCAATCTGCGGCTCCTGTTCCGGCCAGTGGCGGAAATTGAGCACGTTGCCGTCGGCGCGGACATCGGCGATCGCGGCGCGCGAGATCTCGGCATAGACCCAGCCCGGTTCGCCGAGCCCGCCTTCGGCGAAGATGCCGGTCGCCGGGAAGCCCCGGTCGGGCGGCCCGTAGATCGAGGCGCGGCCGGTATTCTCCTCCATCCCGTAGCACCAGGGGGCGGCACCGACGACGGGGGCATGGACCGACACCATCTGCCCTTCGAGCGCGCGCGCCATCGCGCCGACCCGGACCCGGGTGAACCCCGCGAGCGCCTCGGTCGCCGACGGCACCAGCAGAATTTCGACGCCCGCCTCGGCCAGGGCCCGGCCGAGAAGCGGGAATTCGCTGTCGTAGCAGATGAGAACGCCGATACGGCCGAGACCGGTGTCGAAGACCTGCAGGCCGTCGCCGGCGACGACATTCCAGTCCTCGCGCTCGAACCGGGTCATCATCGCCTTGTCCTGATGACCGATGAAGCCCTTCGGGCCAAAGAGGCTCGCCCGGTTCACCGGCCGCTCGCCGGCATGGGCCACGTCATAGACCGGACCGGAGCCCGAGAGGATATGGACCCGGTAGCGCGCAGCGAGCCGCGCCATCATCGCGTCGGACCCGGCCTTGTGGCGGTCCACCTCGCGCAGCGCGCCTTCGATGTCGGCGGCGACCGCGCGCCCGCCGAGCGAGGCAAGCTCCATCGCACCGTATTCGGGGAAGACCAGAAGCTCCGCCCCCTCCCCCGCCGCCTCCGCGACCCAGCGGTCGAGCTTCGTCTCGTAATCCGACCAGTTGTCGAACCAGTCGAGCGGATAGGCGGCGGCGGCGACCTTCATCGTATTCTCTCCCGTCATGCCCCCGTGCGGGCGGGGTGTCGGTTGTCGGTCTTCGCAAGGTGGGTTTCAACCCACCCTGGCCGGCGAAGGTGGGTTGAAACCCACCTTACGGGTGGATGCGCGCGGTCACAACGCGCGCATCCAGAACTGCATCGGTTTTCGCGTCTCGTCCACCGCCCCGATATCCTTCCACGCATATTCGGCGACCGCGCCCTCCAAAGGCATATAGCCGCGCTTCCGCCAGAACCCGTCGAGCGGGCGGTAATCGGCGGGGCGCATCGGGTGATCCTCGGGCCGCACCACCCGGCAGAAGGCGGAATGTGTCCGCCCGAGCGCCCGCGCATGATCCTCGCGCGCGTCGAAGAAGGCGTGGCCGAGCCCGCGGCCTCGATAGGCGGGCAAGAGCACGGATTCGGCGCAGTAGAAGATGTCCGTCAGCGAAAGCCCGGTCCCCGTGAAGGCCGCGCCGAACTCCGCCCCGTGATCCTCCATCGGCGTTCCGGTCGCCGCCCCGACCAGCCTTTCGCCGTCGAAGGCGCCGACCACGACCGCCTTCGGGCTTTCCCGATAGGTCGCGATATAGCGTCGCTCGTAGTCGAGATCGCCGTCGTAGAGATAGGGCCAGTCGCGGAAGACCGCGGTCCTCAGCCGCGCCACGTCGTCGAGCACCGCCTCCAGCGCCGCGCCGGTCAGGCTGCGGGCGCGGATGGTCATGCGGAGACCTGCCGGATCCAGTCCTGAAGATTGTAGTAGGTGGTCACCCGGGCGATCTTGCCGTTCTTCAGCGAAAAGAACGATCCCGCCGGAAGGACGTATTTCTGACCCTTCGCCTCCGGCAGGCCGGGATCGGTCTTGAGATACTGCCCGTTCACCACGAATTCGGCCGCGCCGCGCGTGCCACCCTCGTTCGAGAAGGCGACGATGTCGGTCAGCGTCTCCTTGTAGGCGTGATTCATGTGCGCGCAGAACTCGGCGAAGGCGAGCTTGCCGCGACGGATTCCGCCTTCGTTCACGTGATGCTCGATATCGGTGTCGAGAAGTGCCAGCATCGCCTCCACGTCGCCCTTGTTGAAGGCGTCGAAATAGGCCTCGATCACGGCTTTCGTCATGTGTTTTCCCCTTCGCTGTCAGCCTCGGGCGGCGGCCCGAAGCGGTCGATCATCCGCGCGCGGATCTGGTCGCGCGTCTGGCGGTAGGCGGCAAGCTTCGCCTCGCGCGTCTCGCCAATGCCGGTCGGGTCCATGACCGGCCAGTATTCGACGTCGAGATGGAAGAACCGGGTGAATTCGAGCGCCTGGCGCTGGCTCGCCGGCGACAGGGCGACGACGAGGTCGAAACCCGACAGATCGTCGCCCCATTGCTGCATTTCCTCGAAACTGCGCGACCGGTGGCGCGCGAGCTCGATCCCCAGTTCCTGGCACACGGCGATGGCAAACCCGTCGATCTCCATGTCGTTCTTCACGCCGGCCGACTGCACATAGCAGTTGTGGCCGAAAAGCTGCTTCATCAGCCCTTCCGCCATCGGCGACCGCACCGCGTTGTGATCGCAGCAGAAGAGTACCGAATGCGGCAGCTTGCGGTCCAACAATCAGCCCCCGAAATGCAGCACGCAAATGAGGGTGAAGAGCCGCCGCGCGGTGTCGATGTCGAGGCCGGCCTTGCCTTCGAGCCGCTCCTGCAAGACCCGCGCGCCTTCGTTGTGGATGCCGCGCCGTGCCATGTCGATCGCTTCGATCTGCGCCGGGGGCAGGCGCTTCACGGCCTCGAAATAGCTTTCGCAGATCTGGAAATAATCCTTCACCACCTGCCGGAACGGCCCGAGCGAGAGGTGAAATTCCGCCACCTTGTCGCCGCCCTCGCGGGCAAGGTCGAAGACCAGCCGCTTTTCCCGGATCGCCAGACCAAGGCGGAATGGTCCCTCCGGTGCGGCGGCCCCGTCCTTGCCGGGCAACGCGAAGGAATTATCCTCCAGAAGGTCGAAGATCGCGACCTTGCGCTCCTGCTCGATCTCGGGTGTCGGGGCCGGCAGGCCGGTATCGTCGATCTCGATATGGCAGATGCGGCTCATGCGCGCGCCCCCCGGTTCAGCCGGTCGAGCCGGGCGCGGACCGACAGGCCGTGCGCTTCGAGGCTTTCCGAGATCGCCAGCCGCTCGGCGGCCGGGCCGATGGCCGCGAGCGCCCCCGGCGTCATCTTCGCAATCGTCGTCCGCTTGAGAAAATCCATCACGCTCAGCCCGCTCGAAAACCGTGCCGAGCGCGCCGTGGGCAGCACATGGTTCGGCCCGCCCACGTAATCGCCGATGGCTTCCGGAGTCCAGTGACCGAGGAAGATCGCCCCGGCATGACTGACCTGCGCGGCCAGCGCGTCGGGATCGGCGACGCAGAGCTCCAGATGCTCCGGCGCCACCCGGTCCGAGAGCATCGCCGCCTCGGCCAGATCGCGCACCACGATCACCGCGCCGTAGTCGCGCCAGCTTGCGCCGGCGATGACCCGGCGTTCGAGCGTCCCGAGCCGCGCCTCGACCGCCGCCGCGACCGCCCGCCCGAAAGCCGCGTCGTCGGTCACGAGGATCGACTGCGCGCTCTCGTCATGCTCGGCCTGGCTGAGGAGGTCGAGCGCGATCCAGTCGGGATCGTTGTCCCTGTCGGCGATCACCAGGATCTCCGACGGCCCCGCGATCATGTCGATGCCGACGCGGCCGAAGACCCGGCGCTTGGCGGCGGCGACATAGGCATTGCCCGGCCCGGTGATCTTGTCGACGGGCGCGATCGTCTCCGTCCCGTAGGCCATCGCCGCGATCGCCTGCGCCCCGCCGATCCGGTAGACCCGGTCGACGCCCGCCAGCCGCGCGGCATAGAGCACGAGCGGATTGACGACCCCGCCCGGCGTCGGGCAGGCGATCACCAGCCGCTCGACCCCGGCCACCTTCGCCGGAATGGCGTTCATCAAAACCGAGGACGGATAGGAGGCGAGCCCCCCCGGCACGTAAAGCCCCGCCGCCGAAACCGGCCCCCAGCGCCAGCCAAGCTCCGCCCCCGCCGCATCGGTCCAGCGCTGGTCCTCCGGCACCTGCCGGGCGTGATAGGCGCGGATGCGGTCCGCGGCGAGCTCGAGTGCCGCCCGATCCTCCGGCGACACCCTGGCGCATTCGGCCTCGATCTCGTCGGCCGAGAAGGCGAGCGTCGCGGGGGTCAGTTCCAGCCGGTCGAACCTCGCGGTCAGCTCGATCACCGCCGCATCGCCCCGCGCCCGCACATCGGCGATGATCGCCGCCACCGCGGCATCCACATCCGGCGCATCCTCGCGCTTGGCCGACAGCAGCGCCAGAAACGCGGCGTCGAACCCTTGATCGGCGGTCGAGAGAAATACGGGCATCACAGGCACTCCCAGATCCCACCCCCCATACAATCGACCGCCGCCCGCCTCAAGCCGTCGTGCCGCCACGGGCGCAGGACCGTCGCCCCGCAGGCACAGCCCCGGTTTCCACTTGGTTCAAGTATCCCGGGGGTTTGGGGGCAGCGCCCCCAATCAGAGCGCGCGCCACATGCCAGGCTCGCA
>WOZM01000267.1:0-4610 GCA_011620265.1 Paracoccaceae bacterium
CGCTTTTGGGGGGAGACCTCGTCGGCATTGTCCGTGCGCGAACGCTGGCGCTCGCCACGATGCGAAACATCAAGCAAAACCTGTTCTTCGCCTTCGCCTACAACGCGGCCGGGGTGCCACTGGCAGCGGGCGTCCTCTATCCGATCTTCGGCCTGCTTCTGTCCCCGATGATCGCGGCGGCGGCGATGAGCCTGTCATCGGTGTCGGTGATCTCCAATGCGCTGCGACTGCGAAGGGTCAAGCTGTGATCGGTCCGCGCATCGTATCGCATTCTGTTTCGACTCCGCGATCCGCCACTTCGCGGCTTCACGGATTTCCACTGGCCGCCCGGTCAACCACGGCCAGCCAACAGGCATGGATGGAGAGCGTTTGAGCGGCCCGGCGGGGCGATGCAGACGGCGTCGATCCGGCCCCGCCCACTTCGGGGCTTGGCGGACCATTGCGGGGTTCATTGCGGTCACGCAGCCAGATGCGCGGGCTGCTTGCCGAGGATGATCATGCTCAGGATGTCGTCGTCAGTGACCTCGTTCACGTTCACCGTGCCGACCAACTCGCCGTTCTTCATCACCGACGCCCGGTCGCAGAGCTTCATGACGTTGTGGATGTCATGCTCGATCAGGAAGATGCCGAGGCCTTGCGCCTTCAGTTCCTGGATCAGTTCGGCCACCATCTGCGTCTCGTGCGGGCCAAGCGCGGCGGTGGGTTCGTCCATGATCAGGATCCTGGCGTTGAAATAGACCGCGCGGGCAATGGCGACCGACTGCCGTTGTCCGCCGGAAAGCGCGGAAACCGGCACGTTGAACTTGCGGAAGTTGGGGTTGAGGCGGCTCATGATCTTGCGGGTTTCCGCCTCCATCTTCGCGTCGTCAACGAATCCGCGCCGCAAGAGCTCGCGCCCCAGGAACAGGTTCGAGGCGGCGTCGAGGTTGTCGGCCAGCGCCAGCGTCTGGTAGATCGTCTCGATATTCAGGTCGCGCGCATCGCGGGGGTTGTCGATCTCGACCCGCTCGCCATTGATGAGGATCTCCCCGTGGTCGGCCTTGTAGGCGCCAGCGAGGATCTTGATCAGGGTCGATTTCCCGGCGCCGTTGTGGCCCAGAAGGCCCACGACCTCGCCGGGGTGGAGGTCGATCGAGACATGATCGACCGCCTTGATCCCCCCGAAGGAGATCGAGATGTCGCGCATTTCGACAAGAGGAGTGCGGTTATCGGTCATTTTGAAAGCCCCAGGCGCTTGCGATAGAGGATGTCGACCCAGACGGCGATGATCAGCACAAGGCCGACGACGATGTTCTGGAAGGGCGTATCGACGCCCACCATGGCCATGCCCGATTGCAGCGACTGCATGATCAGCGCACCAAGGACGGCGCCGTAGATCGTGCCGATGCCGCCCGCCAGCGCGGTGCCGCCGATCACGGCGGCGGCAATGACGCGCAGTTCTTCCAGCATGCCGATGTCGTTGCCGTGGCTTTGCAGGCGGGCCTGCGCGATCAGCGCGGCGAGGCCGCAGAGAAAGCCCATGAGGGCAAAGATCTTGACTGTCAGCAGTCTTGTGTTGATGCCCGACAGCTCGGCCGCGTCCGGGTTTCCGCCGGCGGCGAAAATGTAGCGGCCAAGGCGCGACTTGCGGGCGATCAGCGTCATCGCGACGGCGACAAGGATCAGGATCAGCACCGAGATCGGCAGGCCGTGCATCGCCGTGTAGCCTTCGGGCATGGTCTGCCCCGAGGCTGCGAACAGACGCTTCAGCTTGGCTTCGGGAATCGGATAGCGCGACAGCCAGCCGACGAAGAGCAGGATGACGCCGACGATCAGCCCGGCCATCACGGTTTCCGCCCATACCGGCTTGACCGTGAAGCCGTGGCTTTGCTTGTTGCGGCGCGAGGCGACGATGGCCCAGACCGCCAGCGTCGAAGCTGCAATGCCCAGCGACCAGCTGGCGGGGGCGCCGAGGACGCCCTCGGTGCCGCCGAACATCAGTAGATTGGGGTCGGTCAGCGAGACCGACTGGCCGTTCGTGGTGAACCAGTTGACGTTGCGCCAGACGAAGAGGCCGCCGAGGGTGACGATGAAGGACGGAATGCGCTGATAGCCGACCAGCCAACCGGTGATCGATCCCATGGCGGTGCCGGCCGCGAGGCCGATGAGCACCGTCGCCAGCAGAATCGCCGGGTTGCCGTATTCGGTGCCGAAGACCGAGGGCAGCCAGTGGGTCTGGCTCATCGCCATGATCGCCGAACACATGGCGAGCATCGAGCCCACCGACAGGTCGATATTGCGCGCCACGATGACGAAGACCATGCCGCAGGCCATGATCGCGACGGGCACCGTCTGCACCGCGATATTGAAAACGTTGCGCGGGCTGACAAAGGTGCCGCCAGTCCAGATGGTGAAGACGACCGCGACGGCGGCGAAGGCCATCAGCATCCCGAGAAGCCGGACATCCAGTTCCAGCGTCTCGAAGATGCTGCGCCTTGGCGTAGCCACGCGGGCCGAAAGCCCTGCATCCGACATATTCCGATCCTCCCTCGGAGCGCCTGTCCGGCGCTCTTCCCCTGTTGGCATGAGGCGCCCCGGACCGGAACCGGGGCACCTGCTTTCGCTCGGATGCAGACTTACTCGCAGACGGCGACGCCCGAGACGCCGGCGCAAAGGACATCCTTGCTGATCCAGCCCGCTTCCAGCACGACGTCCAGGTTGTCCTTGGTGACCGGAACCGGCTTGAGCAGCACCGAGTGGAGTTCCTTGCCACTCGGCGAAGTGAACACCGCAGAGCCTTCGACCGCATCCATCGCGGTCCCCGAGGCCAGCGCCACGGCGATCTCGCCGGCGGCCTTGCCGAGCGCACGGCTGTCCTTCCAGACCGATACGGTCTGCGTGCCGAGCGCCACGCGGTTGAGCGCCGCCATGTCGCCATCCTGGCCCGAGACCGGGATGCCGGCCATGCCCTGAGCCGCAAGCGCCGCGACAACGCCGCCCGCAGTGCCGTCGTTCGAGGCGACCACGGCATCGACGCCATTGTCGGTCTGGGTCAGGATCTGCTCCATGTTCTTCTGTGCATTGGCGGGCTGCCAGTCATCGGTGTAGGCTTCGCCGACAATGGTGATATCGCCCTTGTCGATGGCAGGCTGCAGCACTTCCTGCTGGCCGCCCCGCAGGAAGTCCGCGTTCGGGTCGACGGGCGAGCCCTTGATCATCACGTAGCGTCCCTTCGGCGCGGCTTCGAGCACGGCCCGCGCCTGCATCCGGCCCACTTCGACGTTGTCGAAGGTCAGATAGAAGGCGCGCGGGTCTTCGATCATGCGGTCATAACCGACGACCGGGATGCCCGCGTCGGCGGCAGCGTCGAGTGCCGGGCCGATGGAGGCGGAATCCTGCGCCAGGATGATCAGCGCCGAGCAGCCCTGGGTGATCATGCCTTCGATGTCGGCAAGCTGCTTGCTGGCCGAGGTCTGGGCATCGGCCGAGATGTATTCGGCACCGGCCGCATCGAGCGCGCCCTTGATCGCCGTTTCGTCGGTCTTCCAGCGCTCTTCGCGGAAGTTCGACCAGGACACGCAGACTTTCAGGTCGGCGGCCGAGGCCGCGGACGTCAGGCTCGCGACAGCAACGGATGCGAGCAGAAGAGTTCTCTTCATTGGTTTCCTCCCAAGGAATCATCGGCCTTTGAAGCCGAATGGCGGTGATCGCCTGAACGCATTTGATTTGAATGCACGGCATTTGTCAAATTCTGCCTTCCGCAATATTGATTGCAGAATATCCCGTCGCGCACACATCAGGTGAGCGCCCTGGTGGCGGAGATCAGCGCAGCCACGTATTCGAGGCTGGCGCGCAGATGTCCTTGCAGGCTGGGGTCGGTTTGAACCGCGGGGCTGAAGGGCTCCATCGAGACAAAACCACCGTAACCGGCCTCGGCCAACTTCCTGAGCTGCGCCACGTTGCCCACGCGATCATCGACGAAGATCAGGCCGCGGTCGGGTTCCGTCAAGTCTCCGGGGCCGAGATCGGTGCGGGAGATGCCCGACATGTGCGCCAGCCCCACATGTTGCGGGAAAAGCTGCGTGTCGCCACAGCGGAAGAACTGGAACGTGTCGTAGCACAGCTGATAGGCGTCCCAACCGTCGATGTCGGTCACGGCGGCCACGGCCATGTCTTGCCGTTTCATCGTCGACCCGCGCATGCCCAGAGGTTCGACATAGCCGCTC
The DNA here is from genome assembly GCA_011620265.1 of Paracoccaceae bacterium. GTDB lineage: Bacteria > Pseudomonadota > Alphaproteobacteria > Rhodobacterales > Rhodobacteraceae > Albidovulum. Next base: position 4,206 of record WOZM01000267.1, read on the forward strand.
ACGTCATGGTCGCGGAGGATCGGACGCAAGCGGCGCAGGCCCTCGCGCAGATTGCGTTCGGCCTCGGCTTCGGTCCAGCCGTTGCCCTCGTCATGGCGCGGGCAGAGAACCAGCCCCGGCGCCCCCAGAGCCGCCGTATAGGCCACGAGCGCGCGGGCCTCGGCCTCGCGCGCGGGAGACCAGTCGTTGAAGCGCTGCAGCGCGTTGACCGACGCCACCGCCAGCCCGGCCGCATCGAGCTGCGCACGCAGCTCGGCTGCGGGGGTTCCGTCGGCAAACTCGCGCCCTTCGATGTCGTTGCGAATCTCGACGGCCGTCACCCCGGCGCCGACCGCAAGGGTTATGAACCGGGGCAAGGACAATTGCGGTGCGCAGGTGCGGTTCAGGGAAAAGCGGATCGGCATC
>WOZM01000267.1:4710-9896 GCA_011620265.1 Paracoccaceae bacterium
TCCAGCCAGCGGCCCTCGCGGCTGGAGGCCTGGATCGTCTCGACCAGCGTCTGGATCCGCAGGCCCTTGCGGAAGTTGAAGGGCTCGGGCGCCTTGCCGGCGATGGCGTTGACGTATCCCGCCACCTCGATGGCCTTCAGGTCGTTGAAGCCGAGTTGATGACCGGGGGCGACGCAGAAAAGGCCGTAGGGCGGGTGGTCGGGCCCGGCCTCGATCCGGCGGAAGCCGTGGCGGCCCCTGGCATCGGCGGTGCTGAAGTAATTCAGCACGTTGAAGTGCTCCTGGCTGAAGGCGAGCGCGCCCTTGGTGCCGTAGACCTCGAAGTCGTGCTGCATCTTGCGCCCCGTCGCGATCCAGTTGCCCTCGATGCTGCCCGTGGCGCCGTTCCCGAACCGCAGGAAGGCGCGGCCCACATCGTCGGTGGTCACCGCCCTGCGGCCGCCCCGCCCGTCGGGACGCTCGCCGATCATGGTGATGCAATCGCCCATGACGCGGGCGATGGGGCCGCACAGGAACTCGGCCGTGGCCAGCGCATGGCTGCCGATATCGGCCAGCGCCCCGCCGCCCGCCGGGTCGTGGCGGAACGTGTAGGGGCCGTTCGCATCGGCCATGTAGTCTTCGCAGTGAATGCCGCGATAGCCGCGGATCTCACCCAGTTCGCCGGCGGCGATCATGTCCCGGGCGAGGGCCAGCATCGGGTTGCAGAGATAGTTGAAGCCGACCTGGGTCTTCACGCCTCTGGCCTCGGCGACCAGGGCCATCTCCAGAGCATCGGCGGCCAGGGGCGCCAGCGGCTTTTCGCAATAGACATGCTTGCCGGCAGCGATCGCGGCCAGCGACATTTCCTTGTGCAGGGCGTTGGGTGCCGTGATCGAGACCAGATCGATCTGGGGGTCCGCGATGATGGTGCGCCAGTCGGCGGTGGATCTGGCAAAGCCCAGCGTCCGGGCGGCGCGGGCGGAGGCTTCGGGGGTGATGTCGGCGACCGTGTGCAGGTGCAAGTCGTAGTCGAGTTCGAACACGCGCGGCGCCGAGGTGAAGCCGAACACATGGGCCTTGCCCATGAAGCCGGTGCCGATCAGGCCGATGTTCAGGCGCGGTTTGGTCATGTGAGGCAATCCTTGTTCACGATCAGCGCGGGGTCCAGACGCCCGGCAAAATGGTCCAGCACGTTCCGGACCGAAGAGATGGCCATGCGCTCGGCGCATTCGCGGGTCAGGGCTGCGATATGCGGTGTGAGGATGGCTTGCGGCAGGGCCTTCAGCGGGTGATCCGCCGGCGGGGGCTCGGCGTCGAAGGTGTCGATCCCGGCGGCGCCGAGGCGGCCCTCGCGCAGCGCATCGGCCAGTGCCGCTTCGTCGATCAGCCCGCCCCGGGCGGTATTGACGACGATGGCGGTGGGCTTCATCAGCGCCAGTTCCGCCGCGCCCAGCACGGGCTTTTCCGGCTTCGGCAGGTTCAGCGACACCACATCGGCCCAGGGCAGCGCGGCCGCGAGATCGGGCATTTCGCGGACCGGGCCTTCGGGCCAGCCGGCGCGCGACAGATAGGGATCGTGCGCCGCGATCTGCATGTCGAAGCCTGCCGCCATGCGGGCGATATGCCGCCCGATCCGGCCATAACCCAGGATCAGCAGGTTCCGGCCCGATAGTTCCGAGGCCTGCAGCGAATTGCGCCAGCCCCAGGGGCCTTCGCGCGTGGCGCGATCGGCCAGGATCACGCGCTTTGCCGCCGCCAGCATCAGCATCAGCGCATGTTCGGCCACCGAAACCGAGTTCACGTCGCCCACGATGCAGAGCGGAATGCCCCGTGCGTTCAGCGCCGCCACATCGACCGCGTCATAGCCCACGCCGTGGCGCGAGACGATCCGCAGCCTGGCCCCCTTCGCCACAGTCGCCGCCGAGAGAGGCTGCGTCCGGATCACCAGCGCATCGGCCTCTTCGATCAGCGGCGCGTAAGAGGGCTCCGAGATGTCCTCGACATGGGTGAAGGTCACGCCCGCCGCAGCCTCCAGCAGCGCGAGCCCCGACGGGTGCAGTTTGCCCGCCACCAGCACATGCGGCATCAATAGGCCCCCTTTGTCGCATCGGCCCCGGCGGTTTCGGTCAGCTTGCGGAACCCGGCCACGGCCGCGCCTGCGGCAGCGGCCAGAAAGCGCGCATCACCGCCGACTGTGGTCATGTCGAAGCCCCAGCCGATGGCGCGGGCGGCATAGTCGGGCCTGCCGCAATGAAGCGCGGCGCGGATGCCGTTCTGTCTGCAGGCTGCCACGATGGAGTGCAGCGCCGCAATCAATTCGGGTTCCTCGCGGTCGAAACCGGGGGCAAGTCGGCCCTGGCTCAGCGACAGCGTCAGGTCGGCGGGGCCGACATAGATGCCGTCAAGGCCCGGCGTGGCCGCAATCGCGTCGAGGTTGGCCATGCCTTCGGCGGTTTCGATCATGGCGAAGGCCAGCATGTTGCCGTTGGCCTCGGCCGCATAGTTCGCCCCCGCCGCAAAGGACACGCGCGTCGGGCCAAAGGACCGCTGCCCAAGCGGCGGATAGCGCATGTAGCTGACGAACCGCGCGGCTTCCCCGGCGGTGTTCACCATCGGGCAGATGATGCCATAGGCGCCCGCGTCGAGCGCCTTCATGATGATGCCGGGTTCGAGCCACGGCACGCGGGCCATCAGCGTGGCGCCGGAGGCGCGCATCGCCTGGAACATCGGCAGCAGCGCGGCGTAATCCAGCGCCCCGTGCTGCATGTCGATGGTGATGCTGTCGAACCCCTGGGCCGCCATGATCTCGGCGGTGAAGGGATTGCCGATGCTGCACCAGCCGTTGATCGCGGGCTTGCCTGCGGCCCAGAGGGATTTCAGCTTGTTCGCGATCATGCCCACACCATCTGGCTGGATTTGACGTCAAGGTAGTCGCGGATGCCCTCGATCCCGCCTTCGCGGCCGGTGCCGGAATGGTTGGTGCCGCCGAAGGGCGCTTCGCTTGCCGCCATGGCGAAGGAGTTGATGCCGACCATCCCGGCCTTCAGTGCCTGAACCGTGCGCCGCGCGGGGGCCGGGTTCCGGGGGAAGGCACAGGCCGAAAGGCCGATGTCGCAGGCGTTGGCCCGGGCCAGCACCTCGTCTTCGCTCTCGAACCGGGTGATCGCGGCGATGGGGCCGGAGTTTTCCTCCGCCATCACCGGCATGTCGTCGCTGCAATCGGTCAGCACGGTCGGTTCAAGGAAATGCCCGGCGTTGAAGCCCGCAGCGCGGCCGCCTCCGGTGGCCAGCCTGGCCCCGGCACCGGTGGCGCCACCCACGTTCCTTTCCATCTCGGCCAGTCGCGCGGCACTGATCAGCGGCCCCATGCCGTCCGAGGGGGCAAGCCCGTCGCCGAGCTTGATGGCCTTCGCCCGGTCCACGAAGCCGTTCACGAAGGCATCATGCAGGCTCTCATGCACAAATAAGCGGTCGCCGGTGACGCAGACCTGGCCTGCATTGGCGAATTTCGTGGGCACGGCCGCCTTCAGCGCCGCCTCGAGATCGGCGTCGTCAAAGACGATCACCGGCGCGTTGCCGCCAGGCTCCATCGACACCTTCTTCAGGGTCGCCGCCGCGTCGCGGATCATCTGCCGGCCGACCCGGGTGGATCCGGTCAGCGAGACCTTGCGCACCCGCTTGTCGGACATCAGCGGCGCACAGGTGGCCCCGGTGGGGCCGGCGACCAGCTTGACCTTGCCGTCCGGGAGCCCCCCGGCGCGGCAGCAGTCCACCATCACCATCGCCACGCCCGGCGTCTGCGACGAGGGCCTCGCGATGATCGAGCAGCCGGCGGAAAGGGCAGGGGCGACCTTGCGCGCGATCAGGGCGGCGGGAAAGTTCCAGGCGGTGAAGGCGGCGACGATGCCGACGGGTTCGTGGTGGATCTCGAACCGTCCACCCGGCACACGACTTTCGACGATGCGGCCATAGATGCGGCGCGCCTCTTCGGCGTACCAGCGGAACTGGTCGATGCCGAGGCCCCATTCGCGGCCCGACTGCGCGACGGGCTTGCCGGTTTCCGGGCCGAGGACCGGCACGGTCTCGCCCGGGCGGGCGGGCTGCCAGGCGCCGCCGGTGAACAGTCCGAAATCCTGATACATCAGACCATCTCCTCGACCCGGACCACACGGCCCTCGGCAATGGATTTCAGGGCGGCCTCGGCCAGAACCAGCGCCATCCGCCCGTCCTCGAAGCCGACGACCGGGGGCTGCCCGGCCTCGACCGCCTCGACGAAGGCGGCGATCTCCGCATCGAACGCCTCGCGGTAGCGCTCGATGAAGAAATCCAGCAGCGGCTCGGCCCGGTCGGTGAACCCGGCCGTGTGCAGCGTCATCGCATGGGCCCGGCGGTTTTCCGAAAGGGCCATGCCCCTGGTGCCCAGTGCCTCGACCCGCTGGTCATAGCCGTAGACCGCCTGCCGCGAGTTGGTGATGACGGCCTGCTTGCCACTGGCGGTCGTCAGCACCACCGCCACCGTGTCGTAGTCGCCGAGCTTCTCCATCAGCGCCGGGTCCACCAGACGCGACCCCGTGGCAAAGACCTCGGCCACCTCCTCGCCCAGGATGAAGCGGGCCATGTCCAGATCGTGGATCGTCATGTCGCGCAGGATGCCGCCCGAGACGGCGGCATAGGCGGGAGGCGGCATTGCGGGATCGCGCGACGTGATGACGACCTGATGCAGCTCCCCGATCTCTCCGGCCGCGATGGCCTTGCGCACCGCGGCATGCCCGGGGTCGAACCGGCGCACGAAGCCGAGTTGAACCGGCACCTTCGTGCCTGCGATGACCGTCGCGCAACGGTTGACGCGCTCAAGGCTGAGATCAGTGGGCTTTTCGCAAAGCACCGGCTTGCCGGCGGCAACCGCCATTTCAATCAGGTCGGCATGGGTATCGGTTGCCGTGGCGATCAAGACGGCGTCAACCTCGTCCGACGCGAAGACGGCCTCGGCCGAGGCGAAGACCCTGGCGCCGGTCTTCGCCGCAACCCCCGCCGCGGCGGGGGCGTGGATATCGAAAACGCCCGCAAGCCCGGCGCGGGGGTGCGACGCGATATTCGCGGCATGCATCACACCGATACGCCCGCATCCGAGCACGGCAATCCGGATCATTTTGGTCCTCCCGATTCATCTGCGCAATACTCATTGCGATTAAATGGTATTGTCAACT
>WOZM01000202.1 GCA_011620265.1 Paracoccaceae bacterium
CACCGGCCCCCGCGTTCCGCGCGGGGCGCCGCCCCCCCCGAACCCGAAGAGCGAGCCCCCCGTGAGCGCCGTCACCCTGACCGACATCGTCAAACGCTTCGGCACCATGACCGCCGTCCACCGGATGTCGCTGGAGATCCCGCAAGGCAGTTTCGTCACGCTTCTCGGCCCCTCGGGCTGCGGCAAGACGACGACCCTGCGGATGATCGCCGGCCTTCTCGACCCGAGCGAGGGCGACATCGCCATCGGCGGCAAGCGGGTGAACGACGTGCCGATCCACCGCCGCAACCTCGGCCTCGTCTTCCAGAACTACGCGCTTTTCCCGCACCGGTCCGTCGCCGACAACGTTGCCTTCGGCCTGCGCTACCGCAATGTCGGCAGGGACGAGATCCGCCGCCGCGTCGCAGAGGCGCTGGACCTGGTGCAGCTTCCCGACCTCGGCAGCCGCTATCCGAAGGAGCTTTCGGGCGGCCAGCAGCAGCGCGTGGCCCTTGCCCGCGCCATCGTGATCGAGCCGGACGTGCTTCTCCTCGACGAACCGCTCTCGGCGCTTGATGCGAACCTGCGCGAAGACATGCGGGTGGAGTTGAAGAAGATCCAGCAACGCATTGGTGTCACGACCGTTTTCGTCACCCACGACCAGACCGAGGCGCTGGCGATGTCGGACAAGATCATCGTCATGTCGAAAGGCCGGGTGGAGCAGATGGGCGCGCCGGAAGAGGTCTACAACACCCCGGCGAGCGAATTCGTTGCAACCTTCCTTGGCGCCTCGAACATCCTTTCGGCGACCTGCAAGGGCATCGACGGCGGCACTGTCGCGCTCGATGTGCCCGATCTGCCGGCCATCGCCGTGCCGCGCGCGCGCGCGCCCGCGATCACCGGCGCCGGCCCGGCGCGGCTGGTGATCCGGGCCGAGAAGCTCGACGTTCTTCCCGCCGATGCCGCCCCGGACGACAGATACGCCGTTGCGGGCGCTGTGGAGACGGTGGATTATCAGGGTCAGTCGGCCCGCTATTTCCTGCGTGTCGGCCGCCACGCCTTGCAGGCCATCAACATGATCGACACCCACCCCTTTCCCATAGGGGCCTCCGTCTCGGTGCGCTTCCGCGCCCGTGACTGCGCCGCCCTGCCCTCGGAGTCCCGGACATGACCAAGAAAAGCCATCTCTTCTACCAGACCGACAGTCGCCGGCCGGTTCTGGCCGAGGCGCGCGGCATCTACATGTGGGACGTGGACGGCAAGCGCTATATCGACGGCTCTTCCGGGGCGATGGTGTCGAATATCGGCCATTCCAACCCGCGCGTGCTCGACGCGATGCGGCGGCAGATGGAGAAGTCCACCTTCGGCTATCGCCTGCATTTCGAAACCGAGCCGGGCGAGATGCTGGCCGCGAAGGTCGCAGGCCTGACGCCCGAGGGGATGGAGAAGGTCTTTTTCGTCTCCGGCGGCTCGGAAGCCGTCGAAAGCGCCATCAAGATCGCCCGGCAATACGCCGTGACCATTGGACAATCCTCGCGCTGGAAGGTGATCTCCCGCGCGCCCTCCTATCACGGCTCGACCCTCGGGGCGCTGGCGCTGACGAGCTACACGCCGCTCACCCGGCCATTCGAGCCGATGATGCAGGCGATGCCGAAGATCCCCGCACCCCGCGCCTATCTCGACGGGCTCGACCTCGACGATCCCGCCACCGGCGCCCATTACGCGGCGATGCTGGAGGCGAAGATACTGGAGGAGGGGCCGGAGACGGTGCTGGCCTTCATCCACGAACCCGTGGGCGGCGCGTCCACCGGCGCGCTGGTGCCGCCGGCCGGCTATATGGAGGCGGTGCGCGCGATCTGCGACCGCCACGGCGTCCTTCTCATCCATGACGAGGTGATGTCGGGCGGCGGCCGCACCGGGCGCTTCCTTGGCGCCGATCACTGGGGCGTGGCACCCGATATCATCGCGATCTCGAAGGGCTTCGGCGCCGGCTACGCGCCCTTGGGCGCGATGATCGCGCATGACCGGATCGTCGATCCGGTGCTGAAGGCGGGCGGCTTCATGCACGGCCACACCTATGCCGGCAATCCTCTCGCCTGTGCCGCCGGCCTTGCGGTGCTGGACGAGATCGAGGCGGGCGGCATGATGGAGAACGCCGCCACGACCGGCGACCTGCTGAAATCGCGATTGGGCGACCTCATGCAGCGCTATGCGTTCATCGGCGACGTGCGCGGCAAGGGTCTGCTGCTGGCTTTCGAGCTTGTCGCCGACCGCCAGACGATGCGGCCCTTGCCGAAAGCGCTCAACGCGCATGTCGAGCTGGTGGAACTGGCCTATCAGGAAGGCCTCATCATCTATTCGCGCCGCACCCGCGACGGGATCGAGGGCGACCATTTCCTCGTCTGCCCGCCGATGATCACCACGGCCGGGCAGGTCGACGAGATCATGACCATGCTCACCGCCGCCCTCGACCGCTTCGCCGAAGGGGTCGAACCGGCGCTGAAGCGGAGCGCCTGAGCGCATGTCGAAGATCGTCATCACCTGCGCCATCACCGGCTCGATCCACACGCCGTCGATGTCGCCCTACCTGCCGGTCACGGCAGAGGATATCGCATCGCAGGCGATCGCGGCCGCACGGGCCGGGGCGGCGATCCTGCATCTGCATGCCCGCGACCCCGCGACCGGGCGCCCCTCGGCCGCGATCGGGCATTACCGCGCCTTCCTGCCGACGATCCGCGCCGGCTGCGATGCCATCGTCAACCTGACGACGGGCGGCAGCGCGGTGATGACGCTCGACGAGCGGCTGGCCGCGCCGCTGGAACTGCGGCCCGAAATGTGCTCGCTCAACATGGGCAGCATGAATTTCGCGCTTTACCCGATGCTGGGCAAGCGCACCGACTGGCTGCACGACTGGGAAGAGCCGTTCCTGCGCAAGTCCGACGATCTGGTCTTCAAGAACACGCCCCGCGACATCGAGGGCGTGCTGAGGCGGATGGGACAGGAGCGCGGAGCGCGGTTCGAGTTCGAATGCTATGACGTGAGCCATCTTTACATGCTGCGCCACTTCGCCGACCGGGGGCTGGTCGGGGGGCCGATCTTCATCCAGTTCGTGATGGGCGTCCTTGGCGGCATCGCGGCCGAGCCCGAGCATCTCGATCACCTCAAGGCCACCGCCGACCGGCTCTTTGGCGATGGCTACATGTTCTCGGTCCTCGCGGCGGGACGTCAGCAGATGCCGATGGCCGAAAAGGCGGCGGCGATGGGCGGGCATGTGCGCGTCGGGCTGGAGGACAATCTCTACATCTCGAAAGGTGTGCTGGCGCGGTCGAACGCCGAACAGGTGGAGAAGGTGCGCGCGCTTGTCGAAGGGCTCGGCCGCAGCGTCGCGACGCCGGAAGAGGCGCGGGCGATGCTCGGGCTCAAGGGCGCGGATGCGGTGGGGTTCTGAATGGCGGCGAGGATCACGATCCGGCTGGCCGGGGCGGCGGATGCCGGCAGTCTTAACGCGGCGCTCCGGGCCCTCTCTGACGATCTCGGCGACACCCACGGGGCGACGGACGCCGACATCGCCGCAGCGGGGTTCGGACCCGATCCGGCCTTCCGGGCGGTTCTGGCGCTTCAGGGCGACACACTCGTCGGGTTCGCGGTCTTCTCGCCGCTCTATTCGACGACGCGGGGGATGGCGGGGGCCTATGTGTCGGACCTCTGGGTCGCGCATTCGACGCGCGGCGCGGGGCTCGGGCCTCGGCTCATCGCGGCGGCGCGGGACGAGGCGGAGGCCCGCTGGGGCGCCGGGTTCATCCGGCTCGCCGTCTACAGGGACAATCCGCGCGCGGTGGCGTTCTACGAACGGATGGGCTTCGCCGCGCGGGCGGGAGAGGTCGGAATGATCCTCGAGGGCGCGGCCCTCAGGGCAATCGGAGACGGGACATGAAGGCGATACTCGACGACAGGCAGCGGGTGCATGACCCGAAGATGTTCATGGCGAACGGGGTCCGCCTGCCCAATCCCGAACAGCCCGCCCGGATCGGCGTCCTGCGCGAGGGCGCCGAGGCCGCAGGCTGCCGCTTCGAGGCGCCGTCCGATCACGGGCTCGGCCCGGTCGCGGCCCTGCATTCGCCGGAATACCTCGTCTTCCTTCAGACGATCCACAGCCGCTGGAGCCGGATCGAGGGCGCCTCGGACGAGGTCATCCCCAACATCCACCCCGACCGCCGCACCGCTTCCTACCCACGCTCGGCGACCGGTCAGGCGGGGTTCCACCAGGCCGACACCTCCTGCCCGATCACGGCCGGCACATGGGAGGCCGCCTACTGGTCGGCCCAGACCGCCCTTTCGGGCGCCGACGCGGTGATCGCGGGCGACCGCGCGGTCTATGCCCTCTCGCGCCCGCCGGGGCACCATGCCTTCGGCGATCTGGCCGGAGGCTTCTGCTTTCTCAACAATTCCGGCATCGCGGCCGAGGCCTTCCTCCGCGCCGGCCGCCGCCCCGCGATCCTCGACGTGGACGTGCACCACGGCAACGGCACCCAAGGCATCTTCTATCACCGCCGCGATGTGCTCACGGTCTCCATCCACGCCGATCCGATCCGTTTCTACCCGTTCTTCTGGGGTCATGCCGGGGAACGCGGCGCGGGCGAGGGACTGGGCTACAACCTCAACCTGCCCTTGCCGCGCGGCACCGACGACGCGACCTATCTCGAAGCGCTCGACACCGGCCTCGCCCGCATCCGGGCCTTCGGCGCGGACGTGATCGTGGTGGCGCTCGGCCTCGATGCGCACGAGAACGATCCTTTCAGGGGGTTCCGGGTGACGACCCCCGGCTTCGCCCGCATCGCCGCGAGGATCGCCGGCCTCGGCCTGCCGATGCTCGTCGTGCAGGAGGGCGGCTACCTGCAACCCGATCTCGGCGCGAACCTCACGAGTTTCCTGTCCGGGCTGGAGGGCTGAGACGCTCGGAAGCCGGCATGTCGCGAAACCCCGCGCATGGGCGTCGCGCCCGAAGCGGATCTGTCCTCACGCGCACCGCAAGCCGGGCGGGCGACATGGGGGCTCCGTCCCGGCCGCGTCACACGCCCCTGTAGTTCGGGCTTTCGCGGGTGATCTGCACGTCATGGACATGGCTTTCCTTCAGCCCTGCCCCGGTGATGCGGATGAAGCGGCAGTTCTTGCGCATCGCGGCTATGGTGCCGTTGCCGGTATAGCCCATCGCGGCACGCAGGCCACCGACAAGCTGATGCACCACGGCCGAGGCGGAACCCTTGTAGGGCACCTGCCCCTCGATCCCTTCCGGCACGAGCTTGTCCGAGGCCGCGTCCTTCTGGAAGTAGCGGTCGGCCGAGCCCCGCGCCATCGCGCCGAGCGAGCCCATGCCCCGGTAGCTCTTGAAGCTCCGGCCCTGGTAGAGGATGACCTCGCCGGGGCTCTCGTCGGTGCCGGCGATCGCCGATCCGACCATCGCGCAGGAGGCGCCGGCGGCGATCGCCTTGGCGAAGTCGCCGGAATACTTGATGCCGCCATCGGCGATCACGGGAATGTCGCCCGCCGCCCCCGCCGCATCCATGATCGCGGTCAGTTGCGGCACGCCGACACCCGCGACGATCCGCGTGGTGCAGATCGAACCCGGACCGATCCCGACCTTGATCGCATCCGCGCCGGCGCCGATCAGCGCCCGTGTCGCCTCCGCCGTCGCCACGTTGCCGGCGATGACCTGTACCGCGTTGGAAAGCGCCTTGATCCGCTCCACCGCCTTCGCGACGCCCTCGCTGTGGCCGTGGGCGGTGTCGATCACCACCATGTCGACGCCCGCGTCGATCAGCGCCCGGCTGCGCTCGAACCCGGCATCGCCGACGGTCGAGGCGGCGGCGACGCGCAGGCGGCCAAGCTCGTCCTTGCAGGCATGGGGGTTCAGGACCGCCTTTTCGGTGTCCTTCAGGGTCAGGAGCCCGGTCAGCTTGCCCTGTCCGTCGGTGACGAGAAGCTTCTCGATCCGCCGCGCCTTCATCAGGCTTTTCGCCTCGTCGAGATCGGCGGGCTCGGTCAGGATCGCGAGGTTGTCGGCGGTCATCATCACCCTGACCGGGGTCTTGTCGTCGGAGGCGAAGCGCATGTCGCGGTTGGTGACAATGCCGACGACGCGGCCGAGATTGTCCACGACCGGGAAACCGGTGACGTTGTAGCGCTCCTGCAGTTCCTTGGCATCGGCCAGCGTCTGGTCGGGCGTGAGCGTGATCGGATTGTAGACCACGCCGCTTTCGAAGCGCTTCACCCGCCGGACCTGCGCGGCCTGCTCCTCGATCCCGAGATTGCGGTGGATGACGCCGATACCGCCGGACTGGGCCATGGCGATGGCCATCCGCGCCTCGGTCACGGTATCCATCGCCGACGACAGAAGCGGGATGTTCATCCGGATCGCTTTCGTCACGAACGTCGAGGTATCGGCATCCGACGGCAGTACGCTGGATGCGGCCGGAACCAGAAGCACGTCATCGAAGGTGAGAGCCTCGCGAATCTCCATGGGATACCTCTCGGGGGAGCTTTCGTTTGGCGCTTCCCTGTTTCATGCACGCGACCGGAGCGCAAGCCCTAAATCCGCCCGCACGGCCCAAGTCTTGCGCCCGGCGCTGCGGCATGATCAATCAGGAGGACAAGCCGGAGGGGATCATGCGCGTCGCGGTCGTCGAGAATACCAGGGTGTCGCCGCTCGGACAGGTCGGCGCGGCGCTGGCCGAGGCCGGGGCCGAGATCGCGACCTTCCGGCCCTTCCTCGACGGCGCCCTGCCGGAGGACCGGCGGGCGCATGACGCGCTCGTGGTCCTCGGCGGCGAGCAGAACGCGCTCGACGACGCGCGCCACCCCTACCTGCCCGCCCTCGCCCGGCTGATGCGGGCCTATGGCGAGGCCGACAAGGCGGTCCTCGGCATCTGCCTCGGCGCGCAGATCCTCGCGCGGGGATATGGCGGCACGAACCTCCTCGGCACCGCGACGGAGTTCGGCTGGCACCGGGTGCGCCCGACGGCGGCGGGGCGCGACGATCCGGTCCTGAGCGCGGCGGGCCCGGATTTCCCGATCTTCCAGTGGCACAGCGACACCTTCACCCTGCCGGAGGGTGCGGCGCATCTGGCCGAAACCGGCGCGGTCGCCCACCAGGCCTTCCGCCTCGGCCGCGCGGTCTATGGCACCCAGTTCCATTTCGAGGCGCATCGCAGCGTCGTCGCCGACTGGAGCCGCGCCTTCGCCGAGGCGGCAGAGGCGATCCGGCCCGGCTGGCAGCGCGATCACCCGACCCATGCCGCGACCCACGGACCCGCGGCCGATGCGGCCGGCCTCGCCCTTGCCCGGGCCTGGGTGGCGCTGATCTGAAGCGTTTCGGGTGTGTGCTGAAACCCGAAACACTTCAGGCGGTCGCGGCGTTGGTCTTGACGGCAAGTTGCCCGCCCGCCCAGAGCCGCACCACCTTGAAGGCGATCGCCGGCACGATCAGCGTCGCCGCGATCAGGGCGATGCCGCCCGGCCAGCGCCAGAGACCGCCCACCGTGAGCCAGAGACTGGCCGTCGCGGCGAGCGGGAAGGTGAACGCCCCCCAAAGGGCCGAGAACCCGGCCTCGGTCAGCCAGGGCGCCCGCGCAACGAGCGCGATGAGCATCAGCGCCGCGACCCCGGCCAGGCCCATCGCGATGGCATCAAGCTCCAGCGCCGCCGCGACGAGGCCGAGAAGCGCCACCGGCGAGAGATGGATCGCCAGAAGCGGGCGGAGGGGGGCCGGCACGGTCTCCTTGATCACCTGCTCGAGGCTCACCGACCAGATCAGCGCGGCGATGAGCGCGGTGGCGACAAAGAGGAAGAGCGCCAGGATATAGAATTCGAAGACCGTCGCGGCGAGCGCGCCGATGATGAAGCCGACATAGCTCAGATGCCAGACCGGCGTCACCCGGCGCTGCTCGGCCGGGCCGGTGACGAACTGGTGGACGAGAAGCACGACGAGCGCCGCATGGGCCGAAAAGCCCGCGACCAGGACCGCCTGCGCCACGACCGCCGAATAGGGCGCGAGCGTGATGGAGAGAAGGTAGACAGACAGCACCATCGTCACGACGCCGGCCCGCCCCGGCAGGATCCGCAACTCATCGACGATGACCGAGGGGCGGCGCATCAGCTTCACCGCATAGGCGAGGAGCGCGAAGACGAAGAGAAGTGACACCGCGCCGAGGATCGTCTCGGCGATGCCGCGCGGCAGGACGAAGACGTCCGTTCCCCGCCGCCAGGCAAGGCCAAGGCCGAAAAGTCCCATGATCGAGGGGAAGACCGCTGGAGGAACGCGCCGCCACAGGCCCGGGGGCGTCGGCGCCGGAGGTTTGAATGTCATTGCCTGCCTCATGAAGCGTTTTCCCGAAGCCTGCCGCGTTCGGGGCCGTTTTGCGAGAGGAAAGAGCGGCTTATCCCGGAATTTCGGGCAGATGCGGCTTCCCTGCCGCGTTTCGGCTTCTCAGCCCGCCGCCGCCGGGCCAGCCCCCCGGCGAAACCGGCGGGGAAAAGCATGAGCGGACACGGCCATGATGCGGGCGGCGGAGCGGGACCATGTCACCGGCCTCACCCAGCCCGGCATCCGCAACCTGTCCTCGACCGCGAAGGAGGGATACGAGGCCGCCCGCGCGATGGGCGCCAGCACCCCCTCGCATCCGAGCGCCCGGCACCGGGACGCCCAGCCATGGCGGCTTTCTTTATTACGGCGTGCTGGAGCTGCTTCAAGGCGCGGCGCGGGCGCATGACATCGTCGGCATCGACCTTGTGGAGGTGGCACCGGGCTACGATCCGACCGGATCGACCGCGATCCTCGCGGCGCAGGTGCTTCTCAACTTCCCCGGCTTCATCTTCCACGCCCGCGCGTCCGGCTGAGACTATGATCTGGACAAGCGCCGGCCGAGAGGCGAAGACCGCCCCCGGCCCCCCTTCAGGCCAGCCGCCGGAGCGCGAGATCGGCGCGGCACTCGATACGTTCGAGATGATGCTCTACCGCTCGCTGATCGGCATCGTCGCGGTCGTGACCGTCGCCTGCGGCACCGGCCGGCAGGGCGAGATCCGGGCCGCGCATCTCGGGCTTCACGCCCTGCGCAACGTCGTGCATTTCGCCGGGCAGAACCTCTGGCTCCCTGCGCTGGCGCTGATCCCGCTCGCGCAGCTCTTCGCGCTGGAGTTTTCCTGCCCGATCCTCGTCGCCCTCACCGCGCCGGTCTTCCTGGCCGAGCGGCTGACGCCGACGAAGCTTCTCGCCGCCGCGACAGGCTTCGCCGGCATCCTCATCGTCGCGCGCCCCTTCGGCGCGGGCGGCCTGTCGGTCGGCCACGTCACGGCCTGACGGGAAATCGTCCCGACGCAGCGTCATTGATTGACGGGACGGCGGACGAGCGCTTAGGTTTTCCCCATAAAAAACACAACACGTTAGGGATGAGAAATATGGGACGTGTTCTACTGACTGCAGGCGCCATGGCCATGGGCGCGACTTGTGCATCGGCCGCAGGAGTGGAGCGATCCACGCAATCGGTTTCGATCCTGTTTGAGAAGGGAAACTACGTCGAATTCGGTATCGGAACTTTGGCGCCCGACGTCAGCGGGACGCACTACGTGCCATTGCCGGCGCCCTTTGCCGGCGGCGCTTCTGGCGACATGGCCGGCGACTACACGACGTGGTCTTTCGGTCTGAAAACCCAGTTGTCCGAACGTCTCGATTTCGCGGTCATTCTGGATGAGGCGATCGGCGCGAATGCCGACTACCCCTCGGGTGTGCCCTATCTCTACGAAAGCTCTACGGC
>WOZM01000102.1 GCA_011620265.1 Paracoccaceae bacterium
TCGAGGTCATGGCGGCGCCCGTGGCCGTGAAGATCAGCCCCTTGAGCAATGCAGGCGCCTGTGCGCGGGTGTTGTTGGCGCGCTTTCGCGGGTTCTGCCGCAAGATGGCATGGACCTGATCCCACAGCTGCTCGTCGATGATGGCCTGATGCTCACCGGGATAGGCCTTGCCCTTGTGGACGGCGTCGCCGCGATAGACGCGGTTCACCAGCACCCTGTAGAGATATCCCTTGTCGACCAAGGTGCCCTGCTTGTTGCGGACCCCTTTGCGGCGCAGTTCGCGGGCCAGCACGGTCGCTGAGCCGACCTCGACGAACCGTTCGAAGATGCCCCGCACGGTGGCAGTCTCGTCCTCGTTCACCACGAGCTTGCGGTCCTTCACATCGTACCCGAGCGGGACATAGCCGCCCATCCACATGCCCTTCATGCGAGAGGCGCGGACTTTGTCCCGGATGCGTTCGGCTGTGACCTCGCGTTCGAACTGGGCGAAGCTGAGCAGGATGTTCAGCGTCAGCCGCCCCATGGAGGTGGTGGTGTTGAAGGACTGCGTGACCGAGACGAAGGTCACGCCGTTGCGGTCGAAGACCTCGACCAGCTTCGAGAAGTCCATCAGCGACCGTGACAGGCGGTCGATTTTGTAGACGACCACCACATCGATCTGGCCGTCCTCGATGTCGGCCAGAAGCTGCTTGAGGCCGGGCCGTTCCAGCGTTCCGCCCGAGATGCCGCCGTCGTCATACTGATCGCGGACCAGCACCCAGCCCTCGGAGCGTTGGCTGGCGATGTAGGCCTCGCAGGCCTCTCTCTGAGCGTGCAGGCTGTTGAATTCCTGCTCCAGCCCTTCCTCGGAGGACTTGCGCGTGTAGATCGCGCAGCGTTGGCGGCGGACGGGATTTGCGCGTTGATCCATCAATCATTCCCCCGCTTTCGTTCGCGCAACCCGAAGAAGCGGTAGCCATTCCAACGCGTTCCGGTGATCGCCCGCGCAATCGCAGACAAGGATTTGTAGGGTCGCCCCTGCCACTCGAATCCATCCCGCAAGACCGTGATCGTGTGCTCGACCCCGTTCCATTCGCGGATCAGCCTCGTGCCGACCACGGGATTGCGAGGATCGGCGATCTGGCTCTTGCGTGTCAGGGTGCCGCTGACCTCGTCGGCCAGCAGGTCCAGCATGCGCCTGGTTTCGCGATCAGGACCGCCATACGTCAGCTCCTGGATGCGGTAGGCCAACCGGCTCTCAAGGAACGCCCGGCTGTTATTCGGTGCCGATGTGGCAAAGATCGTCTGCCACTCCGACTTCAACTGGGGGACGGACATGGACTTCAGCGCGGCCAGGCGCGCGGGGATGGGATCGGACTTCGTCATGCGTTTCTCCGGTGAGTTGGAGTTGCATGACGGCATTGGTCGTCGGGATAGTGTAGGCAACGTTCTCCAATATTGTCAGATACTTCGTGCCCATCCTGCCCGAGAAGCCGAACCAGCCCGAGCGCCAGCAGACCGCAGAGTTCGGCGCGGCGCTCGGAGGCGCTCATCTCGTCGGGAGGTAGGCTATTGGGGCGCTTCATGTGGGCCTCGGTGCGGTCGTCTCCTCTGGCCTCTACTCGTCGATGTCGGAAAGCGTCCCAGCCGATCCCGCGCAGGTTGATGAATCACGCGAAGGAACGTAGCAAGAACACTGGTTTTGCAGGAAAGGGGATTCGTCGTGGCCGGCAATTTGAAGAAGTTCGTGAACCCCCGGTTCATCAAGACCGTCGATCTCGCCCTGATGAAGCCGCTGCTGGCGCGGCACGAGGGCAAGTACAAGGGCTTCTCCGTCGACCTGCTGGACCAGGAGGAGGATGCCGCCCGCGAAGCGCTGGAGAAGCTGCTGACCGGTGCCGAGGACAGCTATCCCGAAGGGCTGCGCGGCGATCTGCACCGCATCGCGGAACTGGGCGATGCCCGCGGCCTCGAGATCATCCAGGCGCAGGCCGACCGTAAGGGCGTTGATCTGTTCCCCGACATTAAGACCGGCGACGAGGACGCGCCGAACAAGGCGCATGATCCCAAGCACATCGCAGTCCGGGTTTTTCTGGAGCATCCTGACCTCTTCGACGCGGCCGCCGACCACATGGCGATGCTCACCGCCGACCGTCTGCATGAATATGCCGGGCGGGAACGTGGCGTCGCGATCGACCTGACTGAAGAGAAGGTCGAAGCGTTCCGGACGGCCGTCGCCGCGCTCTTCCGTGACGCGTTTCTCGGGGACTACTGCCGGGTGGGCGACTACGACGACGATGACGAGATCAACCTCGTGGTCAGCCACGGCTCCATGGTCTCGACCATGCCGGTCGTCGAGGGCCAGGTCGAACGGGTGATCAGCGTGCGCCAGATTTCCCACGCCGTGCTGCGATACTCCGAGAACACCGGCATGCTGCGAATGGCCCGCATCCGGAAGGCGCATCAGCCCGAGGTCGCGGAACTGTTCGCATCAATCATCCTCGACAGGCCCGGCTTCTTCGACGGCGACGATGCGCAGGACCTTTATACCCTGCGCCCGGTCGAACTGGCCGGACCGGGCTTCGCCTTTGATGCCGCCTACGATCCGCTGATCGATAAGGTTCTGATCATCGAGGCGGCGGCTGACCTCATGGCGCCCGGCAAGAAGGGGTATCCCCGCGTGGTGCGCACGTTGCGGTCGCGGGATCTCGGCGGTGACGCGCTCCAGCATTTCGGCAGCACGCCGGTCTCGTTCGGCGGCGCCTGGCGGCTGGGCGAGCTCGTGTTCCGGATCTTGTTCAAGGGCGACGGCAAGCGCCAGCCGCAGGTCACGGTCAAGCTGCGGCCCCCGGGCGTCGTGCAGTTCCGCCGTACCCAGCATGAGGCGCGGGTGATGAAGCTGATCGAACGGAACGGGCTGATGAATGACCGAGACGATTTTGAGGTTGTTGACGCGGCTGAGTGAGGCTGGCGACGACGCAATCCTGCCCGGCGAGCTTGCCGCGCCGTTCTTTGGTCCGGTCTTCGACCGGCTGCTGGCGAAACGTGTCCTCGTCGAACACGCGCCGCTCGCCGATTGGGAGGTCTGCGATGCCTGCGAATGCGGGCTCCCCTGTCGGCCGATCCGGAAAGCGGGCGATGCATTTCGGGCCGAGTGCCCGCTCGACCGCCGGCAGGACATCGATCTCGCCGAGGACGATCTGCGCCTGTTCCGAATTGGTGGTGACGCGCTGGCATCTGTGATCGGCGCGGCGGCGGGATTCCGGGCGGCCCCGAAGCTGGCGGCGGAGAAGGTCTGGCGGCTCGGCGACACGCCAGCGGGTCGGGCGGTGTTTCTTGCGCTGGAGCCCGCAGCCCTGACCGGCGACGGCATCATAGCATCCTTGCGCCAGGCGGCGCGGGGCTCGGACATCACGATCCTCGCACCGAAGTTGCCAGCGGAGGCTGCGCGGCGACATCGCGATGCGGGCTTTCATCTCATCGAAATCCTCGAGGTGCTGACGCCCGCCACCAATGGCCTCGGCGGCACAATCGACATCGCGGCTCTGACGCCGGTCCCGCAATCGCCCGTGCTTCGCGTTCGGAAAGCGACGGCCGAGGTTCAGTGGGAAGGTCGCTCCGTCATTCTTTCGCGTCAGATTTTTCCCGTGTTCGAGCGCCTGCTTGAGAAGGCGCTGTCGCGCGATCAAGTCGCCTCCGGATCTCACGTCGAAGGCACCACGGCGCGTGAGGCCAAGGATCTGATCCGCGAGCTGCGCGACGCGTTCAAGGCTGCGGGGTTCACCGATGCCGAGAGCAAGGCCCTGATCGTGACGGTGCGCAACCGGGGCTACCGGCTAAGCCTTGCCGCTTCCGACATTGTCTTTGACGGGTGAACCAACCCATCGTGGCAGTCGCGCGAGAATCCCGCACATCGGCGCTGTCGACCGCGTCAGCGATCAGTCGCTCATTGGGGTTCAATCTTCATGATGAGTGTTCGAGAACTCAAGACCGGCTCACCCGACGAGTACGAAACATGCTGGCCGCCTTCGAAGAAGTGCTGGGTGATCCCTGTGAAAACCTCTTTCCTCAGAGGGTACTTTGCCTTTGGATTGTGGAAGAGCTGCAATTCATCTGACCATCCCTCAGCGCAACGGTCTGCAACTATTTCTTCGGAGAATGGACGCCCATGAGCCGCATTCGGATCGGGATCCAATCGCAGGCCCACTCGGAAATAGCGATGACCCGGAGCCTCAAATCCAGCGGACACCCCCATCCGGTCAAATTTTGCTAGGGTTCCTGCGTTTGAAAACAGGACCGCAGAGACGTTTTCAGCACCAGGTAGATCGAAGAATCCAGCAGGTACAATTTTGCCATTATAAACAAAGTTTTCCACCGGAACGGCCCGGACAACCAGAGTGCTGTCTTGCATTTCCCAGTCTACACGACGGCCGTATAAATATGGAAAGATCGCCGACTGTGTGTATGGCATTGATCCTCCCTCGCGGTCTCCGACGCCACCCGACTTGTGAAAGTCTGCGATAGCGAGGACGAAGGGTTTTCCCGCTGTTTCGCCACGCTCCCAGTAGCTCTCACCGGCCGCATTCTTCTTGTTGAGCTTGCTTGTGAGGCTCGAGCCGAACTTCATCGGCATGTAGTCGGCTAGGAAGGCGCGCATCTCCTCTGGAGTCTTTGGATCAGGGTGGTTCATCAGGGCACCGGAAGTGGACGCCGTAACCGTGGTCGCCTCGGCCGTAAACTCAATCCCCGGAGCGCGGCAAAGGAAATCGGGCGCCTCAGGCTGGGTGATGTCGAAGCCCATCTCGCGCAGCGCCGACCATAGGTAGATCTCCCAAAGGCGCTGGTCGAATTGCTTAAACTGAAACTCGCTCACGAAGTGAGGATCGCTCGGCGTCAGCCAGGGGCCGATTTCCTTCAAGACGGCACGGGCCGGTGCGCGGCTAGGCTCATCGAGAAGCACCCGAAAATGCGGGTGGAGTTTGTCGGGATTCGTGCCTGGTGGCACGTCGAGCAGGTTCGTTGCGTAATTGGTCTCATCGTCCTGATGACCGAGGGCGTCAAAGTCGCCGTCCTCAACTGCCTTTGCGATGCGCTGCCTGAGACCAACCGTAGCGTACTCAGGAGAGCGAAGGCTAACGGCGAGGTCGACGCTTCTAAAACGTCCGAGGCGGTCCCGGGCCAGAAGGATCCAACCATAATCGTCATCAGTGGTATCACGGAAAACGAGGCCCAAGATGCGCTCATCTTGGTCGCTCCAGTAAGAAATCTCCTCGGACATATACCGGGTCGGTGACATCCTCGTGCCGATGGCGAACACGTTGAAGCGCGCCTGCGACATTGCGCGGCTAAGTCCTTGGCGTTCTTCACGGAGTCGCCGCTTCTGCTTCGCTTGGCCCATGTAAAACTCAGACAATCAGGTCACTCAAAACGATCTGATCGGAAACGACTCTCCGCGCCCGTCGATGACAGAAGGCGCTTTCGTTGGATTTCGCGCCACCAGTCACTTGGGTAGATCGAAATGACGAGCGCCACAACTGACTCTCGTTGCGTTCGCCTCGACAGTTAACTCGGGCAAGAATCCGAAACCAGCCATCAAAGGCGAAGCTTCGTTCTGCCCGGCCGCCTGCTGAAGACGGCCAGACCCACCAACCCCCCACTTCATTCCCACTCCGTTCCCACCTGCGCGCCGACGGCATCCGGCACCTTGGGCTCATCAGAAACGATGACCAAGGCGCACAACGATGCAGATCGAACTCTCCCCCGACGACATTGAAACCATCATCCGCGAGGCCGATGCCGCTGCACGCCGTCTGCGCCGCAAGCTGAGCCTGCCGCTCTGCGAGCGCGAGGATCTGGGCCAGGACCTGCTGGTCGATCTGCTGCGCCGCTTGCCCGCCTACGATCCCTCGCGCGGCTGCATCGGCGCCTTCGCCAACATCGTCCTGCGCAACCAATCCTCGCGGATCGCGATGCGCCATCACCGCCAGCGCCGTGCGCAGGGTGGATCGATCCTGTCGCTCGCGGTGCCGCTGGCCGGAGCCCGCGAGCCGGTCGGCGACACGCTGACCGAGGACGACGGGCTTGCCGCGTGGCACGGCCAGACCTGCTGCGCCGCCGCTGTCACTGAGTTTCACCATGCCCTGCAGGCCGCGCTCGCGCGGCTCCCGGCCGAGGATCGCCGCTTCTGCGCGGCGCTGGCGCATCGCCCCGTCACCGCGCTCGCGGCCGAGGGGTTCGGCAGCCGGTCCGCGCTCTACCGCCGCCTCGCCGATCTCCGTCACGTCCTCACCGCCCACGGTCTCGGTCCCGCCTGGGACGATCTCGCGGCGGCCTGAGTAGAGGCGAAAGGAGGAGATCATGTTCATGGGCACCACCCCCTTCATCACGGTCCGCGCCCGCCGACCGCTCACCGAGATCGAGTTCTGCGCCTGGGTGGCGCAGGCCGTGCCGGGTGACCGGCTGGAATACCATCGCGGCTTTCTGACGCTCGATCGTTGTCAGGGATTGTCCCGCTTCACGACCGAAGAACGCACAAGGCTGACCTGGCTAGGTGCCCGCGCGTTCTGGGCCGCCGAACAGGGCCTCGTGCACCTGGTGCAAGAGCGAATGGGCCCCGACCAGTTCGCCTACATCGCCGTCGCCCGCCCCAAACCCAAGGCCGCGGCGGTCTCACTGTCCGCGCTGCTGCTGGCTGAGCAGGAGGCCGCGTGATGGCCGCCTTCCAATCCCTTTTTGCCGATCATGGAGACCCTTACATGCCGTTCCCCGCGAACACCCCCACCGTCGACGACCTGCCGGGCCTCGGCCTGCAGGACATCGCCCAGCTGCCCGTCGAACTGCTGGCCATCCTGCAGCGCGACGTCGACGAGCGCATCAAGCGCGACAAGTCCGCGAAGGCCCGCCTCGATGGCGCACTGACCGTCCGCTACGCCACCCGCGCCGCCGAGGAACGGCAGGCTGCGGGCAAGGATACCGGCACGATCCGCTTCGACGACGGCGATTTCACCGTGGTCGCCGATCTGCCGAAACGGGTCGATTGGGATCAGGATCGCCTCGCCGCCATGGTCGAGCGCATCCGCGCCGCCGGGGACGATCCCGCGCAGTATGTCGACATCGCGTTCAAGGTGCCCGAGCGCAAATACGCCGCCTGGCCCGATGCCATCCGCGCCGGTTTCGAGCCCGCGCGCACCGTCCGGCCCGGCACGCTGAAGATCGAGATCGTCCCGCAAGGGGGCGATCAATGAGCCAGCTCGCCCCGCTTTCGGCCCCATCGCAGGATCTGCCCAGCCTGATCGACCGCGCGGCCAGCATGCTGTCGGGCGCGAAGACCGCCGCCGAGGTGCTCGAGGCGCGCGAGGTCGCCGGGCTGGCCTACGACGTGGCGAAACGCACGGCCCGGCTGCAGCGCGCCAAGAGCGCCCATGACGATCTCGTCGCGGCAGCGCATCGCGCTCAGGCCCATGCGCTCGAGATCGAGGCGCGTGCCAAGCGGCGGCTGGCCGATGAATACGATGCGGCGCAGGCGCGTGGCGAGGTGAAGCGCAACGGTGGCGACAGGAGCAGTGTTGAAGACCACAACACTGCCTCCACCGCCGATCTTGGTCTGCGCCGCGACCAGATCCACGAGGCTCGCCAGTTCCGTGACGCCGAGGCCGCCGATCCAGGCATCGTGCGGCGCACGCTGGATGATCGCCTCGAACGCGGCGAGGAACCGACACGCGCGGCCCTGCGCAAGATGGTGGTCGATGCCGCGATGCGCGGGTTGCGCCCGCAGCGGTCCGCCAGCCGACGCAATCCTCTCTATGTGGCCCCAACGCCCGAGCAGGCGGCCTGGCGGCATGTCACCGGAACGTTCCGCGCCTTTGCCGAATGGGCCTCGGACGAGAACCTCGCCCTTGCCCGCAAGGGCATGCGTCAGGCGAGGGACACCCCGTTTCACGACCTCGATGCCACGGCCATCGCCGAGGGGTCCGCAGCTTTCACGACAATCAAGGAGTGGTTCGATGCTCGATAGCCAATCGGCGGCATTTGCCGAACGTGTCTGGGAGGTTGCCGCGCAGCTTGGCAACAACGCCCCGAAAATCGCCGATGACATGATGGAGGATGCTTTCCCGCTGACCTGCAGCCAGGCCCGGCGGGAAGGTGCGCTGCGGATGCTGCGGACCGGCATCATCACCGAGGTGAAGCGGATCCTGCGCACGCAGGACGATGCTGTGGGCCAGGCCGATTTCGCGGATGTGTGCGAGTCCTTCGCGCCGCTGGTGAAGGACCTGCGCTCGAAGTCCTACTTTGTTGAGTCCGCCGCGGAATACGTCGCCATCCCGCACCTCATCGCCGAGCCCGAGCTGCTCGATGACGCGCGGCGTTTCATGCGCCGCAAGGGCAAGGAATGCCTCGACGAGGCGGATCGTCTCGATGCGCTCTTCGCGGCCGTGACCAGCAACGACCCGGATGCAGCGCGGGCGCGTCAGGAGGTGCTGGCATGACTGGCGGCCTTCCGATCATCAGCGCCGATCAGCGGCTGGCCGAACCGCGGGGTATCAAGGGCTGCATCTTCGGCAAATCCGGCATCGGGAAGACATCGCTCCTCTGGACCCTGAACGCGTCGACGACCCTGTTCATGGATCTCGAGGCGGGCGATCTCGCCATCGAGGGCTGGGCAGGCGACAGCATCCGGCCGCGAACCTGGACGGAATGCCGGGATTTCGCGGTGTTCATCGGCGGCCCGAACCCGGCGCTGCGCGACGAGCAGCCCTACAGCCCCGCGCATTACAAGGCGGTCTGCGACCGCTTCGGCGATCCGGCCGGACTCGACCGCTACGACACGATCTTCGTGGACTCGATCACCGTCGCCGGGCGGCTGTGCTTCGGTTGGTGCAAGGGTCAGCCCGAGGCGCTGTCGGAGAAGACCGGCAAGCCGGATGTGCGCGGCGCCTACGGGCTGCACGGGCGCGAGATGATCGGCTGGCTCACCCATCTCCAGCACACGCGGGCGAAGAACGTGTGGTTCGTCGGGATCCTCGACGAGAAGCTCGACGACTTCAATCGCAAGGTCTTCCTGCCGCAGATCGACGGCTCGAAGACAGGGCTCGAACTGCCGGGGATCGTCGACGAGGTGATCACCATGGCCGAGCTGAAGACCCATGGCGATCCCTATCGCGCCTTCGTCTGCCAGACGATCAACCCCTGGGGCTTTCCGGCCAAGGACCGCTCCGGCCGTCTGGATCGGGTCGAGGAGCCTCACCTCGGCCGCCTGATGACGAAGATCCGCGCCCCCGTCGCGCCAGCGCCCAAGCGCCTGACCTACACCCCGCCACCCGCCGATCCGGCGGCTGACGCCCAATCCCAACCGCAAACCTGATCAGAAAAGGAGGTTCCCCATGGGTTCCTGGAACGATTTCAACGACGCGCAGAGCAACACCAACCTGATCCCCAAGGGCACGCTGGCCAAGGTGCGCCTGACCATCCGCCCCGGCGGCTTCGACGACGCCTCGCAAGGCTGGACCGGCGGCTATGCCACGCGCGGCTCGACGGGTGCGGTGTACCTCAACGGCGAGTTCACGGTGACCGAGGGCCAGTACGCCCGGCGCAAGATCTTCACCCTGATCGGGCTCTACAGCCCGAAGGGGCCGGACTGGGCGAACATGGGCCGCAGCCTCGTGCGCGGCATGCTGAACTCGGCGCGCGGGATCTCGG
>WOZM01000126.1 GCA_011620265.1 Paracoccaceae bacterium
AAGAGGCGCCGGAGGCGACAAACACATTCTTCGCCAGGTCGAGCCCGACCGTGATGATCTCCGACATGACCGTCCCCCTTTGTGGATCGTCGCGGACCCGGCATGGCACATCACTGCCGTCGGGGGGCGGTCACATCATCAATGACATGCCATTCTGATACAAAGCAAACCTGAAACGCTATACGCATGCGGGACGGCGGCATTACGCGCCGCTCGGCGCGGGTTTCTGCGCCTGCGAAAGGATGCTTGCACGGGCTCGCGCAATATTCTATCCGAACCCAGACACGCAACGAAACTTCCTTGCCGAAAGGTCGCGCCATGAGCTTCCGCCTCCAGCCCGCCGCCCCCGCCCGTCCGAACCGCTGCCAGCTCTTCGGCCCCGGCTCGCGTCCGGCGATCTTCGAGAAGATGGCGACGAGCGCCGCCGACGTGATCAACCTCGATCTGGAGGATTCGGTCGCCCCCGACGACAAGCCGCAGGCGCGCCGGAACATCATCGAGGCGATCAACGACATCGACTGGGGGGTGAAGCATCTCTCGGTCCGCATCAACGGCCTCGACACCCCCTTCTGGTACCGCGACGTGGTCGAGGTGCTGGAAGCGGCCGGCGACCGGATCGACCAGATCATGATCCCGAAAGTCGGTTGTGCATCAGACGTTTACGCAGTCGATGCCCTGGCGACGGCAGTGGAACGCGCGAAGGGCCGGACGAAGCCGGTCAGCCTCGAGGTGATCATAGAGACGGCCGCCGGCATCGCCCATGTCGAGGAGATCGCGGCCTCCTCCCCCCGGCTCCAGGCGATGAGCCTCGGCGCGGCCGACTTCGCTGCCTCGATGGGGATGCAGACGACCGGCATCGGCGGCACGCAGGAGGACTACTACATGGTCCGCGAGGGCCGGAAATTCTGGTCCGACCCGTGGCACTGGGCGCAGACCGCCATCGTCGCCGCCTGCCGCACCCATGGCGTGCTGCCGGTGGACGGGCCGTTCGGCGACTTCTCCGACGACGAGGGCTTCATCGCCCAGGCGAAGCGCTCGGCGACGCTCGGCATGGTCGGCAAATGGGCCATTCATCCCAAGCAGGTGGCGTTGGCGAACGAGGTCTTCACGCCCTCCGAAGCCAGGCTGACCGAGGCGCGCGAAATCCTTGCGGCGATGGCAGAAGCACAGCGCACCGGCGCGGGCGCCGCCGTCTACAAGGGCCGGCTCGTCGATATCGCCAGCGTCCGGCAGGCCGAGGTGATCGTGCGCCAGGCCGAGATGATCGCCGGGGGCTGAGGCCGGGCACGCGGCGCCCATTCCGCGCCGCCCGGCGAGGGGGGCTCGATGCCCCCCGAGACGGTCCCCCTCACGCCACCGCCGGCAGGCGCGGCCGCGACCGGACCAGCACCGTCAGCACGATGCCGAGGTTGAGCACGTTCCAGCCGATGCCGTTCAGGAACGCCATCCGGTAGGACCCCGTCACATCGTAGATCCAGCCCGACATCCAGCCGCCAAGCGCCATGCCGACGATCGTCGCCATCATCACGAAGCCGACCCGCGCGCCGGCCTCCTTCGCGGGCAGGTATTCGCGCACGATGACCGCATAGGAGGGCACGATCCCGCCCTGCGACAGCCCGAAGACGAGGCTCACGAGATAGAGCGAGGTCAGCCCCGCCGACGGCAGGTAGAGGATCAGCGCCAGCCCCTGCAGCGCCGAGCCGATCAGCAGCGTCCGCACCCCGCCGAGCACATCGGCGAGAAGACCCGAGGCGATGCGCGAGGCGACGCCGCCGAGAAGCATCAGCGACAGCATCTCCGCGCCCACCGCCGGGCCGAAGCCGAGGTCGACGCAATAGGCGACGATATGGACCTGCGGCATCGACATCGCGACGCAGCAGCCGACCCCGGCCAGCGCCAGGAGCCATTGCAGCGCCCGGGGGCTGAGCCCCGTCGTCGCCGCGCGCTCGGCGGCCATCCGCGTCGTCTGCGCCGACATCGCCTCGGGCAGGCCCCGGCGGAGGAGCAGCGCGAGCGGGATCACCACGACCAGCGTCAGCGCCGCCAGCACGAGATAGACCACCCGCCAGCCGTCGCTTGCGAGCACACCCGACAGCGCCACCGGCCAGATCGCGCCCGAGAGGTAGTTGCCGCTCGCCACCAGCGCCACCGCGATGCCGCGCCGCTTCAGGAACCATTGCGAGGCATCGGCGATCAGCGGCCCGAAACTCGCCGAGGTGCCGAAACCGATCGCGAATTGCGCGACCGACAGCATCGCGACCGACCCGGCCACCGCCGCGAAGCCGTAACCCGCCGCGATCAGCACCGCCGCGCAGATGAGCGCCACGCTCATCCCGAACCGGTCCACCGCCCGCCCGATCCAGAAATTGCCGAGCGCGAAGCCCACCATCGTCACCGTATAGGGCAGCGAGGCATCGGCGCGGTCGACCCCGAACTCCGCCTGCACCGCCGGCAGGATCAGGATGATCGCCCACATGCCGACATTGCCCACGACCCCGACGAGGAGCGATATCCCCAACCGGATCCAGGACGCACGACTGTCGAGGCTGGCAATGGCGGTCACGATGCCGCGACGCTAGCCGCCGCCTCGCGCCTTGTCCATCGCCGCAGTGGAGTTGCAATGCCGGGCGCCTGCCGTCATATAAGCCCGTGACCGTTCCCGGGAGAGCGCCATGAACTACCTCGAATTCGAAAAACCGCTTGCCGAGATCGAAGGCAAGGCCGAGGAGCTTCGAGCGCTGGCGCGGACGAACGAGGGCATGGATGTCTCCAAGGAAGCCGCCGCGCTCGACAAGAAAGCGGGCGATCTCCTGCGCGAACTCTACAAGAATCTCGACCCCTGGCGGAAATGCCAGGTCGCGCGCCATCCCGACCGGCCGCATTGCAAGGACTATATCGACCGGCTGTTTTCCGAATTCACCACCCTCGCAGGAGACCGCAACTTCGCCGACGATCACGCGGTGATGGGTGGCCTTGCCCGGTTCGACGATCAGCCCGTGGTCGTCATCGGGCAGGAGAAGGGCTCCGACACCAAGACGCGGATCGAGCACAACTTCGGCATGGCCCGGCCCGAGGGCTACCGCAAGGCGATCCGCCTCATGGACCTCGCCGACCGGTTCCGGCTGCCGGTCATCACCCTCGTCGACACGCCGGGCGCCTATCCCGGCAAGGGCGCCGAGGAGCGCGGCCAGAGCGAGGCGATTGCGCGGTCGACGGAAAAGTGCCTGCAGATCGGCGTGCCGCTGATCTCGGTCATCATCGGCGAGGGCGGATCGGGCGGCGCGGTGGCCTTCGCGACCGCGAACCGCGTGGCAATGCTCGAGCACTCGATCTATTCGGTAATCACGCCCGAGGGCTGTGCGTCGATCCTGTGGAAGGATGCCGAACGCATGCGCGAGGCGGCGAACGCGCTCCGCCTCACCGCGCAGGACCTCCTGAAGCTCGCAGTGATCGACCGGATCATCCCGGAACCGCTCGGCGGCGCCCAGCGCAAGCGCGACGAGGCGATCGCGAGCGTCGGCACGGCCATCGGCGAGATGCTGAAGGACCTTTCGGGCAGGAAGCCCGCCGATCTCGTCAAGGACCGGCGCGAGAAGTTCCTCGCCATGGGATCGAAGGGGCTGGCCGCGTAGCGGTCGGGGACCGTTTCGCGGGCAGGCGCCCGCCCGGCTTGTGTCGCGCCGGCGGGCGGGTTCGCAACGGACTCGAAGCGGTCATTCGAGGACTGCGTGCAAGCATCTGCGGAGACAATGATCGCCGGATCCCCGGCCGCTCGATGGCGGCGGGGCACATCCGCTTTACCACAGCGTCGCCGCCGCCCGGCCCGGCCATTCCGCGTCATAGGCGGCGCCGTCGATGGCGCCCCGGCTGATCTCCGCCAGCATGTCGCCCACCGTCGGCAGTCCCGCCGAGCGGTCGCCGTCCGTCCAGATCCGGGAGCGCAGCAAGGCGCGGGCGCATTGCGAGTAGACCTCGGCGATCGCGATCAGGATCACCGTGCGGGGCGCCTTGCCACCCCGCGCGAAGCTCTGCCGCATGGCGTCATCGGCCGTGACCCGCGCCGTGCCGTTGACGCGGACGACGTTGTCCGACCCGGCGACAAGGAACATCAGGCTGACGCGCGGATCGCGGACGATGTTGCGCAGGCTGTCGATGCGCTCGTTGCCGCGCCAGTCGGGCAGCGCCAGCGTGCCGGGATCGAGCTCGCGCACCACCGGCCCGTCATCGCCGCGCGGGCTGGCGTCGGTGCCCTCAGGCCCGACGGTCGTGAGGATGCAGAGCCGCGAGCGGCCGATCCAGGCGCGGTAGGCCGGCGTCATCCGCCGCGCGACCTTGACAAGCGATGCTTCTCCGGGCGTGCCGTAGTGACCCTCGAGCGCCTCGACCGTCTCGATGAACTCCATCCCTCAGCCCTCCGACGGGAAGCCCGCCTCGGCCATCAGCCGGTCGGACGCGTCCTCGACCGCAGGCTCGATCCGCGCCATGAAGGCCTCGACGGGAAGTCCGGCCGGGATGCGCGGCAGGAACTCCACCACCGCGATGCCGGGCTTGCGCAAGACGCCGTGGCGCGGCCAGAAGACGCCGACATTGGTCGCCGCCGGCACGCAGTCCTGACCGAGCTGGCTGTAGAGGACGCCGACCCCGACCTTGTAGGACTTGTGCGCCCCCGCCGCGACGCGGGTGCCCTGCGGATAGATGATGAGCTGTCCGGGCCAGGCCGTCCCGGCCTTCACATCGGCGACCATCTTCGTCACCGCCTGCCCGCGCTTGCCGCGATCGACCGGGATGCAACCGAGCCGCATGGCATACCAGCCGACGATGGGCGCCCGGAGAAGCTCCTTCTTCATGATGAATTTCGGCCGCGGCACGACCGAGACGATCATGATGATGTCGAAGAAGCTCTGGTGCTTGGCGCCGATCACCACCTCGTCCGTGGGCACCTCGCCACGGATCTCGGACCGCAGGCCGACCAGCACGGCCGCCGAGGCGCGGACCCAGCGGCAATAGGCGTGGACCGCGTCGAAGACCGCCTCGCGCCGGACCAAGACGATGGGTGTCCAGAATAGTGCGTAGATCACCATCGCCAGATACATCTGGACGATGAAGATCACCGACAGGACGTATTGCAGCGCCAGCCTCATTGCACCTCCCTCAGCGTCCTGAGCGCCGCCGCGCGCGTCGCCCAGAAGGCCACGATAGCCGCAAAGGGCGGGATTGCCAGCGGCCAGAGCCATCCGGTGCCGGCGAAACCGAGCCCGGTGAGAAAGCCGCCCGCCTCGTCCGCCGCCGGCAGAAGCGCCACGGCGATCATGCCGGCAAGCGTCCCGGCCGCGGCCCCCGCCAGGGCGCGCAGCGTGAAGCGGCGGACGAAGGCGCGGGCGATGTAGATGTCGCGGGCGCCGACGAGGCGCAGGGTGCGGATCACCTGGCCGTTGGCGGCCAACGCCGCCTGCGCCGCGAGCGTCACCATCGCCGCCATCGCCCCGCCGATCAGCCCCAGCGACAGAAACCCGAGCGACCGCAGCCGCTCCGCCGCCGCGACGAGCGGCCGGCGCCAGCGCTGATGGTCGTCGAGCGTCGCGCCCGGCGCCTCGGCCGAAAGGCGCAGCTTCAGCCCCTCGGCATCGAACCCGTCCCCGGTCTCCGTCACCTCGATCAGCTGCGGGATCGGCAGGCTGTCGACCGGCAGGTCCGGCCCGAACCAGGGCGCGAGCAGCGCCCGCGTCTCGGCCGTGTCGAGTGCCCGGGCCGAGCCGACGCCGGGCGTCACCGCGAGGATATCGAGCACCAGCCGCGTCTGCGCCGCCATCTGTTCGGCGGGCGCCGAGATGCGCACCGTGGCGCCTTGCGACAAGGCCCCGGCCCAGCGCTCCGCCAGCCGCCCGGTGGCGAGCGACAGCGCCAGCGCGAAGACCGCGAGGAAAGCCATCGCCCCCGCCGACAGAAGCGTGAGCCAGGCCGCGGCCCCGGATGGCGGCACCACCCGGTCGGCGCGCGGATCGCCGGTCAGAAGCGCGCCGAGCCGGCCCAGGAACGCCCTCACAGCTCCGCCCCCGCCATCTGCACCTGCCCGCCCTTGATCCGCAGCACCCGGGCCGCGACCTGCGCCTTGGCCGCCCGGATGAGGTTGAGGTCATGGGTCGCGACGAGGATCGCGGTGCCCATCCGGTTCAGCTCGACGAGCAGGGTCAGAAGCCTCAGCGACATCTCCCAGTCGAGATTGCCGGTGGGTTCGTCCGCGAGCAGCATTTCAGGCGACATGATCACCGCCCGCGCCAGGGCCGCGCGCTGGCGTTCGCCGCCCGAGAGCGAGGGCGGCAGCGACCTGACCTGCCCCGAAAGCCCGACCCAGGACAGAAGCTCCTTCAACTCGGTCGCGTCGGCGGCGCGTCCCGCGACCGTCAGCGGCAGCGCGACGTTTTCCTCGAGCGGCAGGTGATCGAGGAACTGGCAGTCCTGATGGACGACGCCGATCCGGCGGCGGAGCCGCGCAACATCGTCGCGCGACATCTCCGCCCGGTCCTGGCCGAAGGCGCTGATGCGACCCGCGACCGGGGTCAGCTCGCCATAGCAGAGCTTGAGGAAGGTCGACTTGCCCGCCCCCGACGGCCCGGTGAGGAAATGGAACGATCCCGGCGCCAGCGTCAGGGTCATTCCCGACAGCAGCGGGCTGCCGCCATAGCCGTGCGCCACGTTCTGGAACTCGATCAAGACCCTGCCCTCCGGCCCGGCATGGCCGATCTGCCATGCCTCGGCGCTGTTTTTTCGGTTTCGGCCACAAAGGCTTGGACGGAAACCCTTTGCTTGCTACAACACGACAACAATAATGGCCAGAATGGCCGGCGGGATCCCATGGTGGCTGGTGGAGCGGGTTGGTACAGCATGCGTTTGATTTGCCCAAGCTGCGGCGCGCAATATGAAGTGGACGAGAGCGTCATCCCCGACGGCGGTCGGGATGTCCAGTGTTCGAATTGCGGCCATGCATGGTTTCAGCGGTCGGCACGGCAACTGACTGCGGCGGCGGAGGAAGAAGCGCGGCAGAAGGACGCCGAAGCGGCGCCGCCGCCAGAACCGGAGTTGCCGGAACCGGAGCAGGCGGAGACCGGACAACCTGAACCCGGACAGGCGGAACCCGAACCGCCTGCGGCCGAGGAACCGGAGCCCGGACCGGAAGAGGCCACGGCCGGGCCGGAAGCCGCCGAGCCCGACGAGGCGAGCGAGGCCGGCGCGGAGGCGGAAGAGGAACCCGCCGAAGAGGAAGAGGCCGCGGCGCAAGTCCCCGACCGGGTGCGACGGACCCTCGACGACGCGGTGAAGAACGTCCTGCGCGAAGAGGCCGAGCGTGAAACGCGCGCCCGCCAGGCCGAGGGCGGCACGCTCGAATCCCAGCCCGAGCTTGGGATCGCGGCCGCCATCGGCGCCGCCGCGGCCACAACCGCCGGGGAACCCGACCGCGTGGTCCGGGTCCGTGGCGACGAAAACGACCTCGACGACGACGCGCTCGTCTCGCGCGCCTCGCGGCGCGAACTGCTGCCGGATATCGAGGAAATCAACTCCACGCTGCGCGCCACGTCCGAACGGGGCGGCGAGCCGGCAGCCATCGACGCCCCCGAAACCCTCGCGCGGCGGCGCAGCGGCTTCCGCATGGGCTTTTCGACGGCGCTTCTGATCGCGGCGATCCTCTTCGGCCTTTACCTGCTTGCGCCGCTCATCGCGTCGAGCGTCCCGGCGGCGGAGCCGGTGCTGACGAGCTATGTCGCGGGCGTCGATGCCGCGCGGTCCTGGCTCGACGGGCAGATGAAATCGCTGACCCAGTCGCTGCAGGGCGGCGCCGATGGCGGCTGACCGCCGTCCCGGTCAGAACCGCTCCAGCAACCGCTTGAGGTAGTCGAGTTCCTGCGACGGCCGCGTCTGTTCGCCCGAGCGGCGGCGGATCTCGTCGAGAAGATCGCGCGCCCGGCGATAGACATCGGTGCCCTGCAGGAGGTTCTCGTCGGTGCCGATCCGGCCCGACTGCCCGGTCGTGCGGCCGAGGGGGTCGCGCGGCGTCTCGCGGTTGGCCTCGCCGAAGGCTTCTCCCTGACTGCCGGGCTGGTCCGGCCGGTTCTGCGCCAGCGCCTCGCCGAGGCTGCGCATTCCCTCGCGCAGGTTCTCGATCGCCTCCGCCTGCCGGTCGAGCGCCTCGGCCGTGTCGCCGCGGCGGAGCGCCTCTTCCGCGCCGCCCATCGCCCGCCCGGCCTCGGAGAGCGCGCGGCGCGCGGCGTCGCGTTCCTCCGAGGGATCGCCCGGCAATCCGCCCTCCTGCCGGCGCAACGTCTCGCGGAGCGAGCGCTGGCGGTCGGCCAAACCGCGCGGTTCGCCGCCCTGACCGGGACGCAGCCCGTTCGGGTCGCGGCCCTCGCCGTCGCCGTTCTGGCCGTCCTGACCGGGCTGGTCCTGGCCCTCGCCCTGCTGGCCCTGCTGCTGTTCGCCGTCCTGCCCCGGCTGCTGGTTTCCCTGCTGGCCGTTCTGCTGCAGGTCCCGGAACGCCTCGTTCGACAGCTCCTGCTGGTCGCGGAGCGTCTGGCGCAGGTCCTCCATCGCCTGTCCGCCCGGCCCGCGCTGGCCTTCGCCCGACTGGCCCTCGGTCACTCGCAGGTTTTCCATCATCCGGGCAAGCTGGTCGAGCAGTTCCTGCGCCTCGGCCATGCGGCCCTCTTCCATCAGGCGCTGGATCTCGTCCATCATCTGCTGGATCTGATCGCCGGTGATCTGCTGGTTGTTCTGGGCCTGCTGGTTTGGCTCGTCCGCGCCCTTGCGCTCCATGTTCTCGGCCAGTTGGCGGATATAATCGTCGGTCGCCTCCCGAAGCTCGTCCATCAGCTTCTGGATTTCCTCGGGCGTGGCGCCATTGCGGATCGCCTCGGAGAGCCGCTCCTGCGCCTGCTGCATCCGCTCGAGCGCATTGGCGAGTCCGCCATCCTCGATCAGTTCGGCGATCGCCCAGAAATCCTCGGCGATCTCGTCGCGCATCTCGGCCGACAACCGGCCCTGCCCGAGGGCGGCATCGAGCCTCCGCATCGCGACGCGCAGCATCAGGTAGGCGCGCTCGTTGCGCAGAAGGCCCTCGGGCCGGTGGGTCAGCGCGTGCAGGACCTGGCTGACGCGGGGGCCGTTGTCGCGGGTCCAGAGAAGGTCGCGGCGCAGCTCGATCACCGCCGAGGCGACCGGGTCGAAGAAGCGCCGGCCCGGCAGGGTCAGCACCTCGGCATTGCTCCGCCCGGTCTGTTCGCGGCCATCGGCCACCTCGAAGGTCATCCTGACCGGCAGGTTGGCCCAGGGGTGCTTCGACGCATCCTCGACCAGCGCCTCGGTGAACTCCCTCCGGTTGCCGGTGATCGGCATCGGCAGATCGTAGACCAGCGCCTCGCGCGGCTCGGGCTCGGGGCCGAGCCCGTAGCGGCGGTCGATGGCGGCGAGGTCGAGCTCGAAGAGCGCGCGGCCGGACGTCACGGCATAGTCGTCGGTCGCGGTGAAGGGCTGCGACATCGTGCCGTCGGCCTCGCGGATGACGCTGCCGGTGATCTTGACCGTGGGCGCGTCGTCGGGCAGCACCGTCACCTGCCATTCGCGCCCGCCCGCGCCGGTGATCGCGACGCGGCCCGAGCGGGTCGCCTCGATATCGACCGCCCGCACCGTGGCGGTGTCGACCGGCGCCGCGGGATCGGCGGGCGCCGGCGACTGGCCTGAGACGCTTTCCTCGACCCCGAGCGCGTCGGCCGCGCCGTAGAGCCGCAGGGTGATGCGGCTGCCTTCGGGCAGGTCGACCCCGTCGGCGGTGATCGCGTTGAGATAAAGGCTCGGCAGGCCGGTATAGGCCGGCGGTTCGGCCCAGCCTTCCCAGCTCGGGCCGCCGGCGGCATTCGCGGCTGTGCCGGGCCGGACCAGCCCCGGCACCTCGGCCACCCGCCAGAGCGAGCCGAAGAGAAGCGCCGTGACGACAGCCGTCAGGGCGGCGTAGCGCAGCGCGTAAGGATCGCGCCGGGCAATGCGGAGGTCGGGCACGGGCGCGCGCGCGGCACCGGCGCGCTCGGCCATGCGCGCCACATGGGCGCGCCAGACCGCCGTCGATCCGGCATCGTGGCCGCCAAGGGCCTGACTGTCCGACAAGGCGGCGATGGGCCCCCCCGGCAGGGTCCGGTCCAGCCGCTCCAGCGCCTCTTCCCGGCTGGGCCAGCGGAACCCGGCAATGCCGCGCCAGAGCGACCAGAAAAGACCGAGAAGCACCAGCACCCCGCCGATCCAGAGCGCTTCCAGCGGCAGCCAGTCCTGCACCCCGAAGGCCAGGGCGGCGATGACCGCGAAGAGAAGGGTCCAGACCGGCCAGAATCCGCGCGTGATCCGTTCGGCCAGCATCCCGGCCCGCGTCAGACGCACGGGCCAGACGAGACGGCGAAACGCCTCGTGCGGAAGGGCCTTGATCCGGGTCACGCCTCTCGCGGGCCTCCTCGGCGGTCGGGACGCGCGGGATTGCGCGTCAGAGCCATACCGGGATCGTATCGCGGTTTATCATCTCGTCATAGGTGGGACGGGCACGAATGACAGCGAATTGATCCCCCTTCACCAGCACTTCGGGGATCAGCGGCCGGGCATTGTATTCCGAGGCCATCACCGCGCCGTAGGCGCCGGCGGAGCGGAACGCGACGAGGTCGCCGGCCGCCATCGGCGGCAGGGGGCGCTGGCGGGCGAAGGTGTCGCCGGTTTCGCAAACCGGCCCGACCACGTCGTAGGGCCGCGTCCCGGTGCCCGGCGCCGGTTCGGCCACCGGCACGATGTCGTGATGCGCGCCGTACATCGACGGCCGGACGAGATCGTTCATCGCACTGTCGAGGATGAGGAAATCCCGCTCCTCGCCCGACTTCACATAGATCACCCGGCTGACCATCAGCCCGGCATTGCCCGAAATGAGCCGCCCAGGCTCTATCTCCACCTCGCAGCCGAGATCGCCGACCGTGCGCTTGATCACCGCGCCGTAGTCGAGCGGCAGCGGCGGCGCGGAATTCGAGCGCTCGTAGGGAATGCCGAGCCCGCCGCCGAGGTCGAGCCTGCGGATGTCGTGGCCATCGGCGCGAAGCTGCCGGGCGAGGTCCGCGACCTTGAGATAGGCCTGCTCGAACGGTTCCAGCTCGGTGAGCTGGCTGCCGATATGGACGTCGATCCCGACGACCTCGATCCCCTTCAGCGCCGCCGCCTCGGCATAGACCGCGCGGGCCCGGCCTATCGGAATGCCGAACTTGTTTTCCTTCTTGCCGGTCGCGATCTTTTCATGCGTCTTCGCGTCCACGTCGGGGTTGACCCGGATGGTGATCGGCGCCCGGAGACCCATCGAGAGCGCCACCTCGTTCAGCGCGAGCAGCTCCGGCTCGCTTTCCACGTTGAACTGGCGGATGCCGCCCCCGAGCGCCAGGCGCATCTCCTCCCGCGTCTTGCCGACGCCGGAAAAGACGATGCGGTCGCCGGGAACGCCGGCGGCCCTCGCCTTGAGGTATTCGCCGGCCGAGACCACGTCGATGCCGGCCCCAAGCTCGGCCAGCGTGCGGATCACCGCGAGGTTGCCGTTCGATTTCATCGCGAAGCAGATCAGATGCGGCAGACCCGCCAGCGCCTCCTCGAAAAGCCGGTAGTGCCGCTCCAGCGTCGCCGTCGAATAGACGTAGAACGGCGTCCCCACGGCCGCGGCGATATCGCCGATCGCCACGTCCTCGGCATGGAGCGCGCCGTCGCGGTAGAGGAAATGATCCATGGGTCGGGAGCCTTGCTGAGCCTCTGCGGTTCTCGCCGATGTAGAACATCGCGCGCGGCAAGGAAAGCCGACGACGCCGCCGCCCGGCAGATGGAGGCGATCCTGCGCGCCATGGTGGCCTTCGTCGCCAGATCGCGCGACAGCGACGACCTCACCGCCTTCCTGCTGCGCGAGGCGGGCGAGAACGGCCCGGTCCTCGACGCCGTCTACGGCACCATGATCGAGCCGATGCACCGCCGCCTCTGCGCGCTCCGGGCCGCCGCCACCGGGCAGGAGGCGGAAAGCGAGGCGACGCGGCTGAAGAGCCTCGCCGAGCGCGGGGCGGTGACGACGACACAGGCCGAGGCCGAGGCGAACATTGCCATCGCCCGCCTGCCCGCGCGGAAGCAGGAAATCGCCGCGGCCGAGGCAGCCGTGGAAGGCGCCACGGCGGCGAAGGCCCGGACCGCGTGGAACCTGTCCGCCTGCCGGGCGCCGGCGAATGAACGCAGACCCGGCCATCCCTTCCACGGCCTCGTCAAGCGCTATGGCGGGCGGGCTGTGGTCGACAACGTCTCGCTCGGCGTCGATCGGGGCGAGATCGCGGGCTTTCTCGGACCGAACGGCTCGGGCAAGACGACGACGATCCGGCTGATGTGCGGCCTCCTGACCCCCGACGCGGGCGAGGACACCGTGCTTGGCCGCGACATCCGGACCGAGGGCCGCGCGATCAAGCGCGAGGTCGGCTACATGACCCAGCGCCTTTCCTTCTACGAGGACCTGACGATCGAGGAAAACCTCAATTTCGTCGCCGACACGCTCCCCGATCTCGGCCTGACGGCGCGCCGCGATTTCCGGGACGAGAACCACCGGCTGGCGGCGGACGGGCTGACCGTCCCCGTCTCCACCCACTACATGGACGAGGCCGAGCGCTGCCACCGGATCAACTACATCTCCTACGGACGGCTCGTCGCCAGGGGCTTCTCGGCGTCATCCTGCAGATGACGATGGTGATGATGACCTCGATGGCGCTCACGCGCGAGATCGAGCGGGGGACGATGGAGACCCTCCTCTCCATGCCCGCGACGCCCCTGGAGATCATGCTCGGCAAGGTCCTGCCCTATCTCGGCGTCGGCGCGGTGCAGCTCGTCGTGGTGCTCATCGCCGCGAAGCTGATCTTTGGCATCCCCTTCGTCGGGGCGCTGCCGCTTCTCCTCGCCGGGGTCTTCGTCTTCGTCGCCGCGCTCGTCATCCTCGGCTATCTCATCTCAACCGCCGCGCGGACGCAGATGAGGCGATGCAGCTCACCTTCTTCTTCCTGCCCTCGCTCCTGCTCTCGGGCTTCATGTTCCCCTGCCGGGGCATGCCCGGCTGGGCGCAGGTGCTGGGCGAGATCTTCCCGCTCACCCATTTCCTCCGCCTCATCCGCGCGGTGACGCTGAAAGGCGCCGACTACGCGGGCATCGCCCAGGCGATGGCAGCCCTCGCCCTCTTCGCCGCGGGCTACGCCACGCTGGCGCTCCTCCGCTTCCGCCGGACGCTCGACTGAGCCGATCCGACCGGGTGTGCGCCGCGCGGGCCTTTCCCGGCACTGCGTGCGGATTGCCTCCGGCGGAGGTATTTCCGAACAGAAGAAAACCCTTCTTCTGTTTTCAAATACCTCCCCCGCGGAGCGGCCCGAACCCTTTTCGCGACAGCGAAAAGGGTGAGCCGGAAATCGCGCGCTCCGCCGGGTCGGGCGGTCAGAGGCTGCCGGAAACGCCGATCTTGGCGGTGCCGGTGACGGTGAGGCCGGGTTCGGCCGGCGGCGTCGGCGCACCGTCGGCGCCGCAGGAGGCAAGGAGGCCGAGACAGAGGAGAGAGATCAGAAGACGCATCATTCGCTCACGGTTGCGCCGATACCGGCGATGGAGGTGGTCATGGACGGCACGTCCCGACACCGTTCGGGGTGACACGGACGCCCACAGGCGCACGCGGCTGCAATCATCAGCCCCGCAGGCGTCATCCCAACCGTTCCTTCCAGCGTGCGACCTGCGCGCGGACCTGATCCGGCGCGGTGCCGCCGTAACTCTGCCGGCTCGCGACGGAATTGTGAACGCCGAGGACGGAATAGACCTCCTGCGTGATGCCGGGATGGGCGGACTTCATCTCATCGAGCGAAAGCTCCGGCAGGTCGCAGCCCTTCTTCTCGGCGAGCGCCACGAGGCTTCCGGTGACGTGGTGGGCGTCGCGGAACGGCAGGCCCAGCGCCCGGACCAGCCAGTCGGCAAGGTCGGTCGCGGTCGAGAAGCCCGAGGCCGCGGCGGCTTCGAGGCTGGCGCGATTGGCCGTCATGTCGCGCACCATGCCCTCCATCGCCGCGAGCGCCAGCATCAGGGTGTCGGCCGCGTCGAAGACCTGCTCCTTGTCTTCCTGCATATCCTTGGAATAGGCGAGCGGCAGGCCCTTCATCACCATCATCAGCGCGACATTCGCGCCCATGATCCGGCCGATCTTGGCCCGGATGAGTTCCGCCGCGTCGGGGTTCTTCTTCTGCGGCATGATCGAGGAGCCGGTGGAGAAGCGGTCCGAGAGCGCCACGAAGCGGAACTGGGCCGAGGACCAGATCACCAGCTCCTCGGCGAAGCGCGAGAGGTGCATGGCCGTGATCGACGCGGCGGCGAGGAATTCCAGCGCGAAGTCGCGGTCGCTGACGGCATCGAGCGAGTTGGCCATCGGCCGGTCGAAGCCGAGCGCCTCTGCCGTCGCATGGCGGTCGATCGGGAACGAGGTCCCGGCCAGCGCGGCGGCGCCCAAGGGGCATTCGTTCATCCGGGCGCGCGCGTCGGCGAAGCGGCCCGCGTCGCGGCCGAACATCTCGACATAGGCCATCATGTGATGGCCCCAGGTCACCGGCTGCGCGGTCTGGAGGTGGGTGAAGCCCGGCATCACCCAGTCCGCCCCGGCCTCGGCCTGCCGGAGAAGCGCCTTTTGCAGGGCGACAAGCCCGACAATCGCCGCATCCGCCTGGTCGCGGACCCAGAGCCGGAAGTCGGTCGCCACCTGGTCGTTGCGGCTCCGCGCGGTGTGGAGCCGGCCGGCCGGTTCGCCGATCACCTCCTTCAGCCGCGCCTCCACGTTCATGTGGATGTCCTCGAGCGCGGTCGAGAATACGAAGTTTCCGCCCTCGATCTCTGACAATACCGTGAGCAGGCCTTCCCGAATGGCGGTTGCATCTTTATCGCTGATGATGCCTTGAGCGGCGAGCATTGCCGCATGGGCGCGGGACCCTGCGATGTCCTGGGCGTGAAGCCGCCTGTCGAAGCCGATCGAGGCGTTGATCGCCTCCATGATCGCGTCGGGCCCCGCGGCGAAACGCCCGCCCCACATCGTGTTCTGGGTTCTGTCGGTCATCGTCACGCCCCCGGAGGCTATCATGCGCTGGTTCACGTCGTTCGTCCTCTACACGGCCCTCGCGCTCGGTGCAAACGCCGCGCTGGCCGGCACCGCCGGGATCGAGGGCCTGCGCGACGGGTCGATGAAGAAGCTGATATTCGCGGCCGAACCGGCATCCGTCCCCGACACCGTCTTCAGCGACGAGACGGGCGCCGAGCACCGGCTGGCGGACTGGCGCGGCAGGATCGTCGCGGTGAATTTCTGGGCGACGTGGTGTGCGCCCTGCCGCAAGGAGCTGCCCGCGCTCGACGCGCTCAACCGCGATCTCGGCGGCGATGATTTCGCGGTCGTGACGATCGCGACCGGGCGCAATCCGTTGCCCGCGATCACCCGGCTTTTCGAGGAGGTGGGGGTGGAGACGCTGCCGGTCCTCCTCGACCCGAGGCAGGGCCTGGCGCGGGAGATGGCGGTCTTCGGGCTGCCGGTGACGGTGATCCTCGATCGCGAGGGGCGGGAAATCGCCCGCATGACGGGCGATGCGGAATGGGACAGCGAGAGCGCCCGGGCCATCGTCGCGGCGCTCGTCGCGGCGGAATGAGAGGGGGCGCCGCCCCCACCGTTCATTGGTTCGGGGAACCAATGAACGTTCCCCCCGAGGTATTTCCGCCACACTGAAAGGGTCAGCCGAGGCGGGCGACCCTTTCGTGCGCGGGGCAGGTGACGAGGTGGTCGTTGACCATGCCGACCGCCTGCATGAAGGCGTAGACGATGGTCGGGCCGGCGAAGCGGAAGCCGGCCTTCCTGAGGTCCTTCGATATCTGCTCCGACAGCGGCGTGGAGGCCGGCACCTCCGCCAGCGTCCGGAACCGGTTCTGGAGCGGGGCGCCGTCGACATGGCGCCAGAGGAAGCTGTCGAAGCCGCCCTTTTCGGCGATGTCGAGATAGGCGCGGGCATTGCCGATCGTCGCCTCGATCTTGGCACGCGACCGGACGATGCCGGTGTCGGCGAGGAGCCGCGCGACCTCGGCCTCGCCCCAGCGCGCGATGACTTCGGGATCGAAGCCCTGAAATGCGGCGCGGAAATTGTCGCGCTTCTTCAGGATGGTGATCCAGGAGAGGCCGGCCTGGAACCCGTCGAGGACGAGCTTTTCCCACAGCGCCCGCGCGTCGCGTTCCGGGACACCCCATTCGGTGTCGTGATAGTCGACATAGATGGCTTCGGTCCCGCACCAGCCGCAACGCTCGTTCATATCGTCCTCCCGGAATCCGGCGCCCGGCCGTGCAAAAGCCGCAAGCGTTTACGGCTTCTTATCTCCTTCTGCCCAATCTGTGGCCGGACGGCGAGGAGAAATGCGATGCGAAACGGCCGCAGACCCGGACAGACCCCCCGCGACCCGAGCCAGGACAGCCCCCTGAGCACGGCCGTCGGCCTGCGCGACCGCGATACGCTCGCCATGGTCAAGCGCGCGGTGGAGCGGCGCGACGTGCTCCTGGCGTTCCAGCCGGTGGTGCAGTCGGCGCGGCCCGGCCGGCCGGCCTTCTACGAAGGGCTGATCCGGCTGCTGGACGAGACCGGGCGGATCATCCCGGCCCGCGATTTC
Organism: Paracoccaceae bacterium; assembly: GCA_011620265.1. Taxonomy (GTDB): domain Bacteria; phylum Pseudomonadota; class Alphaproteobacteria; order Rhodobacterales; family Rhodobacteraceae; genus Albidovulum. The sequence goes on from WOZM01000126.1 coordinate 16,738, forward strand.
ATCGAGACGATCGAGACGACGGAGCTTGGCCGCATCGTCGACTGCCTGTCGCTCGACATGGGGCTCGCCTCGCTGAAGCAGGACCCCTCGCTCCGGCTCGCGGTCAACATGTCGGCACGCTCCATCGCCTATCCGCGCTGGAAGCAGGTGCTGAGGCGCGGGCTGAAGGCGGATGCGACCGTCGCGGAACGGCTGATCCTCGAGATCACCGAAAGTTCCGCGATGATCATGCCCGACGCGGTCTCGGTCTTCATGGGCGAATTGCAGGCCGAGGGGATTTCCTTCGCGCTCGACGATTTCGGCGCGGGCTTTACCTCGTTCCGCTATCTCAGAGAGTTCTACTTCGACATCCTCAAGATCGACGGGCAGTTCATCCGCGGTGTGGCCGACAGTCCCGACAACCAGTGCCTGACCAAGGCGCTGCTGTCGATCGCCCGGCAGTTCGACATGTTCGCGGTCGCGGAATCGGTCGAGACGGCCCGCGACGCGGCCTGGCTGACCGAGGTCGGGATCGACTGCATGCAGGGCTACTACTTCGGCGCGCCGACCGTGACGCCGCCCTGGAAGATGCCACTGGCGAAGAAACGCGCCTGATTCCAACGGGCTGCCGGATCTTCGGACCGGCGACGCGAAAGAAAGTTGCGCGCCGGCCCGACAATCCGCCCATCGCGCTTGACGCACCCGATCCTATCGGCATTCTGCACAGCGGCGCGGGGGTCGCAGAAAGTGGTCTTCGCGCGCGGATTCGCGCCTTCAGGAGGACCTCGCCCATGACCAACGTCGTTATCGTCTCCGCTGCCCGCACGCCCGTCGGCAGCTTCAACGGCGCCTTCGCCAATGTCCCGGCCCATGACCTTGGCGCGGCCGTGCTCGACGCCATCGTGGCCCGCGCCGGCATCGACAAGGCGGAGGTGTCGGAAACGATCCTCGGTCAGGTCCTGACCGCGGGGCAAGGCCAGAACCCGGCCCGTCAGGCGCATATCAATGCCGGCCTGCCGCAGGAAAGTGCGGCCTGGTCGATCAACCAGGTCTGCGGCTCGGGCCTGCGCGCGGTCGCGCTCGGCGCCCAGCATATCCAGCTCGGCGATGCCGCCATCGTCTGCGCCGGAGGGCAGGAGAGCATGTCGCTGTCCCCCCATGTCGCGCATCTGCGGGCCGGCCAGAAGATGGGCGACATGAAATTCATCGATTCGATGATCAAGGACGGTCTCTGGGACGCGTTCAACGGCTACCACATGGGCACCACCGCCGAGAATGTCGCCGAGAAGTGGCAGATCAGCCGGGACGAGCAGGACGCCTTCGCGGTGGCGAGCCAGAACAAGGCCGAGGCCGCGCAGAAGGCCGGCAAGTTCGCCGACGAGATCATCGGCTACACGGTGAAGACCCGCAAGGGCGACATCGTCGTCGATCAGGACGAATACATCCGCCACGGCGCCACGCTCGACTCGATGGCCAAGCTGCGCCCGGCCTTCTCGAAGGAGGGCACCGTCACGGCGGGCAACGCCTCCGGCCTCAACGACGGCGCCGCGGGCGTCCTGCTGATGTCGGCCGATGCGGCGGCCAAGCGCGGGCTGACACCGCTTGCCCGCATCGCCTCCTACGCGACGGCCGGGCTCGACCCCGCGATCATGGGCGTCGGCCCGATCTACGCGAGCCGCAAGGCGCTGGAGAAGGCCGGCTGGAAGGTCGCCGACCTCGACCTGATCGAGGCGAACGAGGCCTTCGCGGCTCAGGCCTGCGCGGTCAACAAGGACATGGGCTGGGATCCGTCGAAGGTGAACGTGAACGGCGGCGCCATCGCCATCGGTCATCCGATCGGCGCCTCGGGCGCGCGCATTCTCAACACGCTGCTGTTCGAGATGCAGCGGTCGGGCGCGAAGAAGGGCCTCGCCACACTCTGCATCGGCGGCGGCATGGGCGTCGCGATGTGCCTCGAGCGCGCCTGAGCGCGCAATTTTACTGCAAGCGCAAAAAACTGCGCGCAATAATGTTGCGCCCAGTTTTTCGTTTCGGTAACAGGATTTCAAGGACGCAGCCCCAGAGGAGGAATCATGTCGAGAGTAGCTTTGGTCACCGGCGGATCGCGCGGCATTGGCGCGGCGATCTCCGTCGCCCTGAAGAATGCCGGCTACAAGGTCGCCGCGAACTATGCCGGCAATGACGAGGCCGCCGCCGCCTTCACCAAGGAAACCGGCATCCCGACCTACAAGTGGTCCGTCGCCGACTACGACGCCTGCGCCGCCGGCGTCGCCAAGGTGGAGGCCGATCTCGGCCCGGTCGAGGTTCTGGTCAACAATGCCGGCATCACCCGCGACGCGATGTTCCACAAGATGACCCCGCAGCAGTGGAAAGAGGTGATCGACACCAACCTCTCGGGTGTCTTCAACATGACCCATCCGGTCTGGTCCGGCATGCGCGACCGCAAGTTCGGGCGGGTGATCACCATCTCCTCGATCAACGGCCAGAAGGGCCAGGCCGGGCAGGCCAACTATTCCGCCGCCAAGGCCGGCGATCTCGGCATCACCAAGGCGCTGGCGCAGGAAGGCGCGCGGGCCGGCATCACGGTGAACGCGATCTGCCCCGGCTATATCGGCACCGAGATGGTCCGTGCCATCGACGAGAAGGTGCTGGCCGAGCGCATCATCCCGCAGATCCCCGTGGGCCGCCTCGGCGAGCCGGAAGAGATCGCGCGCTGCGTCGTCTTCCTTGCCGCCGACGATGCCGGCTTCATCACCGGGTCGACCATCTCGGCCAATGGCGGGCAGTTCTTCGTCTGACCTCAGCCGCAGGGTTTGCAAGGGACCGGTCGCGCGCGACCGGCCCCTTCTTCTGTCGTGACGACCCGGAAGGGCCGAGCCGCGGAAGGTTGCGGGAAAAGCGCGCGGGCCAGATCGTGGCGCCCTTCCCGCGGGCCTTGACCATCGGCACCGGATGCCGCTTTCTCTGCGCCCGGGGGGACCGAGACGCGGCCGGCGATCGCGGCGTTCTTCAACTGGATCAGGAAGGAAGTCGCGGCGATGGACCCCTTGAGAGAAGGCCGGCGGATCCTCCCGGTCCACGAGATCCCGGCATGAGCCGGTCGCGCGCCACCTGGGTCGGGTTCACCGCGGTTCTGATGTGGGCGCTGCTGGCGCTCTTCACCGTCAGGACGGCGCCGGTGCCGCCGCTTCTTCTGAACGCGATGACATTCGGCATCGGCGGGGCGGTCGGGCTCGTGTGGCTCTCGGTCACGCGGAGCTGGCGCGACCTCGCGAGGGTGCCGCCGAAGGTCTATTCGTTCGGAACCGCGGCGCTCTTCGGCTATCACCTTCTCTACTTCTCGGCGCTCCGCCTCGCGCCGCCGGCCGAGGCGAGCCTGATCGCCTATCTCTGGCCGCTCTTCATCGTGCTTTTCTCGGGCCTTCTGCCCGGCGAAAAGCTGACGTGCCGCCATGTCGCGGGGGCCTGCCTCGCCTTCGCCGGGGCGGCGGTGATCGTGATGCGCAACTCGGGCGGGCTGTCGTTCGACCACGGCAAGGGGCTGGGGCTCGCCTTTCTCGCGGCGCTGACCTGGTCGGGCTATTCGGTGCTGTCGCGCCGGATCGGCCACGTGCCCACGGCCTCGGTCGCGATCTTCTGCATCGGCACCGCGCTTCTCTCGGCGGCGGCGCATCTGGCGCTCGAAACGCCGGCCTGGCCGGAGGGCGCGTCCGGCTGGCTCGCCTGCCTCGCGCTCGGTCTCGGGCCGGTGGGGCTGGCTTTCTACGTCTGGGATATCGGCATGAAGCAGGGCGACATCCAGCTTCTCGGCGTGTCGGCCTATGCGGCGCCGCTCCTGTCGACGTTGATCCTGATCGTCGCGGGCATGGCCCCCGCATCGCCGCGAATTGCCGTCGCGGCGCTCCTGATAACCGCCGGCGCGGCGCTTGCCGCCCGCGCCGGCGGTCGGAAAGACTGACTCAGTTCTGGCTGAGTCGGGTGATTTCTTCCTTGATCCGCAGTTTCTGCTTTTTCATGTCAGCGATGACGAGGTCATCCGTGCCGGGATGGCGCAAAGCCTCCTCGACGGCCTCCGACAGGGATTGATGTTTCTTCCGAAGCTCTTGCAGGTGCGAACCCAGCGACATCGGTGTCTCCTCTCCTGTGAAACCTGTCACAATCCCATCACATAAGATGAGTCGTGTCACGCGGAACCATGCCCTCCGCGCCCTTCGCAGGATGACGCGCGACTCCTTGCCGCAAGGTTAACGCCGTGATGCTGACGGCCGTCAGAGGTCGAACGCCCCGCCATCGCGCAGGATCGCCCGCGCGGCGGCGCTGTAATCGTCGCCGTCGCGCAGATGCGCGTCCCCGTCATGGAGGACGAACGGAGCGGCGAGCCGGAACGCGCCGCGTCCCCCCTTCCGCGCCCGCAGGATCACCCGGTTCGCCTCGCGCCACGCCCGCGACGCGATGGGCAGCACCGTGACGCTTCCGGCCCCGGCGCCGAGTCCGGTCAGAAGCTCCGGCAGCCGCTCCGTCGCCTGGATCAGCGTCAGGATGCCGCCCGGCCGCAGCCGCCGCAAAGCCACGCCGATCCAGAGGCCGAGCGGCGTCGCCTCGCGCTGCGCGGTCTCGCGCCCGCCATCGGCGGCGGGGGTGCCGGTGCCGGCGGGAAAGTAGGGCGGATTGGCGATCACATGATCGAAGCTCCGCTCCCTGAGGCCGGCCGGCATTTTCGCCAGATCGCCGTCAAGCACGTCGAGGTCCTGGCCGTTCACCGCCGCGTTGCGCCGGGCAAGCGCGGCATAGGCCGGCTGCAGCTCCAGCCCGGCAAGGCGAAGCCCCGGCACCCGGTGCCCGAGGCACAGGCTCGCGACGCCCGCGCCGCAGCCGAGTTCCAGCACACTCTCCCCCGCCCGCGCCGGCACCGCCGCGGCCAGCAGCACCGAATCCATCGCCGCCCGGTAGCCGTGACGCGGCTGGGCGATCCGAAGCCGACCACCCAGAAACGCGTCCTCGCTCAGATCCGCCTCGTCGAACATCTCAAAGCTCGACCCCGTTATCTTTCAGGATCGCCCGCGCCATGAAGAGATCGGCGTCGCGCACCATCAACCGGCGCGGCAATATGCCAATGCTGCCTTCGAGTACGCTCATGTGGACGTCCATCTGAAAGGCCGCTATACCCTCAGCGTCGAGAAGAGCTGTCGCGAAGGCGATTTTGGTCGGGTCAGTGGTGCTGAGAAGCTCTTTCATAATCCAAGACTTAAGGACAGAGCGCCGGCTTTGTCGAGGGACTATGGGAACCGAATGAGCCTGGATGAGACCGCGCAGAAACCCCTGGACCGGCTGAGCGCCCTTCTCGCCGCCGACATGGAGCGCGTGAATGCGCTGATCCGGACGCGGATGGCGTCCGAGCATGCGCCGCGAATCCCGGAGGTGACGGCGCATCTGGTCGAGGCCGGCGGCAAGCGGCTCCGGCCGATGCTGACGCTCGCCGCAGCCCGGCTTTGCGGCTACGGCGGCGAGCACCACATCCGGCTTGCGGCGACCGTGGAGTTCATCCACACCGCGACGCTTCTCCATGACGACGTGGTCGACGAAAGCGCGCAACGGCGCGGACGGCCGACGGCGAATCTTCTCTGGGACAACAAGTCCTCCGTCCTCGTCGGCGACTACCTCCTTGCCCGCGCATTCCAGCTCATGACCGAGGCCGGCTCGCTCCGGGTGCTCGACATCCTCGCCAATGCCTCGGCGACGATCGCCGAGGGCGAGGTGCTGCAACTCACCGCCGCGCAGGACCTGCGCACCGATGAGGGCATCTATCTAAAGGTCGCGCGGGGCAAGACGGCGGCCCTCTTTTCCGCCGCGACCGAGGTCGGCGGTATCATCGCCGCCGCGGCAGAGGACCAGGTGCGCGCGCTGCATGTCTATGGCGACGCGCTCGGCATCGCCTTCCAGATCGCCGACGACCTTCTGGACTACGGCGGGACGAGCGCCGCGATCGGCAAGAACGTGGGCGATGATTTCCGCGAACGCAAGCTGACGCTGCCGGTGATCAAGGCGGTGGCGAAGGCCACGCCGGCTGAACGCGACTTCTGGCGCCGGGTGATCGAGAAGGGCGACCAGCGCGACGGCGATCTCGACGAGGCGCTGGCGCTGATGGCCCGGCACGGGGCGATGGAAGCGACGCGCGCCGATGCGCTCGGCTGGGCGGACCGGGCCAAGACGGCGCTCGCCGCCCTGCCGCCGCACGAGGTGCGCGACATGCTCTCGGACCTCGCCGACTACGTCGTCTCCCGGGTAAGCTGAGGCCCCATCGCGGCGGACGGCCCCGGAAGGCATCCACTTCCAGCGGCCTCTGGCGGGAACGGATCCGGCCATGTCGGCAGGCGCGGCGCAAGCCGGGCGGGCGCCTGCCCGTGGGATGGCGCTGCGACACCCGTTCATGGCCGTTTATCGTGCCGCCCCTTCGAACGCCCGTTCGGCGCGCAACGTCGCAGGAGCGCAGGCCCGCCGGGACGGGCAGGCGCTCGCCCGGCGGCTTCGCCTTGATTCCGGGCGGAGGGGGGGGGCCGCCGTCGTCAGCCTCGCGGCGCCGACAGGACCTGTGCGGCGCGCACCCACCAGCCGGGATGCGCGGAGGCCAGATCGGCGGCGGCGGCGGCGGCGGAGGCAAGCGTGCCGTATAGCCCGAACGAAGTCGCGCCGGACCCCGACATTCGGGTGAGAAGCGGCCCCGTCGCCGCGATCCGGTCAAGGACCGCCGCGATGACCGGAGCCATGCCGATCGCCGCAGCCTGAAGGTCGTTGCGCTGGCGCAGCAGCCAGCCCGCCAGATCCTCGGCATCCGCGAACCGCTCGGGCATCGCCTCCAGCGCCGGATTGTCCTTGCGGGCAAGCGCGCGGAAGACGGCGGGCGTCGCTACCGTCACGCGCGGATTGACCAGAACCACGGCGAGACCCTCGGGCAGCGGCGGCACCGGCGCCAGCGCCTCGCCGATCCCCGACATCCGCGCAGGGCGCCCCGCAAGGCAGACCGGCACATCGGCGCCGAGCGTCAGAACCGCCGCGTCGCCTGGCAGCGGCAGGTCCCAGAGCCGCGCCAGCGCCGTCAGCGTCGCCGCCGCATCGGCCGAGCCGCCGCCGATGCCGGAGGCGACGGGCAGGTTCTTCTCGAGCGTGATCCGCGCGCCCCGCGCCGCCGCGAAGGCCCGTGCCGCGCGCAGGACGAGGTTGTCCTCGCCTGCCCCGAGCCCGGCGGCCTCGGGGCCGGTGATCGCGAGCGTCAGCGCCCCGGCCGGCGCGACCGAGACACGGTCGCCGATGTCGGCGAAGACCACGAGACTGTCGAGCAGGTGATACCCGTCCGCCCGCTGGCCGGTGACATGCAGCGCGAGGTTCAGCTTGGCGGGTGCCGCGACCTCAATCGCCATTCTTCGTGACGGCGAGGGGCTCGGCCCCTTCTTCCTTCAGGACGGTATCGAGCCCGACCTCCAGCTTGCGGCGGATGCGGATGGCCTCCTCCTCGGTGTCCGGCTCGAACGACAGGGCGCGCCTCCACTGGAACTCCGCCTCGCGCTTGCGGCCGACGGCCCAGTAGACGTCGCCGAGATGGTCGTTCACCACCGGATCGACCGGCATCAACTGCACCGCCTGCTCGAGCTGCGCCACCGCGTCCTCGTAGCGCCCGATCCGGTAGAGCGCCCAGCCGAGGCTGTCGACGATCGCGCCGTCATCGGGCCGCGCGGCGACCGCACGCTCGATCATGCCGAGCGCCTCGTCGAGGTTGGTGTTCATCTCGAGATAGGAATAGCCGAGGTAGTTCAGCACCGCAGGCTGGTCGGGGCGCAGTTCCAGCGCCTTGCGGAAATCGGCCTCGGCCTTCTGCCAGTTCTTCTGGCGCTCGTTGGCGATGCCGCGGGTGTAGTAGACCACCCACTGCCCCGGCTCTTCGGCCGCGAAGGTGGCGATGGCCTTGTCGTAGGCATCGGCCGCCTCGGCGTAGCGCTCCTGCCGGCGGAACGTATCGCCGAGCGCACCCCAGATATCGGCGCGGTCGGGCACGGTCTTGGCCAGCTGCTGCAACGCCTCGATCGCCGCATCGACCCGGCCGGCGGCGATGAGCGCGTCGGTCCGGCCAAGCTCGGCCGCGACATAGGCCGGATCCTCGCGCGGGATCCGGTTGTAGGTCTCGGTCGCGAGGTCGTGCTGGCCCTGCGCTTCGAGGATGGACGCGCAAAGAAGTATCGCATCCGACTGGCCGGGGGCGAGGAATTCGGCCATCCGCGCATAGGCGAGCGTGTTCACATCCGCCGATTCGCCGTTCAGCGCCGTGGCGACCGTGAAGAAAACCTCTGCCAGACCGTCGGTCGGAGAGGTGACGACGGTGAACGGCAGCGGCTTGCCCACCTTCAGCTCGTCGCGCAGCGTGGCGAAAACAGGATCAATCGCCTCGCCCATCGTCTTGTCGATCAGCTCGACCGCGTCGGCATTGCGCTCCAGTTGGCTGAGGATCTGGGCATGCGCCAGAATTCCCCGCCGCGTCGCGCGCAAGGGTCCGCCCTCCTCGCCCGAGAAGATTCGGTCCGCGCCCTCGAAATCACCGACCGAGGCCAGCGCCAGCGCCTTGTGATAAAGCCCGAAGGCGCGGCTGCCCGACGCTTCGGAGACCTTGTCGAAGGCCACCGTCGCGTCCGACATCTGGCCGAGCCCGACCATCGCCCAGGCGCGGAAGAGCCCGTCGACCAGCGGCCCGCCGCTGCGGCCCTTGTCCAGTTCGGCAATTGCGCCGGCGAAGTCCTTCTTCGCGGCGAGATCGGAAAGAACCACCAGATCGGCGACCTGGCTCTTGGCCCCGAGTTCACCGAGCAGCAGCGCCGGCTTCAGCGCCTTGTCGATGGCCCCGCGCCCGATCTGCGAGATGACGACATTCTCCATCAGCCCCGGATTGTCCGGGTCCGCCGCCAGGGCGCGCGTGTAATAGTCCGCAGCCGCGACATAGTCGGATTCGTAGCTCGCCAGCCGCCCGGCCAGATAGGGCCCGGCCGCCCCGTCCCAGGCGCGGGCGGGCAGCGCGGCGCCGAGGCCGAGCGCGAGGATCAGGGGAAGCGGGCGCAAAAGGAATGTCACGGTGCCGGGTCCTTCCGAGGGGCATCGCCCGAACCTAAGCCGCGCGGTTGCCCAACGCAATGCGGGGCGCCCGTCCGGACACCCCGCAAGCCCGTTTCTGCCGGAAATGTTACATGTTGGGATAGTTCGGCCCGTCGCCGCCCTGCGGGGTGGTCCAGTTGATGTTCTGGCTCGGATCCTTGATGTCGCAGGTCTTGCAGTGGACGCAGTTCTGGAAGTTGATCTGGAACCGCGGGCCGTCCTCGCCCTCCAGCACCTCGTAGACGCCGGCCGGGCAGTAGCGCTGCGCCGGCTCGTCGTATTTCGGCAGGTTGACCGCGATCGGCACCGAAGCATCCTTGAGCTTCAGGTGGCAGGGCTGGCTTTCCTCGTGGTTCGTTGCCGAGAAGCTGACATTGGTCAGCCGGTCGAACGACAGGACCCCGTCGGGTTTCGGATAGTCGATCTTCGGGAATTTCGACGCCTCTCCGGTCGCCGCCGCGTCCGACTTGCCATGCTTCAGCGTGCCGAAGAGCGACAGGCCGAAAAGACTGTTCGTCCACATGTCGAACCCGCCGAGCGCCAGGCTCGCGAGGAAGCCCCAGCGCGACCATATCGGCTTTACGTTGCGGACCTTTTTCAGGTCCCTGGCGATGGGACCCGACCGCAGATCGGCCTCGTAGCTTGCCAGTTCGTCGCCCGACCGACCCGCCTTGATCGCCGCGAAGGCCGCCTCCGCCGCCGCCTTGCCCGACAGCATCGCGTTGTGGTTGCCCTTGATCCGCGGCACGTTCACGAGGCCCGCCGAGCAGCCCAGAAGCGCCACGCCCGGCGCCACCAGCTTCGGGATCGACTGCCAGCCGCCCTCGGAGATCGCGCGGGCGCCGTAGGCCACCCGCTTGCCGCCCTTCAGGAGGTCCGCCACCAGCGGGTGATGCTTGAAGCGCTGGAACTCCATGTAGGGGTAGAGATGCGGGTTCTCGTAGTTGAGATGGACCACGAAGCCGACATAGACCTGGTTGTTCTCGAGGTGATAGATGAACGACCCGCCGCCGGCGTTCTTGCCCAGGGGCCAGCCGGCGGTATGGGTGACCGTGCCCTCGCGGTGCTTCGCGGGGTCGATCTCCCAGATCTCCTTCATGCCGAGGCCGAATTTCTGCGGGCAATGGCCTTTCGAAAGGTCGTATTTCGCCATCACCTCCTTGGCGAGCGACCCGCGCACACCTTCCGAAAGGAAGACATATTTGCCATGCAGTTCCATCCCCGGCTCGTAATTCGGGCCCGGCGTTCCGTCGGCGTTCAGCCCCATGACGCCGGCGACGACGCCCTTCACCTCGCCCTTGTCGCCATAGACAAGCTCGGACGCGGCGAAGCCGGGGAAGATCTCGACGCCGAGCGCCTCGGCCTCGCTGGCCATCCAGCGGCAGACATTGGCCATCGAGACGATGTATTTGCCGTGGTTCGACATCAGGGGCGGCATCGGCCAGTTCGGGATGCGGACCTGACCGCTTTCGCCGAGGATGTAGAAGTTGTCGCGCTTCACCTCGACCTTGATCGGCGCGCCCTTCTCCTTCCAGTCCGGCATCAGCGCGTCGAGGCCGGACGTGTCGAGAACCGCGCCCGACAGGATATGCGCGCCAACCTCGGAGCCCTTCTCCAGCACGACGACATTCAGATCGGCATCGAGCTGCTTCAGCCGGATCGCCGCCGACAACCCCGCCGGCCCCGCCCCCACGATCACAACGTCATATTCCATCGATTCGCGCACAATCTCGGCCATCTGACTCCCTTTCGCCGCGCCGCAAGACGCCCAGTTCTTCGCGCAAGATCGTTATCCCACCGGGTCGCGCGACGCAACAATGACGCCGCGCCCTTGTTCCGCAACGCGGCGGCTGTCCCTGTCCGGGACGGATAATGCCGGCAAGGCGCCGACAATGCACCGTATGCGGCGGGCGCCGGGGCATATCCGTCGATGACGAAGGAGGGAGCGCGGGGCCAGGTGGCCCCGGTCAGCCCCGCGACACGTCGGGTTGTGGGAAGCGTGGCGCGGCGGACCGGCCCGGCCGCGCAATCGGCGCCCGCCAGCGGCCTTCTGCGCCCTGGAGCCGCCGCACGACCGCCCAGACCCCGAGCATGAAGACGATCGAAAAATAGCCGTCCACCGCATAGTGATATCCGGTATAGACCGACAGGAAGAGGATCGCCGCCACGAAGAGCACCCCCGGCAGGATCAGCCAGCGGCTCCGCTCGCCCATGTAGAGCGCGGTCATCGTCGCCACGCCGAGATGCACGCTCGGGAAGGCCGAGATGCCCGAGCCGAGCGCCATGCCGCTTTCGGAATAGGCCGCCCAGAGATAGCCCTGCGCCTCGCTGATCCGGGACCCGGCGAAGGGCGGCTCGGCCAGCGCGGCCGTCAGCCCCGCGAACCGGTCGCCCCCGAGCAGTGCGTCGTAGTAGACGGGCCCGACCGAGGACACGGCCAGCGCCAGCAGATTGCCAAGGACGATCCAGGCCGCGAAGAACAACACCAGATAGCGGGCGATCCGCTGCCGGTCGCGGTCGGTCATGGCGATCACCACGACCAGCCCGATCGCCGCCAGCGTCCAGATCGACAGGTAAACGTTGAAGAGCCGTTCCATTGGCAGGACCGGCGCCCAGCGATGGGCGATCACCCACGGGTCGATACCGCCATGCAGCCAGCGGTCGAAGGCGGCAAGTGGCGGGTCGGCGTGGAACGGCACAATGAAGGGTATCGTGGATTTCAGGAACGAAAACGCGGCCTGAAAGATCACGCTGCCGAAGACCGCATAGCCGACCTGACCGAGATTGGTGGCGAAGAACCGCCAGCCCACGGCGAAGGGAACGATCGCGATGGCCGGAAACGCCCAGACCAGCGTGCCTTTCATCACCGATGCAAAGGCCAGGGTCGTGATTGTCGCATCGACGACGACCTCTTCGCCAAGATCGCGGTACAACGCGGTCGCCAGGACGGAAATCGCGAGATAGGCCAGCGTCAATCGGAAAAACAGCTTCAAATCTCTGCCTCGGCACGATTTCGTAGTTTTTGGGCACCCAGCCCGGCCCGGCCGACCGCGCCTATTGACTTTCACGGCGCAGACCGGGTTTACCAGCTTTGTGTTGCGCATAATCCCGGCATTTTTTAGGCCGATTGTTCTTCGACAGGCGACGATGGAAAAAGTACCGATGACCCGCGCCGGCCATGCCGCGCTCGACCAGGAACTGAAAGCTCTGAAATCGGTGGAACGCCCCGCCGTGATCAAGGCCATTGCCGAGGCGCGCGAACACGGCGACCTTTCGGAAAACGCCGAATATCACGCCGCGCGCGAACGCCAGAGCTTCGTCGAGGGCCGGATCAAGGAGATCGAGGCGCTGCTGTCGCGGGCCGAGGTCATCGACCCCGCGAAACTCTCCGGTGCGATCAAGTTCGGCGCGACCGTCACCCTCGTCGACGAGGATACCGACGAGGAGAAGACCTACCAGATCGTCGGCGAGGCCGAGGCCGATATCGAGGCCGGGCTTCTCAACATCCGCTCGCCGCTCGCCCGGGCGCTGATCGGCAAGGACGAAGGCGACAGTGTCGAAGTGCGCACTCCAGGCGGCGAGAAGAGCTATGAAGTGCTGAGCATTCGCTACGTCTGAAGCCGGCGCGGAGGACCGATGATGGCAGAAGAGCAGACAGCGGAACCGGGCAGCGCGCCGCGCACCGATTTCGGGCTCTATTCCCGCCCCGCCGAGGATCCCGCCATCGCCCCGGGCGACATCGTCGCCGGCGCCGTCAGCCTTGTCTGGCTCGCGCTCGTCGGCGGGTTCTTCCTCTTCGCCGGCGACGGCGAAGGGTCGGGCGGCCCGTTGGGCACGATCATGGTGCTGGTGGCGATCTTCCTGCCGGTCGCGCTGATCTGGATCGCGGCGATCACGCTTCGCACCGCGCGGACGATGCGGTCGGAAGCGCAGCGCCTGCAGGCGGCGATCGACGCGATGCGCCATGCCTATGTCAGCCAGTCGCAGGCGGGTCTGACCAAGACCTCGGTCGAGAAGCGGCTGGAAGAGATCGCGGCGGCCGCCCGGCAGGCGGAAAGCGCCATCGCCACCTTCACCTCGCGCCGCGACGACGAGGCGGTGCAGCCCTCGGCCGACCGCAAGGCCGCCCTGGCCGCGCCGAAACCGGCGGCGGCGGGCGACGAGCAGCCGACGCTCGCCCTCGGCACCCCGGCCGAGACGCTGGCCAGTCCGGTCTCGGTCTCCGATTTCATCCGGGCGCTGAATTTCCCCGACAACGCGGGCGACAAGGACGGCTTCCGGGCGCTGCGCCGGGCGCTCGACGACCGGGCGCTGGCCAAGCTCATCCGCGCGGCGCAGGACGCGCTGACCCTCCTCAGTCAGGACGGGATCTACATGGACGACCTGCGTCCCGACCGGGCGCGGCCCGAAATCTGGCGGCGCTTCGCGCAAGGCGAGCGCGGCAAGACCATCGCCGCCCTCGGCGGGGTGCGCGACCGCTCCAGCCTCGCCCTGACCGCCGGGCGGATGCGGCAGGACACGATCTTCCGCGACGCCGCGCACCACTTCCTGCGCCAGTTCGACAAGACCTTCACCGAGTTCGAGAAGAACGCGAGCGATCAGGACATCGCGGCCCTGGCCGAGACGCGCACCGCGCGCGCGTTCATGCTGCTCGGACGGGTGACGGGGATCTTCGACTGAAGGCTCAGGTGCCGCTCTGACTGACGGAGCTTTTCTGGATCAGCAGGATCCCGGAATTGTTGTCCGGGTCGCCGTCGTGGTGCACCTTCGTGGTGACGCCGGGCAATTCGGCGAACGTGCGCATGATCCGGTTCGGGAAGAAGGTCCGCGGCACGGTTTCGAAGCCCGGCAGGCCTTTGAGGATATCGCTGACCGAATTGCCGCAGAAGGCCTTGTTGACGGCACCGTAGGCTTCCGCGCGGCGGATCGCCATCTCGGCGACCTCGGGGCTGACCGGGACCTTGTGCTCGATCACGTCGTAGGTCTCGCGCGCGTGGTAGTCGATGTAGAACTTCCGCATCTGCTCGGTGATGCCGTAGTGCAGGTCGTTCCGTTCCGGCACGGTCGGGTGGTGCCAGGTACCGGCGGGATCGAACATCACCCGCTGGCTGCCGTCGATCATGAGACCGGAATGCGCGCCTTCGTTGCTGGACTTGCGAACTACCGTGAAGAGCGTGATCGAGGGCGGCTCGCCGGTCACATAACGGGCACGGGCGACGGCCTCGTCGGGCGCCCATACGGGCTCGGCGCCGCAGGCGGCGAGCGCAAGGGTCAGGGCAAGGCTGAAGGCAAGCCGGCGCATGGGCATTCGCTTCCCGGGAAGGGCGATCAGGCGTTGACGAGCGCCATGAAGATCAGGACGCCGATGACGACGATCGCGCCCCAGGTCACCATGCGGACGAAGCCGTCGAAGGTTCTCTCCTGAGCCTTGATGTCCATGCTTCCCTGCTTGTATTCCGCCATCTTTGCGCTCCCGATCCTGCGTTTCCGCCCGAATAGCCGATTCACGCGGCCCTGTCACGACCCCGAAAGAGATTAGGGGCGGTGCCGGTGCGGATTTGCGCCCCGCGCCATCGTCACTTCCGCTCCAGATCGGAGGCCAGACGAAAGCCGATCCGCCTCGGCTCCTCGATCTCCGGGGCCTTTTGAAGCGCCCGCAGCATGACGTTGAGCTGCGTCACATGCTGGATGAGCTGGGTGCGGGCGCCGTCTTCGTCGCGGCCGTAGAAGGTGACGACATCTGGATCGAAATAGCCGATCCCCTCGATCCGGAGCACGCCGGCATCGCCGCCGGTGAACCCCATTGCCACCTCGTGTTCGTTGTCGAGCTGGCTTTCGAAATTCTTGATGTAGAGGATCAGCCGTTCATAGGCCCATTGCGCCGGGCTCTTGGCCTCGATCGGCTCGCCCGAGATGCCCTCCGGCAGGGGCTCCATCTCCGCCGTCCTCGGCGCGTCGGGATCGGCATGGATCACCCGCGCGCAGGGCATCGCCGAGGCCTCGTGCACTTCGGCCGAGGTCTGGATCAGATCGGTCAGTTCGTTCTCCGCCAAAGCCAGGCTCCATCCTCCCGGCGCTCGCGCGCCACAAGGCCACGATGGAGAAGATGGTTGAGATGCGCAACCGCCTCGACCAGCGCGAGCCCGTATTGCGCCTCCCCGATCGGCCGTTTGAAAAGCGGCGGGAAGCATTCCGCCGCCACCCGCGGAACCGCCAGATGCGCCTCGAGCCGGGCAAGCGCGCCGGTATGGTTCTCGATCATCTGATCCAGCCGCAGCGGCAAGCCGGTGAAGGGCAGCTTGTGGCCTGGCAGAACCAGTTGCCCCTCGCGCGCATGGGGCCGGAACCCCTCGCAACTCTCGATCCAGTCGCGCACCGGATCGGCCGCGGGTTCGGTCGCATAGACCCCGAGATTGGCCGAGATCGAGGGCAGAAGCTGATCGCCGCCGAGGACGAGGTCGCCGCCCTCCTCCCAGAAGGTCGCATGTTCCGGCGCATGGCCATGGCCGACGCGCACGATCCAGTCACGCCCGGCCATCCGCAGCCGGTCCCCCTCGGCGATCCTCGTATAGCCGAGCGGCAGGGGCGCCACGACATCGCGGAAGTTGAACGGGCGCTCCGCCGCACGTCGGTCGAAGAGCCCCCGTTCCATCCCCGCGCGGCGCCAGAACTCCAACACCTCCGCCGCCGGCACCGGCTGCTCGTCCAGCACCAGCATCCGCGCGAAGAGCCACGATGTGCGCGTCGTCACCAGCTCCGCCCCGCGCGCCTGGAACCAGCCGGCAAGGCCGATATGGTCGGGATGGTAGTGCGTGACGACGACGCGGGTCACCGGCTTCCCGGCCAGCGGGCCCGCCAGTGCCGCCTCCCAAAGCGCCCTTCCCTTCGGGCTGTCGAAGCCGGTATCGACCAGCGTCCAGCCGTCGCCATCGTCGAGCGCATAGACATTGACATGGTCGAGCGCCATCGGCAGCGGCAGGCGCAGCCAGAGCACGCCCTCGGCGATCTCGGTGGCCTCTCCGGGCTCCGGCGGCTCGGCGAAGGGATAGCGGATGCCGCCCTCGGCTGTCGGCAGGTTGCTCATGAGGCCAGCGCCTCGGGCGTCATCGCGAAGATACCCTCGGCCCCTTCGCGCGCCTCTGCGAGATGCGCGGCGTATTGCGGCAGCAGCCGGCGGATATGCACCCGAGCGAGCGCCGTGCGCGGCCCGTCGCCGCCTTCGGCCATCGCCGCGCGCAGATGGTAATGCGCGCCGAGGACGCGGGCGAAGGCGCGCAGGTAGGGCACGGCACCGGCGAACCGGTCCTGCATCCCCTGCCCGACCATCCACTCGGTCGTCTCGCGCAAGGTTTCTGCCGCCGACCAGACATCGCCGGCAAGCTGCGGCAGGGCGGCGCGCGCCGCCTCGGCGCCGGCCTCGATCTCTTCCAGCAGACGAAACGCTGCCTCGCCGCCATCGGCCATCTTGCGGCCGACGAGGTCCATCGCCTGGATGCCGTTGGTCCCCTCGTAGATCGCGGTCACCCGGACATCGCGGTAGAACTGCGCGATGCCGGTTTCCTCGACATAGCCCATGCCGCCATGCACCTGCATCGCGGTCTCGGACACCGCGCAGCCGGTATCGGTGCCGTAGGCCTTGGCGATCGGCGTGAGGAAGGCGGCGCGGGCGCGCCAGTCCTCCTCGCCGGTCGCCGTCGTCATGTCGGTGGCGACGGCGCAGGCGAGTGCGATTGAGCGCGCCGCGAAGACCTCGGCCTTCATCGTGGCCAGCATCCGGCGCACATCGGCGTGGTCGATGATCCTGCCCATCTGGCTCCGCTCGGCGGCATGGTCGACGGCGGCCTGGCAGGCGGCTTCGGCGACGCCGATGCCCTGCATCGCCACGCCGAGACGCGCGTTGTTCATCATCGTGAACATCGCCGCCATGCCCTTGTGCTCCTCACCGACGAGCCAGCCTTTGGCCTTGTCATAATCCATCACGCAGGTGGGCGAACCGTGCAGGCCGAGCTTGTGTTCGAGGCTGACGACATTCACGCCGTTCCGCGCACCCGGACTGCCACCCGCATCGGGAATGAACTTCGGCACGAGGAAGAGGCTGATCCCCTTCGTTCCCGACGCCGCGCCCGGCAGGCGGGCGAGGACGAGGTGGCAGATATTGCCGGTCACGTCGCTGTCGCCCCAGGAGATGAAGATCTTCTGCCCCGTGACCGCGTAGGTTCCGTCGCCGTTCGGCTCGGCCTTCGTGCGCAGCGCGCCGACATCGCTTCCGGCCTGCGGCTCGGTCAGGTTCATCGTGCCGGCCCAGTCGCCGGAAATCAGCTTCGGCAGGTATACCGCCTTCAGATCCTCGCTCGCATGATGGTCGAGCGCCTCGATCTGGCCTTGGGTGAGCAAGGGGTTTAGCTGCAACGCAAGACAGGCCCCCGACATCATGTCGTTGATCGCCATGTTCAGCACCTGCGGCAGGCCCATGCCGCCATGCTCGACCGGGGCCGAGACGGCGACCCAGCCGCCCTCGGCGATCGCCTTGAACGCCTCGGCGAAACCCGGCGAGGCGCGGACCACGCCGTTCTCGAGCTTCGCCGGCGTGAGGTCGCCCGCGCGCTGCACCGGGGCCATGACCGTGTCGCAAAGCTTCGCAGCCTCGGTCAGCACCGCCTCTGCCAGGTCGGGCGTCGCCTCGGCGAAGCGTTCGGTCATGGCGACCGTGCCAAGGGGCACGACATGTTCGAGAATGAAGCGAATGTCGGCAAGGGGCGCGCGATAGGGCATGAACTCTCCTCCACGTCGCCTTGGCAATCTCCGCCCCGGCGCGTATTCACTTAGTCTGGTTGGCAGAATTGCCGCAAGGTCAGCCCCCTTCAACCCGAACGCTACGTCACGATGCCGGAGGATGTGTGACCGAATTGCTGAACGCCACCGAACCGGGCATCGCCCGGGCCACGCAACTCCTGCAGGAGGGCGCTCTGGTCGCCTTCCCGACCGAGACGGTCTACGGCCTCGGCGGCGACGCGCGTTCGGACATCGCGGTCGCGCGGATCTTCGCGGCGAAGGGGCGGCCGCGCTTCAATCCGCTGATCGTTCATGTGGCCGATCTCGATTCGGCGCGCGCGGTCGCGGTCTTCGACGACCGGGCCGAGCGGGTGGCCTCGGCCTTCTGGCCGGGGCCGCTGACGCTCGTCCTGCCGCTCCGGCCCTCGGCCCGGCTTTCGCCGCTCGTCACCGCCGACCTGCCCTCTGTCGCGGTCCGGGTGCCGGCGCATCCGGTGGCGCAGGCGCTGCTTCGCGCCTTCGGCGGGCCGCTCGCCGCACCCTCGGCCAATCCCTCCGGAAAGGTCAGCCCGACGCGGGCGGAGCATGTGATGGCGGGGCTTTCGGGGCGGATCGCGGCGGTGGTCGATGGCGGCGCCTGCGCGGTCGGGGTCGAATCGACCATCCTCGGCCTCACCGACGGCCCGGCCCTGCTGCGCCCCGGCGGCATCCCGGCCGAGGCGCTGGAGGAGTGTCTCGGCCAGCGGCTGGAGACCGGCGGCGACGCGGGGCGCCCGAACGCGCCCGGACAACTCGCCTCGCATTACGCGCCCGCCGCGCCGGTGCGGCGCGATGTCGCCGCGCCCGGGCCCGGCGCCTTCTGGCTCGGCTTCGGACCCGAGGCGCTCGCGGCCGATCTCAATCTTTCGCCCACGGGCGATCTGGTGGAGGCGGCTGCCAATCTCTTTCACTATCTCCGCGAGGCCGATGCGCGGGCGACCGGCCCGATCTGCGTCTCGCCGATCCCCGACCGGGGCCTTGGCCGCGCCATCAACGACCGCCTCCGCCGCGCCGCCGCACCGCGGCCGCCGGCCTGACCCGGACCGTTGTGAGGCCCCAGCCTCAGGCCCGTCCCGCCGCTGCCGAGAGGGTCAGGGGATCGACCCCGAGCGTCTTCAGCGCGCGGCTCCATTTCCGCTCGTTCTGGTCGGAGAAGACCAGATCCGGCGCGGCGTCGCAGGTGAGCCAGCCGTTGCGGAGGATTTCCTCCTCGAGCTGCCCCGGCCCCCAGCCGGCATAGCCGAGTGCCAGGAGCGAGGATTGCGGCCCCCGCCCCTCGGAGATCGCCTCGAGGATGTCGATCGTCGCGGTCATCCCGAAGCGGTCATCCACCTTCAGCGTTGTCCCCGCCCCGCCATAATCGGCCGAATGCAGCACGAAGCCGCGCGAATGCTCGACCGGCCCGCCGAAATGCACCCGGATCTCCTGCGAGCGGTCGGTCTTGGCGATGCCGAGCTGGTCCTGAAGCTGGTCGAACGAGAGATCCGGCGCCGGCTTGTTGACGATCAGGCCCATCGCCCCGTCGTCCGAATGGGCACAGAGGAAGACGACGCTGTGATCGAAGCGGGGATCGCCCATGCCTGGCATCGCGATCAGAAGTTTTCCACTGAGGTTCATGGCCGCGCCTCCTCGTTCAAAGATCGGCCGTGACGGCGGGAGGTGCAAGGGCCGGGTGCGACAAAACTCTTCGTGAGTGGCACGGTTGTGACTTCCATTCGGCGGCGGACCGCCTAGTTTGACCGGAATGAAAGCCCGAACCTCCAGATCCGCCCTGATCGGCATCATCGTCGCCCTGAGCGCGGCCGCCCCTGCCACGGCGCAGGGCCTGCCCTCCGACATCCTCCACGCGACGTTGCTCGAAGGCTGGCGGACCGAAAGCGGAACGCAGATGGCGGCGCTTCGGCTCGATCTCGCGCCGGGCTGGAAGACTTACTGGCGCGCGCCGGGCGAGGGCGGCATCCCGCCGCGCTTCGACTGGAGCGGGTCCGACAACATCGGCGGCGTCGCCTTCCACTGGCCGATGCCCGAAGTCTTCGACATCAACGGGATGCGCACCATCGGCTACCGCCACGAACTGGTCCTGCCGATCGAGATCCGCCCCGCCGACGCGAGCCGGCCGGTCTCGGTCAGCGCCCGGATCGACCTCGGTGTCTGCGAGGAGATCTGTGTGCCGGTGACAGTCGACATCGCCGCCGATCTCGGCCAGACGGCGCGCCCCGACCCGGTGATCCTCGCCTCGCTCGACCGGATGCCGGAAGCGGGGCCGAAGGCCGGGCTGTCGGCGTCCCGCTGCACGGCCGAACCGATCCGCGACGGGCTGAGGCTGACCTCGCTCCTGACGCTGCCGCAGGTCGGGCCGGACGAATTCGCGGTCGTCGAACTCGCGGATCAGAGCGTCTGGGTGTCGCAGGCCGACACGCGCCGGGCCGGCGGCGACCTCCGCGCCACGGCCGATCTCGTGCCCGCGAACGCGAAACCCTTCGCGCTCGACCGCTCCTCGGTCCGGATCACGATCTTCGGCGGCTCGGGCCGGGTGGTCGAGGTTCAGGGCTGCGCCGGCTGAGACCGCGCCTTCCGCGCGACCACGGCCGCCACCCCCCAGATCGCCAGAAGCAGGACCGCCGCGCCGAGGGCGAACCGGCCGAGCGCTGCGCCAAGCCCCTCGCCCGACATGAGCGCGGGGCCGAGCAGGACGGCGAAGAGCACCACAAGCGCCAATGCGGCGCCGCCGATCAGCGGCCGCAGGCGGCCCCGCCGCGCCGCCCGCCGGAACGCGGCGAGCCGCCGGGCCACATCGGTCTGCACCACCAGAAGCACCGGCACCACCAGAAGCACGAGCACCATGCCGAAGCCGAGCCCGTAACACAGCGTGACCACCGTCGGCTTCAGGAACTGCGCCTGCCGCGAGCTTTCGTAGAGCAGCGGCGCGAGGCCGAGGACCGTCGTCGCCGTGGTCAGCATCACCGGCCTGAGCCGGTCGGCGACCGCATCGACGATGGCCGGGATCAGCGCGCGCCGGGCGGAATAGTCGTCCACGGTGCTGATCAGCACGATGGCGTCGTTGATGATGATCCCCGACATGCCGATCAGCCCGACGACCGAGAACATCGACATGGGCAGATCCCAGACCGCATGGCCGTGGAGCGCGCCGACGAGGCCGAAGGGGATGACCGCCATCACCACCAACGGCCGCGTCCAACTCGAGAAGATCCAGGCGAGCACCGCGTAGATGCCGGCCAGCGCCGCCATCAGCCCGATCAGCGCGTCGCTGAGGAACGTGTCCTCCTGCTCGCTGAGGCCGGCGAGGTGATAGCCGACGCCAAAGTCCTCGGCGATCCGGGGCAGGATATCGCGGTCGAGCGCATCGAGGATCGCGGTCGCCCGGTCGGGGTCGTCCTCGGCGATATCGCCGGTGACCGAGACGACGCGCAACCCGTTCTCGCGCCGGATCGTCGAGAAGCCGCTGCGCGACGTGACCGTGACGATATCCGACAGGGGCACATAGCCGCCCGAGGCCGTGCGCATCAGCATCCGGTCGAGGAAATCGGCGGTCAGATTCGAGGCGGGCAACTCCACCCTTACATCCACCGTCCGGCGGCCGTCCGGGAAGCTCGCGGCCTTGATGCCGCTGAGCCGCGCCCGAAGCTCGCGGCCGAGCGCCTCGACCGTGAAGCCGAGCGCGCGGCCCTGCGGCGTGAGATCGAGGATCAGTTCGTCCTTGTCGTAGGGCAGGCTGTCCTCCAGCGCCGAGACTTCCGGGAAGGGCGCCAGCGCGCGTTTCAGCGCCTCGGCCGCGGCCTTCAGCGTCGCCGCCTCGGCGCCCGAAAACTGCACGTCGAGGGTTTCGCCGGCAGGACCGTGCCGCCAGCCCCGGAATGACAACTCTTCGAGGAAGGGATGGTTGGGCGCGGCTTCCTGCAAGGCCGTCACGAATTCGGAACTGGACCAGGGTCTGAGATCGGGATCGGTAAGCTCGATCGAGATCGCGCCGAGCAGGTCGCCGTCCTTGCCCTCGGCGCTCGCCAGCGGCCGGTAGGCGTTCGCGCCGACCTCGGTGAGCACGTAGGACAGCGGCTCCACCCCGTAGTCGTCACGGAACCGCGCCGCGACCTCCTCGGCGGCCGCCTGAAGTCCTTTCATCACCTCGACCGTGTCGTCGCGGGTCGCCCCCGCGAGCATGGTGAAGTTGCTGGTGATGGAGGGCTGCTCGGGCGAATTGAAGAACCGCCACTGCACGTCGCCGCGAATGAAAAGTCCGGCCTCGTAGGCGAGAAGCGCCAGCACGCCGGCCAGAACCGGATAGCGCGCGGTGATCACCCAGCCGGTCAGCGGCCGCACCAGCCGGTCGCGCACCCAGCCGAGGCCGCGGTTCATCACCCGGCTCGGCGCGTCGTACCAGCGCCCGCGTCCGGCCTTCGACAGCGCATGGGCCATGTGGTTGGGCAGGATCAGGAAGCATTCGAGAAGCGAGGCGGCGAGGACAACCGTCACGGTGAAGGGGATGTCCTGGATGAGATCGCCGAACCGCCCGGTGATCGCCGTCAGCCCGAGAAAGGCGATGATCGTGGTGATGGTTGACGAAAAGACCGGCGCCGCCATGTGCTGCACCGCCGTCTCGGCCGCCGTGAACGGGGATTCGCCGAGCTTGCGGACGCGGAAATCGGTGTGCTCGCCGACCACGATCGCATCGTCGACGACGATGCCGAGCGTCAGGATCAGCGCGAAGAGCGAGATCATGTTGAGGGTGAGGCCGAAGGCATGCATCAGCGCGACGGCCGCGAGCATCGCGACCGGGATTCCGGCCGCCACCCAGAACGCGGTGCGCGCGTTGAGGAAGAGGAAGAGCAGCGCCAGGACAAGCCCGAGCCCCATCGCGCCGTTGGCGAGCAGGATGTCGAGCCGGGCGGCGATATCCTCCGACCGGACCCGGATCATGTCGATGGAGACGCCCGCCGGCAGGGTCCGGCGCATCTCGTCGGCGACCGCCTCGACCTGGCGCTGGATGGCGATGGCGTCGCCGTCGGCCGAGCGGTCGGCGCGCAGCGCGATGGCGGGGTTGTCGCCGACGAAGTAGGCGTGTTCCCCGATCCCGCCGCTGTCGGATATGCGGGCCACGTCGCCGAGCGTCAGCGAGGTGCCGTCGGGCTCGGACCTGAGGACGATCCGCGCCAGCGCGGCGGGGCTGCGCCGTTCGCTTCCGGTCCTGAGCCGGGCCGATCCGTCGGCGATGTCGCCTGCCGGATCGGCCTCGGTCTCCGCCGCGACGCGGTCGGCGATGTCGCCCAGCGTCAGATCGTGGCGCATGAGTTCGAGCATCGAGACTTCGATGACGATTTCGGACGGCGTCAGCCCCTCGATCGTCGCGCGGGTGACGCCGGCCTGGAACAGCCGGGCAAGGAATTCGTCGGCGATCCGCACAAGCTGATCGGGGGCGACGGGCCCGGTGATGATCATGTCGGTCACCCGGTCTCGCCAGGCGCGGCGGACCACGTCGGGGAGTTCGGCGTCCGCGGGCAGGTTCGTCACGGCGGCGACGGCGGCCTCGACCTCGTCCACCGCCCGGCCGATATCCCATCCCGGCTCGAAATCGAGCGAGATGTTCGCCCGGCCCTCGCGCGCGGTCGATGTCGTGGTCTCGACCCCTTCGACGGCGATCAGGCCGGGTTCGAGAAGCTGGACGATGCTGCCGTCGACATCGTCTGCCCCCGCCCCTTCCCATTCCACCGAGACGTTGATCTCCTGCATCACCACGTCGGGGAAATACTGCGCCCGCATCCGTGGCAGCGCGGCGAGGCCCGCCGCAATGAAGAGCACGAGGACGAGGTTGGCCGCCGTCGCATGGCGGGTGAAGTAGGAAAGGATCCCCCCCGCCGCCGCCAAGCGGTCGTGCCGTCCCGCCATCTGCTAGCCCCCCATCCGGGCTTCGATGCGGCTGACGACCTCGGCTGGCACGCGGTCCGCGCGCAACTGCGCCAGGACCCGGTTCCTCGCCTCGGCCGGCATCGCGGCGCTTTCCTCGACGAAGGCGATGAGCGCGGCGCGGCGCTCGGGCGTGAGATCGACAAGCGCCGCATGATTCTCCGCCCCGTCCGCGAGGGCCGCCCCGTCGCCGCGCACCGGCCGCACGAGGATACCCGCACCGAGAAGCGAGGTACGCTCGACCACGACCTCGCGTCCGGCAAGGTCGCCGACACGCAGGATCACGTCGTCGCCCTGCCGCCGCAACACCTCGGCCGGGGCCGATTCCAGCCGGTCGCCGGGGCCGAGGACCAGAAGCGTCCCGTCCGACCCGACCGCCCGCGCCGGGATCAGCGCCACCCCGTCGAGCGGCGGCTCGGCGATGGCGAGCGTCACGAAATCGCCCGGCCGGAAGCCCCGCGCGGTGTCGAGGGTCGCGAAGACCAGCCGGCCGCTCAAGCCCTCCCCCACCGCCGCATCGACCCGGGCGAGGCTGCCCCGCGCCGTCAGGTCCGCACCGGACACATCGAGCGCTGCCCTGACCGGCAGGGGTTTCAGCCGCCCTTCGCCATCGATCAGACGTGCATATTGCGCGGTCGATACGCGGAACGCGACCTCGAGCGCCTCGGGGTCGATCAGTTCGCCGAGCTTCTCGGTCTTGGCGACGAGCCCGCCCGCCACCGCCGTCACGCCCGAAAGGACGCCGGAAAATTCTGCGCGCAGTTCGGTCTCGGCCAGCCGCCGCTCCGCGTCCGCCACGGTCAGCCGCTGCCGGTCGAGCGCGGTCAAAGCCTTTTCGGCCCGCGCCTCGGCCAGCGCCAGCGCCTGCCGGCGCGAGACGACACCCTGGCTCGCATTCGACATTGCCAGTTCCGCGGCTTCGAGATCGGCCGCCGTTCCGAGGCCCCGCCCGGCGATCTCCTTCTGCCGCTCGAGCGCCTGCGCGCGCAGCGCCTCCTGCACCTCGGCGGCGGCGAGATCGTCATGGGCAAGGCCCAGCGCGGTTTCGGCATCGCGCGCCTCGGCCTCGGCCTCGCGCATGACGGTGCGCGCGAGATCGAGCGCGGACTGCGCGTCCGCCGGGTCGATCCGCACCAGAAGCTGGCCCGCCGCGACGGCCGTCCCGTCGGCGAATTCCGGGGCGAGTTCGACGATCGGACCGGCGGCGGCGGCGCGAAGCTCAAGCCGGCGACGGCTCCGCACCTCGCCGAACGCGGTCATGACCGGCGCGATCCGGTCGGGCGCGAGCGTCACCACCCGCGCGGTGAAGGCGCGCTCCTCCGCCGGTCGCGACGGGCCGGTATCGGCGTTGCGGATGTCGAACGCGGATTTCAGCGTCACGCCCGCCACGGCGAGTAGCGCCAGCGTCAGCGCCAGCAGAAAGAGGCCCAGAAGACTGCGGGAAAGAAAACGCATGCAACCCGATCATTTAGTGCCCCATTTTCAATTCTAGACCTCGCGGGGCATTCCTCCAAGGGCAAACCGCACGATGCACGGCGGCGTTACTTCCGTCGCAGATGCTCGTCGAGACGGGGCATGATCTCGACGAAGTTGCAGGGCCGGTGGCGGTAGTCGAACTGCCATTTCAGGATCTCGTCCCAGGCGTCCTTGCAGGCGCCGGGGCTGCCGGGCAGAGCGAAGAGGTAGGTGCCGCCCGCGACGCCGCCGCAGGCGCGGCTCTGGACGGCGGAGGTGCCGATCTTCTGCATCGAGACGATGGTGAAGACGGTGCCGAAGGCCTCGATCTCCTTCTCGTAGACGTCGCGGTGCGCCTCGACCGTCACATCGCGGCCGGTGAGCCCGGTGCCGCCCGTGGTCAGGATCGCGTCCACCTCCGGGTCGGCGATCCATTCCCGGAGCTGTCCGGCGATCTCGGCGCGTTCGTCCGGCAGGATCGCCCGGTGTGCGAGGCGATGCCCCGCCCCTGTCAGCCGGGCGACGAGCGTGTCGCCGGATTTGTCGTCGGCCAGGCCGCGCGTGTCCGATACCGTGAGGACGGCGATGCGGACCGGGATGAAGTCCTTGCTATCGTCGATGCGGCTCATGTCGGGTCCTTCAGGCGGGCCTTGATCTCCAGCAGGTCGGCCCAGGCGTCGCGCTTTGCCGCCGGGTTGCGCAGGAGATAGGCCGGGTGGGTCATCGGCATCGCGGGGCGCCCGAAGGCCTCGGTCCAGCTTCCGCGCAGCCGCAGGATACCGCGCCGGCCGAGGGCGGCGGCGCAGGGCGTGTTGCCCATCAGCACGATCACGTCGGGGTCGACGAGGTCCACATGGCGGTTCAGGAACGGCAGCATCATCGCGATCTCGTCCGGTTCCGGATCGCGGTTCGAGGGCGGCCGCCAGGGCATCACGTTGGTGATGTAGAACGCCTCGTCCGCATGATGCGCCGTCCGCGCGAGCCCGATCGCCGAGAACATCCGGTCGAGGAGCTGCCCCGCCCGGCCGACGAAGGGCCGGCCCTCGATATCCTCATCGCGCCCCGGCGCCTCGCCGATGATCATCACCCGCGCTTGCGGATTGCCGTCGGCGAAGACGAAGTTGCGCGCGCCCTTCTTCAACTCGCAAAGGTCGTAGGCGGACTGCGCGGCCGCCAGAGCCTCGAGGCTGGTCGCGCCCGCGGCGGCGGCCTTCGCCGCCTCGACCGGGTCGGGGGACGCCTCGGCGAGCGGCTGCGCCGCCGCCTCGGCGACGGGTTTCGGCGCCTCCGCCGCGACCTCGTAGCGGTTCACTGGCGCCTCGCCGATGGGCTCGTCGGCGCCAAGCTCCATCTGCCATTCCAGAAGCGCCTTGGCGGCATGGAAATCCATATGTTCGGCACCCGACTCCATCCCGTCCAAGCTAGGCCCCCGGCCCGGCCGCGGCAAGCGCCCGCATTCTTCGTTGCCCGCGCCGCGTCCATTTGCCATAAGCGGGCGAAACGGGGACCGGAGACCTTCATGACCTTCCGCGCGCGTCACCTTCTCGGGATCGAACATCTGGCCCCGGAGGAGATTCGCACCGTCCTCGACCTGTCCGAGAAGTATGTCGAGCTGAACCAGCGCACGGTGAAGCATTCCGACGCGCTCGAAGGCATGACCCAGATCAACATGTTCTTCGAGTCGTCGACCCGGACGCAGGCCTCGTTCGAGCTTGCCGGGAAACGGCTTGGCGCGGACGTGATGAACATGGCGATGCAGCATTCGTCGGTGAAGAAGGGCGA
>WOZM01000048.1 GCA_011620265.1 Paracoccaceae bacterium
GGCGGCGGGGATGATCCGGCCGGCGCTGATCCTCGCGCTTCTGGCGGCGCCGGCGCTCGGCATCGACGTGCGGCGCCCGGTCGACGCGCGCGACCATGCCATCCAGCGCGACGGGCTTCTCGCAGGCCTGTCAGGAGGTGATCGTCGACCGGACCCTGTTCGGGGCTCCTGCTCTTGCCCTTGCCGGTTCAGCCGATCTGTGGCTGTAGTGGCACGATACCTGAACAGGACACAGGAAGGCGGGATGCTATCGAGGCTGATCGGTCTCAAAGCCCGGGATCGCCAGGAATTCGCCGGTTTCGTTCAGGATCGGATCGAATCCGCCCATCAACTGGCGCAAACGGACCGGATGGACGAGGCGCTGGCGGCCTTTCTCGATCTCCGCAAGGGCTTGACGACACGGGCACCGAAGGCGGCGC
Source organism: Paracoccaceae bacterium (assembly GCA_011620265.1). Classification (GTDB taxonomy): domain Bacteria; phylum Pseudomonadota; class Alphaproteobacteria; order Rhodobacterales; family Rhodobacteraceae; genus Albidovulum. Next base: position 420 of record WOZM01000048.1, read on the forward strand.
TGAAAGCCCGAGTGGCGGGCGTTCACGCCGCGCTCGACCGCGAAATGGCATCTTTCCGCCAGGGGATCGCGGCCCGCAACGCCAATGCCACGGCGGCGATCACGATCTTCAGCGACTCGCTCGGCCTGCCCTCGACCGAGGACAAGACCAAGACCGATGCGGCCTTCGACAAGACCTATGCCTATGCGCTGACCAACCTGGCCTTGCCCGACGGGCGCAAGGCCAATGCCCGGCCATGGTGCCGCCGCTACGGCACGATCGAGACCGTCCACCAGCTTCTGGCCTCGGACCCGAAGGCGCTCGGCGATTGCCGGGACGCGCATGTGCTGGTCCATGTCGGGCTGAACGAAACGGCGGTGCGGATCTTCCTCGAGGATCAGCGGCTCGCGCTGGCGCTGCTCGACGACGCCCTGTCGGCACGGGTCGTCGAGTTCGCACGGATCTACAGGAGCGAGATCATCCGGGCCGACTGGAACCATACCTATGTGCCGCCGGAGCGGCATCGGGCGCTGCTCGCGAAGACCGCCGCGCTGGTCCGGGCGGCGGGGCCGGCTTCGATCTCGTTCGCGACGATCATCGTGCCGCCGATGCCGTTCTGGGCCCGGACCCCGGCAATCAGCTGGATTTATGGACGCTACAACGCGGCGATCATGGCATGCGCCGTGGCGGAGGGATGTTCCATCTTCGAGATCGACCGGATCATGTGGAGCCACGGCCTGTCGCGCAACCTGCGCAAGGACGGGATGCACCTTGCCATGCCAGGGATCGAGCTATTCGCGCAGAAATACCTCGCCCTTCTCGCCGACGGGACGTGGAAAACAGGCTGACGGACATGTGCCGCGCCGACGTGATTGCCGCTCAGTAGATATAGCGGATCTGGTCGGTCCAGAACCGCTCCATCCGCTTCAGAAGCGCGTTGACGTCGTCGTCGCCGGAAAAGCCGATCACGCCGCGCGTCTCCAGCACCTCGGCATGGCGGCGGAAGAGCGCCGAGACCGCATCGCGCACCGCCCGGCCCTTCGCCGTCAGCCGCACCCGGACCGAGCGCCGGTCGACCTCGCAGCGCTCATGGTGCATGAAGCCGGCCTCCACCAGTTTCTTCAGGTTGTAGCTGACGTTGGAGCCCTGGTAGTAGCCACGGCTCTTCAATTCGCCCGCCGTCACCTCGTGCTCGCCGATGTTGAACAGGAGAAGCGCCTGCACCGCGTTGATCTCGATCTGGCCGAGCCGCTCGAACTCGTCCTTGATCACGTCGAGCAGCAGCCGGTGCAGCCGTTCCACCAGACCGAGCGTCTCCAGGTAATGTTCCATCACCCCGTCGCGGGGCCGGTCCTCGACCGTTGCATGAAGGGTCATCTCTCTCTCTCCGCCTACTCAGCTGCCCGAGCGACAGATTGGGCGGAAAGGACAAAATTTCGGTTAAAAGCTCCGAAACAGCCGATCAGGACGCGGTGCGGCGCCCGGCGCGGGCGAAGGCGGCGATTTCGGCGACAAGGCCGGCGAAGCGCGCGGGCGGGTGCGCGGCGCCGGTGATCCAGGGATAGAGGTCCTGATCGTTCTCGGCCAGAAGCGCGTCGTAAAGGTCGAGCGCGTCGGGCGCCATCGCCGCCAGATGGGTCTCGGCGAACGGGCCGAGGATCAGGTCCATCTCCTTCGTGCCCCGCCGCCACGACCGCATCGTCATGCGCTTGAGCCGGTCCGCCGCCCCTTCGCTCATGCCGGCTCGCTCGTCAGCGCGAGGCGGAGCCGGGATTCGAGCCGGCCGAGCCGGTCGGCCATATCGCTCATCTCCGCCCGGATCTGGCGGATCTCCGGCAAAAGCGCGGCCCCCTCGGCCGACATCGCCGGCCGCGCGTCGGGGGCGTCGATCCCGTCGCCCTCGCCGGTCAGGAGCCACATGAGCGAGACGTTGAGCATGCCGGCGAGCATCTGCAACCGGTTGGCGCGCGGCTCCTTCAGGTCTTCCTCCCAGCCCTGGATCACCTTGGTGCGGACGCCGAGCCGCTGGGCCAGTTCCTTCTGGCTGAGGCCCATCGCCTCGCGGGCCCCGGCAAGGCGGTCTCCGAAGGTCGCGGTTTCCTCGCTGTACCAGTTGTCGGTCTCTTCGGCGGTGGTGTGGGTCGCGCGGGTGGTCATCGGGGGAATCCTTCCTGAAGTCTTTGGCCGCGTGTCCTTGGCCTCAAGTCGCTTGAACGGGACGCGCCTGCAAACTAAGACATGGGCCCGGCGAATACAAACCGGAGTTCCGACCAATGCCGTTCATTTCCGACACGCTGGCCCGCGTCAAGCCGTCGCCGACCATCGCGGTGACCAACAAGGCGCGCGAGCTGAAGGCGGAGGGTCGCGACATCATCGGCCTCGGCGCCGGGGAACCGGACTTCGACACGCCCGAGAACATCAAGGCCGCCGCCAAGCGGGCGATCGACGAGGGCAAGACCAAGTATACCGCCGTCGACGGCATCCCCGAGCTGAAGGCGGCGATCGCGGCCAAGTTCGCGCGGGAGAACGGGCTCCACTACAAGCCGAACCAGATCACCGTCGGCACCGGCGGCAAGCAGACGCTCTACAACGCGCTGGTGGCGACGCTCAATCCCGGCGACGAGGTGATCATCCCCGCGCCCTACTGGGTCAGCTATCCCGACATGGTGCTCTTGGCCGGCGGCACGCCGGTTCCGGTCGCATGCGGGATCGAGAGCGGCTTCAAGCTCACGCCGGAACGGCTTGAGGCCGCGATCACGCCGAAGACCAAGTGGTTCATCTTCAACTCGCCCTCGAACCCGACCGGCGCGGGCTATTCCCGGACCGAACTGAAGGCGCTGACCGAGGTGCTGATGAAGCACCCCCATGTCTGGGTGATGTCGGACGACATGTACGAACACCTCGTCTTCGACGATTTCGAATTCGTCACGCCCGCGCAGGTGGAACCCGGCCTCTATGACCGCACGCTGACCTGCAACGGCGTCTCCAAGGCCTATGCGATGACCGGCTGGCGGATCGGCTACGCGGCGGGGCCGGTGGAACTGATCAGGGCGATGGGCACGGTGCAGTCGCAATCGACATCGAACCCCTGCTCGATCGCGCAATATGCCGCGGTCGAGGCGCTCGACGGCCCGCAGGACTTCCTCGCCGAGAACAAGAAGGTGTTTCAGCGCCGCCGCGACCTCGTCGTGTCGATGCTGAACCAGGCCAAGGGGATCAAATGCCCCCGCCCGGAAGGCGCCTTCTACGTCTATCCCGACATCGCGGGCTGCATCGGCAAGACATCGGCCGGCGGCGCAAAGATCGCGGATGACGAGGCCTTCGCCACGGCGCTTCTGGAAGAGACCGGCGTCGCGGTCGTCTTCGGCGCGGCCTTCGGGCTTTCGCCGAACTTCCGCGTCAGCTACGCTACCTCGGACGCGGCCCTCGAAGAGGCCTGCGGACGGATCCAGGCGTTCTGCGCCGGTCTGCGCTGAGGGGAGAGGCATGGCGGGCGATCTGCCGGACTACTATTTCCGCATCCGCGAAAACGGTGCGGCGGTGTTCCGGGTGGACACCGAAAACCGCCAGCGGCGGATCGAGATGGACCAGATCGCCCTCGTCAACGTCAAGAACGGCGAGATCCGGCCCCATGGCGACCGGGCGCTGACGGAGGACGACCTGCGGACGATCCGCGACTGGATGGCCGCGCGCCAGGCGCTGCTCGCCCGGCGCGACATCGACGACATCCACCGCGCGGTCGACCATCTCAACCTCACCACCCAATGGGCGCAGTCGAAGGCGGCGGACGATCAGCTCGAAGAGGTGACGGACGCGCTCCTCCTCGCGATGCACGACCTGCGCTCCGTCCTCGTGCGCAAGAAATCCGAGCGCCTGACGAAGGCGGCCGGGACCTCCGAGACCTGAGGACGGGCCCCCGGGGTCCGGGCGTTTTCCGGAGTGCGGCGCCCGGACGGGCGCCACGAGATCCCTCGCCCCCCGCCTTCGGCCGGGGGGCTCGGAATGCCTCCGGCGGGGATATTTGTCGCAAGATGAAACGAGAGGGCGCGGCGTCCCGTTCACCTTGCAGAAATATCCCCGCCGGAGGCATCCGCCGCGCGGCAGGGCGGGGCACGGCGGCGGTGGGGCGCCGAGGCGGCTCGCGGACCGGCTTCTCAGGCGGCGCAGACCGCATCCTTGCCCCAGCGTCCCCAGAACCGCGCCATCAGGAGGATTGCCGCCACCGCGAGCCCGACGACGAGGCCGAGCCAGAGTCCGGTGCCGCCGAGCCCGAGCGGGAAGGCCAGCGCATAGCTCGCCGGGATGCCGATCAGCCAGTAGCTGACCGAGGCGATGACCATCGGCACGCGCGTATCCTGCACCCCGCGCAAAAGCCCGAGCGCCATGACCTGGGCGCTGTCGGCAAGCTGGAAGAGCGCCGCGACCGCGAGAAGCGTCGCCGCATAGGCGGTGATCGCCGGCGCCTGCGGGTTGGCGGGGTCGAGAAAGAGCCGGATCATCGGCTCGGGCACGGTCAGGAAGATCACCACCACCACCACGGCGACGGAGAGCGACAGGCCGATCGCCGTCACCGCCCCGTCCTTCAGCGCCACGAGATCGCCCATCCCCTGCGCCCGGCCCACCCGCACCGTCGCGGCGTTCGACAGGCCGAGATGGGCCATGAAGGTGATCGCCGAGAGTTCCAGCGCGATGCCGTGGGCGGCAAGCTCCATCGTGCCGATCCAGCCCATCATCAGCGCCGCGGCCTCGAAGAGCCCGCCCTCGAACAGCCCGGTCAGGCCGATCGGCCAGCCGAGGCGGTAGACCTGGTGGAAGGCCGGCCAGTCCGGCCGCCAGAAGCGCTGGAAGAGGTGGAAGCGGCGGAGCGCGGGATGGAACTCGGCGTAGAGCACCATCACCGCAAGCGTCAGGACCTGGGTGGCGACCGAGGCGATGGCCGCGCCCTTCACCCCGAGTTCCGGCGCGCCCCAGTTGCCGAAGATCAGCGCCCAGTTCAGCGCGATATTGAGAACCACCCCCGCCAGCGTCGCCCAGAGCACGACGCCCGCCCGTTCCAGCGCCGAGAGGTAGCTCTTCAGCGCCATGATGAGGAGCGCCGCCACCATCCCCGCCCCCGCGATGCGGAGGTAGTCCTGCGCCAGCGCCGCCACCGCCTCCTCCTGCCCGAGCGCGAGGAGGATCGGCCCGGACCAGAACATCACCGGATAGATCGCGACCCCATAGAGGATCGAGAGCCAGAGCCCCATCCGCGTGTCGCGGCGCACCTGCGTCTCGTCGCCCCGGCCCAGCGCCGAGGCCACCATCGGCATCACCGCCTGGGCGAAGCCAGAGCCGAGGATGAAGAGGATGAAGAAGGTCGAGGCACCGAGGACCACGGCGGCGAGTTCGGTCACGCCGTACCAGCCCACCATCACCGTGTCGGTGACATGCAGCGCCATCTGCGCGAGGTTCGAGCCGATGAGCGGCAGACCCAGCACCAGAAGCGCCCGCGCATGGGCGGCATATGTCGTCCTCTCCCGCATTCCCGACGCTTACGCCCGGGACCGGCCGAGGTCCAGAGCGCGCGGGTCAGGTCAGTTGGGCCGGGCCGGAGCGGGACCCGGCGCCGGCGCGCCCTGCCAGGCGGCTTCCGCCGTCCCGGCGACGGGCCGGTCGAGATGGGCGCTGACCATAGCCGGGTCCGCATCCTCGATCCGGATGAAGCCCGCGCGTTCGGAAATCTTGCGGATCGCGAGGTTCGAGGTGAGGTAGAAGATCCAGATCCCCCACACCCCGCGCCGGCGCGCCTCGGCGACCGCCATGTCGAAGAGCGCCGCCCCGATGCCGCGGCGCTGCCAGGCATCCTCGACCGAAAGCGCGATCTCCGCCACCGGCCGCGGGCCTGGGCGGATGTGAAGCTCGGCCATGCCGCAAAGCCGCTCGTCCACCCGCGCCTCGATGAGCGTGGCCGGCGCCGTCCGCGCAACATATTTCGCGATCGCCGCGTCCGAGGTCCAGCCGAGGAACCGGTTCATCCGGGTCTCGGGTCCCAGCCGGAGGAGGTGCTCGCGGAGCCGGTCGCGCCAGTCCGGCCGGACCGGCAGGGCCTGGGGCGGAAGCGTGGAAAGGGTGAGGCCTGGAACACTCTCAGCCTGCATCGGGGGTCACTCGTTGCTGCGCGCGCAATGCTGCATCGCAGAAAGAAGATGGGGGCGGAGCGGCCGGAATGGAATACCCAAAACCCGCAGGCGGCGCAGTCCCGCCATGCACGGCACGGACCCGCCCCCGGCCTGCCCGGTTTTCAGGCAGGCCGGAGATGCATTTTCAGGCGGAAAGCCGGGTCCGGCAGGACCTCAGCCGGCGTCGGGCGGCGTGTCGCTCGACGTCGGGGCCGGCTTCGCGCGCGGTCTCGTCCGCCGCACCGGCGCCGGGGCCGCCGCTTCGGCCGCATCCTCGCCATCGGCGCGCGCCCTGCGCATGTCGGGATGCAGCGAGGCGCCGAGGATGTGGTCGGCACTGTGCACCACATGGCTCGCCCGGCCGACGATCAGCGGATCGGGCGCCTGCGCCACCTCCGGATCCTTGCCGGGATAATCGAGCGAGGCGAGGAAATGGCGCATGCAGTTCAGCCGCGCCCGCTTCTTGTCGTTCGACTTGACGATGGTCCAGGGCGCGTCGGCGGTGTCGGTGTAGAAGAACATCGCCTCCTTCGCCTCGGTATAGTCGTCCCATTTGTCGAGGCTGGCCTTGTCGATGGGCGAGAGCTTCCAGCGCTTCAGCGGATCGGTCTCGCGGCACTCGAAGCGGATGCGCTGCTCGGCTTGCGTGACCGAGAACCAGTATTTGTAGAGCCGGATGCCCGAGCGCACGAGCATCCGCTCCAGCTCCGGCACCTGGCGCATGAATTCGAGGTAGTCGGTCGGCGAGCAGAAGCCCATGACCCGCTCGACCCCGGCGCGGTTATACCAGGAGCGGTCGTAGAAGACCATTTCGCCGGCGGTCGGCAGATGCTCGATATAGCGCTGGAAGAACCACTGGCCCTTTTCCTCGTCCGATGGCTTGTTGAGCGCCACGACCCGGGCGAAGCGCGGGTTCAGGTGCTCCATGTAGCGCTTGATCGTGCCGCCCTTGCCGGCGGCGTCGCGGCCCTCGAAGAGGATGACGAACTTCTGCCCGGTCTCCTGCGCCCAGATCCGGACCTTGAGGATCTCGGCCTGAAGCCGGGCCTTTTCGGCCTCGTAGGCGGCCCGCGCCATCTTGCGGGAATAGGGATAGGTGCCGCTCTCGAAGGCGTGGCGAATGGCGTCGGCGTTGACGAGGGGAAAGCTCTTCGGACCCTTCGCGGCCGCGCCGTTGGGCGATTTGCGGCCCTTGGGCGGCGCCGCGATGCCTTCGGGCTGCCCCCCGGCGCCTCCGCGCCCGTCATCGCCTCCACCGCGTCACCGGCCGTTTGAGTCACCTCTTCCCTCATCGCACCTCTCCATTCCCCTGCGACCTTGGGATTGCTTGCACTTTTCGGCCCGGACGACCTTGATTCGGGTCAGATTGCCGCAAGAATGGTCGGGATCGCGGCAATCCCTCGACACGGATCGTCCGGTGGCCGGAGACCGCGGCGCGGATGCCCCCCCCCCTGTATGACCGCCGTTCCCCGACCCACCCGCCCGAACACGGTCGGAATGCGGGGCGCAGGACGGGCGCGCGCGGGGTCTACCGCTCCGCGCGGCTTCGCGCTAGCAATGGGCGACCAATCCTAGGGAGAAGACCATGCTGACCATCTACGGCGTCTACCGCAGCCGCGCCTCGCGCACCTTCTGGCTCCTGAACGAGCTCGACATGCCGCACGAACACGTCCCGGTGATCCAGAGCTACCGGCTACCCGATCACGAAGCCGAGGACGCGCCCTTCAACACGCTTTCGCCGGGGTTCCTGTCGATCAGCCCGGCCGGCGCGGTGCCGGTCCTGAGGGACGGCGATTTCGTCCTGTCGGAATCGCTCGCGATGAACCTCTACATCGCCCGCAAGGCCGGCGGCCCGCTGGCCCCCGCCGACGAGAAGGAAAACGCGCTGATGGAGCAATGGGCGCTCTACGGCATGACCGCGATCGAATCCCACGCGCTCGCCATCATGTTTGTCCATGCCGAGGGCCGCGCGAAAAGCCCCGAAGGCCAGGCCGAGATCGCCGCCGAGGAAGCGCGGCTGCGCCGGCCGCTCGGCGTTCTCAACTCGCATCTGCGCGAACACGGGCACATGGTCGGCGGCCGCTTCACCGTGGCCGACATCAACATGGCCGAGATCCTGCGCTACGCCCAGGCCGAGCCGGGGCTTCTATCGGCCTATCCCGAGATCGAGACCTGGCTCGCCGCCTGCCATGCCCGCCCCGCGTTCAAGGCGATGTGGGAAAGGCGGCTGGCGGAGCCGGCATAGGGTCGGGCCTCAGGGACAGCTCGGCCAGCGGCGGTTCCGAGCCGAGAGCAGACCTGCCTGCAGGCAACGCCCTGGCCGAGCCGCTCAACGGTCTTTTCAAGGCAGAGGTCATTCGCCGTCGTGGGCCATGGCGCAGCTTGGACGCCGTGGAATACGCCACCCTCGAATGGGTCGACTGGCTCAACAACCGCCGCGTGCTGGAACCCATCGGAAACATCCCGCCAGCAGAGGCCGAAGCAAACTACCACGCGGCCCTGGAAACTCAGACCATGGCCGCGTAACTTAAATCAGACAGCCTCCGGCAAACCCGGGGCGGTTCACCGCCCCCTGTTCTGCAGTATGCATGCCCAATCCCCTCAGGCACCCCGCCCAGCGCCCCGGAGAGACCCCGCAGCAGCCGCTAGCAGGCGGGGCATTACGTGGGGCGCTCGGAGAAGCCAGACGCCCCTACGGTCCCTATCGACATTGCTCAGAGAATTGGTGGCTGGGG